>NZ_JCANSZ010000012.1:0-160532 GCF_059570535.1 Streptomyces sp. CNP082
TCTAGACCCGGACTTCGCGGGTCGTTGATTCGTATGGTGTGACTGGTCCGGGGGTGTCCCGGGTCGGTCGTTCGGCGTTGGGTGGGGTGTGTCGATGACTTCCCGGTCCCCGCGGCCACGGTCTGTCCGTCAGCGCCTTGATGTGGTGGTGATGTCCGTGGTGGAGAAGCGTCTGGGCGCTCTGCCTGTCGCTGCCGAGTTTCTGCGCCGGTTGGATGTCGCGGGGGTCGTCGACGAGGTGTGCCCGGGGGGTGCGAGCGCGCATCTGACCCATGGGCAGGTGGTCGAGGCATTGGTGGCCAACCGGCTGACCTCGCCGGCACCGCTGGTGAGGGTCGGTGACTGGGCCCGCACCTGGGCGGTGGAGGAGATCTTTGGTATCGAGGCGGATCTGCTCAACGACGACCGTCTGGCCCGGGCCCTGGACGCGATCGCCCCGAAACTGGAGGCCATCGCGGGCACCGTCGGCGCACGGGCCATCTCCGAGTTCGGCATCGATGTGTCGCGGCTGCACTGGGATATGACCAGCATGTCCGTCCATGGCGCCTATCCGGTCCAGGACCAGGACGAGCAGTACCCGGTCATTGCCCACGGGCGTCCCAAGGACCGGCGGGTGGACCTTAAGCAGGTCCAGACGGGGCTTGCGGTGTCCGCCGACGGCGGCATCCCCGTCCATGCCCGGGTCCTGGGCGGCAAAGCGGCCGAGGTCAGCCAGGCCGTCGGGGCGATGAAGGACCTGCAAGGCATGGCCGGTGAACAGAAGTTCCTGATGGTTGCCGACTCCAAACTGGTGTCGTACGCCAACATCACCGCGCTTTTGTCGGCCGGGGTGGACTTCATCGCCCCCGTCCCGGCTGCCCAGGTCAAGGACGAGGTCTATGCCGCGCTGGATCTCACCCAGGCCCAGGCTGTGGACTGGGTGCCCGGGCGGGACGCGGGCAAGCCCGCCGACCAGCGGGAGAGCTACCGGGTTCTGGAGGACGTCCATACCCTGACCGGGCCCCGCAAGCGGGACCCCGTGCACCGGGTGCGCCGGGTCCTGGTGCACTCCACCGCCGTTGCAGCGGGCCAGCGCAGAGCCCGCGAGAAGCGTCTGGCCCGGGCCGGTGAGGAGATGGACAAACTCGCGAGTGCAGCCGGCGGCCGGCACTACAAGACCGGCTCGAAGATCACCGCTCGCATCGGAGTCATCGCAGCCAAACGCCATGTGACCTCCTGTCTGCGCTGGACGATCACCGAAGACGAACACGGAAAGCCCACCCTGGCCTGGCACTTCGACCAGGAAGCCTTGGCCTCCGAGGCCGCCGTGGACGGCTGGTACGCGCTGCTGACCAGCATCCCGGCCGAGCGGGCCAACTCGGCCCGGATCCTGGTCCACTACAAGGGCCAGGGCGCGGTCGAACGCCGCTACCACGACTTCAAAGGCCCCCTGGCGGTCGCACCGGTCTTCGTGCAGCACAACCGGCGCGTCGCCGCCCTGATCCAGGTCATCTGCCTGGCCCTGCTCGTCTTCTGCCTCATCGAACGCCAGGCCAGACGCGCCCTCGGCGGCGACCAGACCATGACCGGCCTCTACCCGGACAACCGCCGAGCCCGCCCCACCGGCCGCATGATCTTCTACCACCTCGGCGAACTCACCCTGAGGATCGGCAACCTCACTGACCCGCCCACCGTCCAGATAACCCGCGGCGTCCAACTCCACCTCCTCGACCTACTCGATACCGACATCGGACAAACCCGCTGGCCACAGACCTGAAAGGTGACCCGCGAAGTCCGGGTCTAGAGGGCTGTACGTTCTTGGGTTCCGGCCCGTCTCCAGTGAGTCATAGTCAAGAGTTGTGGATCACAAAGGTTGTTCAGGCTGCGGTGACCTCCGCTCGTTCGACGAGGTGACCGTTCTCGAAGCGGGCGCCGTTGCGGACGAGGGCGACGAGTTGGGGTGCGGTGATCGCCCGCCATCGGGCCTGGGCGGACTCGGCGAGCTTGAACACCATGGCAAGGGCGGCGGCGGGGCTACCGGCGCCGCGGGTGACCTTGGTTCGGAGTTTGACCGTGCTGAAGGTCGACTCGATCGGATTCGTTGTCCGTAGATGCACCCAGTGCTCGGCCGGGAAGTCGTAGAAGGCGAGGAGTTCGTCGACATCGTCGGTGATCTTCTTGACGGCCTTGGGCCACTTCGCGCCGTAGGCCCGCTCGAAGTCGGTGACCGCCTTCATGGCGTGGTCGCGGTCCTCGGCGTTGTAGATCTCCTGCAGCGCCTTCTTCGCTCCGGGGTGCGCGGACTTCGGCAGCGAGTTGATCACGTTGCGGGTTTTGTGAACCCAGCACCTTTGCTGCCTGGCCTGCGGAAATACCTCCGCAAGGGCCCGCCACAGGCCCATCGCGCCGTCGCCGACGACCAGCTCGGGATCGCGCATGCCGCGCCGTCGGCAGTCCCGCAGCAGATCCGCCCACGACTCGGCCGACTCCCGCAGCCCCTCGGCCAGCGCGATCAGTTCCTTGGTGCCGTCCAGCCGCACCCCCATCAGCATCAGCACGCAGGAGTGCGCCTGGCCGAGACGGACCTTGGGATGCACGCCGTCGGCCCACACGTACACGTAGTCGGACTCCGACAGGTCACGGGCCTGGAAGTCGGCATGGTCGTCGCTCCACTGCTTGGTCAGCCTCGTCACCGCCGCCGGGGAGAGCCCGGCCGCCGAGCCGAGGAACTGCTCCAGCGCCGGCACGAAGTCCCCGGACGACAGCCCGTGCAGATACAGCAGCGGCAGCACCTCGGATACCTTCGGGGACTTCCGGCACCACGGTGCCAGGATCTTCGACGAGAAGCGCCGACGCTCGCCCGTGGCGGCATCAACACGCTTGTCGTTCACCCTCGGCGCCCGCACCTCGACCGGGCCCGCAGCGGTGGTAACGGTCCGCTCCCGGTGATGGCCGTTTCGCACCACGAGACGGCGACCGGCCTCGTCGCGCTGGTCCGCCAGCCCGGCTATGTACTGGTAGACCTCGGCCTCCAGGGCCGCGGCGAGCATCCGCCTGACGCCCTCGCGGACGATGTCGTCCATCAGGGAGCCGGTCTCGGTGGTGCCGTCGTTGGTGACTACGCTGAGCACGGGCGTGCCTTCCCGGCCCGCGCTGCAACGCGGGCCTACTCGGTGACTTGCTGATCACTCACTCGGGAAGGTACGCCTCTCGTGCGTCCGCCCGGGAAAGCTGATCCACAAGTCCTGAGCATGGCTCGTCTCCAGTTGAGTCAGACCCCAAGATCCGCATGCATGACTAGTCTTGTCACTGCTGACCGCGGCTGAGCCCCTGTGCCTCCGCGTTCTCGCGCGACATCTCCTGACGACCCTTGAACGTCTCGGGCTTGCCGTTCACAAGGCAGGGCAGTCGCTGTCAGTGTGGTAGGCGTAGCGGTGGTCTCCAACGCTTACGTGCACGGTGTGCACCGAGGGGCACTTCATGCCGCGTCCTGCGTTGCGACTGCGGTGGCGTAGACGGCGCGAATGACCGCGGTGATCTGGTCGATCTGCGCCTCCTCGAACAACTCCTCCGGTCCGCGCGGGGCGAGGGAGTCGAAGGGGGACTGGTACAGGACCTCAACGTCGATGGTGCCGTTGCGCGCTAGGTAGTCAATGATCAGGTCGACGAAGCGCAGCTGGACGCTGGTGAAGGTTTCACCCTGCTGGAAGTCACACACCGGAAGGTTAGCGGACCCCACCGACAGCACGGACCCGATCGATCGGGAGCCACCCGGTACCGACACGCAGCACCAAACCAGCACGGTACGGATGACCCCGGGCGGTTCAGTCGTGCACCGTTGGCACCTGCCCTCCGGAGCCGCATGCGGAGGTTCGAATCCTGCCTGATATTCGAACGGGCGTATGAGACAAGCCCCCGGCAGCTTGAGGGGCGTCCGCGCCAGCGGCGTGTGCGTATGGGTCGCGTCGCCCCGGGACGAGCCGGCCGGCCGGCCACTTATCGCTTGACCCGGATAGTGCTGGTGATCACTACCTGACCCCCGTTCCCCGGCCGTTCCCATGTTCTGGGTCCCCTGCCGAGGGCTCAAGGGGATACGGCACGGTCGCGGCCCGCCGCACCCGCGGCCCACGCTGGCCGCGACAGCGCCGTTCACACTCACCGCCCCCCGGGGTGCGAACCCCTGAAACGCTCGGCTGACGCGGGCGCACACACCGTCCGCCCGCACCCCCTGCGTTGTCCCGCCGGTCCGCGCTCTCCAGCCAATATCCAGCCAGCGTGTGGAGAACGACAGATGACGACAGGTGACGAGCCGTCAGACCATCCAGCCAAAATCCAGCCACGGTACGCGGACCGGGCGACCCGAATCCGGGGGCGCACCCGGCTGACCTGGTGGTTTGCTAATTCACCCGAGTCGCGGTATCGCGGGGGCTATACATTGAAGCGGAACTCGACCACGTCGCCGTCGCGCATCACGTAGTCCTTGCCCTCCATGCGGGCTTTGCCCGCCGCGCGGGCTTCCGGTACCGAGCCGGTGGCGACCAGGGCGTCGAAGGAGATGACCTCCGCCTTGATGAAGCCCTTCTGGAAGTCCGTGTGGATCACGCCCGCCGCCTCCGGGGCCGTCGCGCCCTTCTTGATGGTCCAGGCGCGGGCTTCCTTGGGGCCTGCGGTCAGGTAGGTCTGCAGGCCCAGGGTGGCGAAGCCTACGCGGGCGAGCGTGACCAGGCCCGGTTCCTGCTGGCCTACGGACTGGAGGAGTTCGAGGGCGTCGGCCTCGTCTAGTTCGGCGAGTTCGGATTCGAGTTTGGCGTTGAGGAAGATGGCCTCGGCCGGGGCGACCAGGGCGCGCTGTTCGTCCTTGAAGGGCTCGTCCGCCAGTTCGTCCTCGTCGACGTTGAAGACGTAGAGGAAGGGCTTCGTCGTCAGCAGGTGCAGGTCGTGGAGGAGAGCGGCGCGGTCGGTGCCCTGGGCGATGCCTGCGGCGAAGAGGGTCTGGCCGGCGTCGAGGATGGCCTTGGCCTCTTCGATGGCGGTGAGTTTGGGGGCCAGGTCCTTTTTGATGCGGGATTCCTTCTGGAGCCGCGGGAGTACCTTTTCGATGGTCTGGAGGTCGGCGAGGATCATCTCGGTGTTGATGGTCTCGATGTCGTCCTTGGGCGAGACCTTGCCGTCCACGTGGACCACGTTCTCGTCCCGGAAGGCGCGGATGACCTGGCAGATCGCGTCGGACTCGCGGATATTGGCCAGGAACTTGTTGCCCAGGCCCTCGCCCTCGCTCGCGCCGCGCACGATGCCGGCGATGTCGACGAAGTCGACCGTTGCCGGGAGGATGCGCTGGGAGCCGAAGATGCCCGCCAGGGTGTCGAGGCGGGGGTCGGGGACGCCGACGACGCCGACGTTGGGCTCGATGGTGGCGAACGGGTAGTTGGCCGCCAGCACCTCGTTCTTGGTCAGGGCGTTGAAGAGGGTCGACTTGCCGACGTTCGGCAGGCCGACGATTCCGATCGTGAGCGACACGTGAACGACTTCCGGTGCGAGGTACGAGGACGGGGGCGGGGTCGCGGTGTGGCGGACCCGGTTGCGATTCTACGGGTGCGCGCCGTGCGCCCGGCGGGTGTGCGTCCCGTGGGACTCCGGCACTCCGAATGAGCGCATTCTGTGCCCCTCCCGGGGTTTCACCTGCCGTGGGGCCTACCGTGGAGCGATGCAGCATCACCGTACGAACACGGATCCCGACGGAGAGCGACAGAGGGCTCACGTCCCGCGACCGGCCCGCGCGTCCGACCCCGCCGAGGCGGCCGGGGCCGAGGAGAGCGCCGTGGTGTACCGGGCCGCGGCGCGGCGGCCCGTGCCGCCTGTGGTGCGGACGCTGCTGCGGCCCGCGGGGCCGCGGCTGACGGCGGCCGGCGGGGGGCTGCTGGCGGCGGCGGTGATGCTGGGTACGGGGGCGTTCGTGCAGGTGGTGATGGGGACCGCGCCGGTGTTCTTCGGGGTGGTGTTCCTGGTGCTGTCGGTGTGCTGCGCGCTGTGGATCCGGCCCTCGGACGTCATCGCCGCGCCGATCGCCATGCCGATCGCCTTCGCCGCCGGGACACTGGCCGTCGGCGAGGGCTCGGGCGGGGTCTCCTCGCGCGTCATGGCCGCCGGTACGACCCTGGCCCTGGAGGCGCCGTGGCTCTACGGGGGGACGGTGCTGGCCGGCGCCCTCGCCCTGCTGCGGTACTTCGCCCTGCTCGCCGTACGGCGCGGCACCGGCGGTGAGCCTCCCGCCGGGCCGCCCTCCGGGGCCCGGCGGTCGCCGTCCCGGTCTCGGCGGCGCGGTGCGGAGCAGTCCGCTCCGGTCAGTCCGCCGCGCCGCCGCCCAGCGCAGCCGCCTCGGCGCGCAGGTCGCGGCGGAGCTCCTTCGGCAGGGAGAAGGTGAGCCGCTCGTCCATGGGCTGCACCAGGTCCACGTCCGCGTAGCCCCGGTCCGCGAGCCACTCCAGCACCCCGTCGACCAGCACCTCCGGCACCGACGCCCCCGACGTCACGCCGACCGTCGCCACGCCGTCCAGCCACGCCTCGTCGATCTCCTCGGCGCCGTCGATCAGATACGACGCCGTGGCGCCCGCGTCCAGGGCGACCTCGACCAGCCGCTGCGAGTTCGAAGAGTTCTGCGAGCCGACGACGAGCACGAGGTCCGAGTCCGCGCCCACCTGCTTGACCGCGACCTGCCGGTTCTGCGTCGCGTAGCAGATGTCGTCGCTCGGCGGGTCCAGCAGGTTCGGGAACCGGCTCTTGAGCCGGTCGACCGTCTCCATCGTCTCGTCCACCGACAGCGTGGTCTGCGACAGCCAGACGACCTTGTCGGGGTCGCGCACCTCGATCTGGTCCGCGCCCTCGGGGCCGTCTACGAGCTGGATGTGCTCCGGTGCCTCGCCCGAGGTGCCGATGACCTCCTCGTGGCCCTCGTGGCCGATGAGCAGGATGTCGAAGTCGTCCTTGGCGAACCGGACGGCCTCCTTGTGCACCTTCGTCACCAGCGGGCAGGTCGCGTCGATCGTGGCGAGCCGGCCCGCCTTCGCCTCCTCGTGGACGGTGGGGGCGACGCCGTGCGCGGAGAAGATCACGATGTTGCCGGGCGGCACCTCGGCCGTCTCCTCGACGAAGATTGCGCCCTTGCGCTCCAGCATCTTGACGACGTACTTGTTGTGCACGATCTCGTGCCGTACGTACACGGGCGCACCGTACTGCTCAAGTGCCTGCTCCACCGCGATCACCGCCCGGTCGACGCCGGCGCAGTAGCCCCGGGGAGCGGCGAGGAGGACGCGGCGGGCGGGCTGCGGTGCGCTCGAAGCAGTCATGCCGCCATGGTACGGAACGTCCTCCGCGCGATTCGAGGGCACGACGCCCGCGGCCCGCCGGCCGGCGCGCGCCGCCCGTGTCGTACCCCGCCGTTAGGCTCGGGGCCATGGCGGTGAACACGGCCGAGACGCCCATGCCCGTCGGGGTCGTCTCGCGGAAGATCGGCGGCTGGATCGACCGGCTCGGCGCGCTGTGGGTGGAGGGGCAGATCACCCAGTTGTCGCGGCGGCCGGGCGCCGGCGTGGTCTTCATGACGCTGCGCGATCCGGCGCAGGAGGTCTCCCTGACGGTGACGTGCTTCCGCGACGTGTTCGACAAGGTGGCGGATGTCATACAGGAAGGCGCCCGCGTCGTCGTCTTCGCCAAGCCGGTCTGGTACGCGCGGGGCGGCCAGCTCTCGCTGCGCGCCGCCGAGATCCGCCCGGTGGGCGTCGGCGAACTGCTCGTGCGGCTGGAGCGGTTGAAGAAGGCGCTGGCCGCCGAGGGGCTGTTCGCGCCGGAGCGCAAGAAGCCGCTGCCGTTCCTGCCGCGCCGCATCGGGCTGGTGACGGGGCGGGCGTCGGCGGCGGAGCGGGACGTGCTGGAGACGGCGCGGCACCGGTGGCCGGCGGTGCGGTTCGAGGTGCGGCCGGTGGCGGTGCAGGGGGTGCACGCGGTGCCGCAGGTCATCAAGGCGGTGCAGGAGCTGGACGGCCTGGCGGAGGTGGACGTCATCATCGTCGCGCGGGGCGGCGGCAGCGTGGAGGACCTGCTGCCGTTCTCGGACGAGCAGCTCGTACGGGCCGTGGCCGCGTGCCGTACGCCGGTGGTCTCCGCCATCGGCCACGAGCCGGACAACCCTCTCCTGGACTACGTGGCGGATCTCCGTTCCCGTACGCCCACGCACGCCGCGAAGGACGCCGTGCCGGACGTCGGCGAGGAGCACGTGCGGATAGAGCAGCTCAGGCAGCGCGCGCTGCGCGTGCTGACGGGGATGCTGGACCGCGAGGAGCGCGGCCTCGCGGCGTGGCTGAGCCGGCCGGCGATGGCCGAGCCGTACGGGATCGTCGACGAGCGCGCGGAGGTCGTGGACGCGGTGCTCGCGCGCGGCCGGCGCACGCTGGCGCATCTGCTGGACCGCGCGGACTCGGAGCTGGCGCACACCCGCGCCCGGGTCGTCGCCCTCTCCCCCGCGGCCACGCTGAAGCGCGGTTACGCGGTGCTCCAGCGGCCGGACGGCGCGGTGGTGCGCGCGGCGGACGAGGTGAGCGCGGGCGAGGAGCTGCGCGCCCGGGTCGCCGACGGGGAGTTCGGTGTCACGGTCGGCCCGGTGTCATAGGCGGGTCCTAGGGTGGGGGCCATGGCAGAGACGAAGGACCGGGGGACTCTCGGTTACGAGCAGGCGCGGGACGAGCTGATGGAGGTCGTGCGCCGGCTGGAGTCCGGCGGTTCGACACTGGAGGAGTCCCTGGCGCTGTGGGAACGCGGGGAGGAGCTGGCGCGGGTCTGCCGGCAGTGGCTGGACGGCGCCCGCGAGCGGCTCGACGCGGCGCTGGCGGAGTCGGAGGACGAGGACGAGGCTGAAGAGGCCGAGGGGGACGGGGAAGAGTGGGAAGAAGAGGACGCGGAGGGGGCGGAGTAGGTCAGAGGGAGGACCCGGTCGGAGGTCTCCGGGCTGAGGGGTCCGCCGGCGCCTTCGGCCAAGGGCGCAGCCAGACGGCTCCCGCTCACGGCTCCTTCGTACGGACCGGGGCCGCCCCGCCACCGCTCACTTCGCCCGCAGCGCCGCCACCATCTCCTCCATCTGCTCCAGGCTCCCCGTGCCCGTGATCACGGTCGTCACGCCGTCGCCCTTGAGTACCAGCGCGTCGTACTCCCTGCCCTGGTAACGCGCCCACTCGTCGCCCGCGACCTGCCGGCTCTCGCCCGTCGGCCGCGCCTGCTGGGTGACCTTGCGGATGAACCGGTCGGCGTTCTTGCTCCCCTGCTCCACGGCCAGGTACTCGTCATCGGGCGTGACGAAGCCCAGGTGCCAGGTCGTGCCGTGGTCACCGGTCCCGCGGTACGACACGGAGTTGGCCCGCCAGTCGTCCGGCAGCCCCACCGGCGCGACGACCGGGAACGGCGCGACGCGGCGGACCTGGCCCAGCTCCTGGCTGTAGGAGATGGCCTCTATCTCGTTGCCGTCGCCCTCGCGGGGAAGGACGGTGAAGTAGACGACCAGGGACACCCCGAGGGTGACCGCCATGGAGCCCACCAGATTGCGCACCGTCCGCTTGCTGTTCCTGTCTGCCACCCTCCTATGGTCCCTCATCGCGGAGCGCCCCCGGTCCCGGGGGCGGGGGCCGGCGGGCAGCAGAGGAATCGCCCTGCTCATCCGAGGGGCGGTGTGCTCAAAATGGCGATAAACCGATAGGCTCAGGGCACCCCTCCCCGATCCCCGGCCGTCGACCGAGCGGAAAGGTCCTCACGGATGCCGCAGTCCCACGAGACGCCCCATCACCTCCCCGAGCAACTGGAGGTGGCCCCCGAGGCCCCCGACCGCAACCTCGCCCTGGAGCTCGTCCGGGTCACCGAGGCCGGAGCGATGGCCTCCGGCCGCTGGGTCGGCCGCGGCGACAAGAACGGCGCCGACGGCGCCGCCGTACGCGCCATGCGCACCCTGGTCAGCACCGTCTCGATGAACGGCGTCGTCGTGATCGGCGAGGGCGAGAAGGACCACGCGCCGATGCTCTTCAACGGCGAGCACGTCGGCGACGGCACAGGACCCGAGTGCGACGTGGCCGTCGACCCGGTCGACGGCACCACGCTCACCGCCAAGGGCATGGGCAACGCCGTCTCGGTGCTCGCCGTCGCCGAACGGGGCTGCATGTTCGACCCGTCCGCGGTCTTCTACATGGACAAGCTCGCCACCGGCCCCGAGGCCGCCGAGTACGTCGACATCAACGCCCCGGTCGCCGCCAACATCCGCCGCGTCGCCAAGGCCAAGGGCGGCACCGCGCAGGACGTCACCGTCTGCGTGCTGGACCGGCCGCGCCACGACGGGCTGGTGCGGGAGGTCCGCGAGGCCGGGGCGCGGATCAAGTTCATCTCCGACGGCGATGTCGCCGGCGCCATCATGACCGCCCGCGACGGCACCGGTGTCGACCTGCTGCTGGGCGTCGGCGGCACCCCGGAGGCCGTCATCGCGGCCTGCGCGATGAAGTGCCTGGGCGGCACGTTCCAGGGCAAGTTGTGGCCGCGGGACGACGCGGAGCGGCAGCGGGCGCTCGACGCCGGGCACGACCTGGACCGTACGCTGCTGATCGACGACCTCGTCCGCGGTGAGAACGTGTTCTTCGTCGCCACCGGGATCACCGACGGGGAGCTGCTGCGCGGCGTGCGCTACCGCGCGGACCGGGCGTTCACGCAGTCGCTGGTGATGCGGTCGAAGAGCGGCACGATCCGGCAGATCGAGTCGGAGCACCGGTTGTCGAAGCTGCGTGCGTACAGCTCGATCGACTTCGACCGGGGCCTGTAGCGGCGCGCCGGCGGCGGGTGCGTACGGACGGCGTCCAACCCGGCAGAACCGTCCGCCCCCGGGCCGCGGGCCGGCTCAGCCCGCCTGCGCTATGCCCCGCGGGGCGGTCAGCTTCTCCGCTGTCTCCCGCCGCCTGCGGCGCGCCTGTACGACCCGCCGTTCCGCCGCCGTGAGCCCGCCCCACACGCCGTACGGCTCGGGCAGCAGCAGCGCGTGCTCCCGGCACTCGATCATCACGGGACAACGCGCGCAGACCCGCTTCGCGGCGGCCTCGCGCGACAGGCGGTCGGCGGTCGGCTCCTTCGACGGTGCAAAGAACAGCGCGGCCTCGTCCCGCCGGCACACCGCCTCCGTGTGCCAGGGATCCCCCTCTTCCCGCCGGCCGGAGCGCTGGATCGGCACCCGGGCTTCCTGCAGGGACTGCTGGTGGGACTGCAGCACGGTCCACTCCTGACGACGGCGTTGGCGGATCAGGGACAAAGCTGTCTCGTAAGGCGTACGACGGTTCGCACCTGCAGCCGTACGGAGGAGACGATGCACGTGCTCTACCCGCTGTGCGCGCGCTTATGCGCCGAGTGGCTACCCGGGATGGGGGTGCTCCTTCCGCGTCTGCGGGGGCAGTTGGGGCGCCGGAACGGGGTCAGTGGCCGAGGTCGTGCTTGCGCATCCGGTCCGTGAGGTTCTTCAGGAACTTGCCCTTCTTGCCCTTGGCGTCCACCCCGCCGAAGAGCGCGAACCCCGTGACGACGACCACCGGCGCACGCGGGTCCTCCGCCTCCTGCGCGTGCACGTCGAAGCCGCCGAAGACGGCCGTGCCGGACCCGCGCAGCGACACGTTCGCCGGGACCTTGATGTCGACGCCGCCGAAGATGGCGGTCGCGTTGATGACGATCTCCTGCTGGTGGAAGACCGCCTCGGTCAGGTCGATGTCGACGCCCCCGAAGAGCGCGAACGCCGTGGTCCTGCGCCCCACGCTCCAGCGGCCCTTGCGCGTGGAGCCGCTGAAGATCGCGACGAGGGACTGCGACTGCGGCTGGGGGTACGACGGCGGGGGCGGCGCCGGCACGGAGCCGGGCGCGCGCCGGCCGACGGGCAGGTCGCGTACGAGCGGCTCCAGCTCGCCCACGGTCTTGGCCTGGTAGACGCCGTCGATCCGCTCGGCGTGCTCCTCCGGGTCCAGCCGCCCCTCGGCGAGCGCCTCGCGGAGGATGTCGGCCACCCGGTCGCGGTCCGCGTCGGAGGCGCGCAGCTCTCCCTCCGCGACCGGCTTCTTCGACAGCGACGGCGGGGCGGCGGGCACGGGGGCGCTGTCGCGCGGGGTCTCGTCCACGGAGCCAGCGTAACCAAACGCGATACATCGTGACTAGGGTCTCTGCGGCGGCCGGGAGGGGCACCTCACCACGCCGCCCCCGCGCGGCCGTCCTAACCTGGGGGACGCACAGCCGCAGCCGGCCGACACAGAAGGAACGCGATGACCGCCACCGCCCGCCCCGCCACCCCCGCGTTCCAGTACACGGACCTCCTCCCCCTCGGCGCGGACACCACGGAGTACCGCCTGCTGACGACGGAGGGCGTCAGTACGGTCGAGGCCGGCGGGCGTACGTTCCTCCAGGTCGCGCCGGAGGCGCTGCGGCTGCTCGCCGCGGAGGCCATACACGACATCTCGCACTGCCTGCGCCCCGCGCACCTCGCCCAGTTGCGCGCCATCTGCGACGACCCCGAGGCGTCGCCCAACGACAAGTTCGTCGCGCTCGACCTGCTGAAGAACGCCAACATCTCGGCGGCGGGCGTGCTGCCGATGTGCCAGGACACGGGCACGGCGATCGTCATGGGCAAGCGCGGGCAGCACGTGCTGACGCAGGGGCGGGACGAGGAGGCGCTGTCGCGCGGGGTGTTCGACGCGTACACGAAGCTCAACCTGCGCTACTCCCAGATGGCCCCGCTGACCATGTGGGACGAAAAGAACACCGGCAGCAACCTGCCGGCGCAGGTGGAGCTCTACGCCACCGACGGGGACGCGTACAAGTTCCTCTTCATGGCCAAGGGCGGCGGCAGCGCCAACAAGTCGTTCCTCTACCAGGAGACCAAGGCCGTACTCAACGAGGCGTCGATGCTGCGCTTCCTGGAGGAGAAGATCCGCTCGCTGGGCACGGCCGCCTGCCCGCCGTACCACCTGGCGATCGTCGTCGGCGGCACGTCGGCCGAGTACGCGCTGAAGACCGCGAAGTACGCCTCCGCGCACTATCTCGACTCGCTGCCCACCGAGGGCTCCCCCACCGGCCACGGCTTCCGGGACACCGAGATGGAGGCCAGGGTCTTCGAGCTGACGCAGACGCTCGGCATCGGGGCGCAGTTCGGCGGCAAGTACTTCTGCCACGACGTGCGCGTCGTCCGGCTGCCGCGGCACGGCGCGTCCTGCCCGGTGGCCCTCGCGGTCTCCTGCTCCGCCGACCGGCAGGCGCTGGCGAAGATCACGGCGGAGGGCGTCTTCCTGGAGCAGTTGGAGCACGACCCGGCGCGCTTCCTGCCGGACACCACCGCGGCGGAGCTCACCGCGGGCTCGGCGGGCGCTTCG
The DNA here is from genome assembly GCF_059570535.1 of Streptomyces sp. CNP082. Taxonomy (NCBI): domain Bacteria; kingdom Bacillati; phylum Actinomycetota; class Actinomycetes; order Kitasatosporales; family Streptomycetaceae; genus Streptomyces; species Streptomyces sp. CNP082. The sequence continues at coordinate 13,398 of NZ_JCANSZ010000012.1, forward strand.
GACGCTTCGGGTTCCGCGGGTTCCGCGGATGACGCCGTACGGATCGACCTCGCCAGGCCGATGGCCGAGGTGCGGGCGGAGCTGACGAAGTACCCGGTCAAGACGCGGCTGTCGCTGACCGGCCCGCTCGTCGTGGCGCGCGACATCGCGCACGCGAAGATCAAGGAGCGCCTGGACGCGGGCGAGGAGATGCCGCAATACCTGAAGGACCACCCCGTGTACTACGCCGGCCCGGCCAAGACCCCCGAGGGCTACGCCTCCGGCTCCTTCGGACCGACGACGGCGGGGCGGATGGACGCGTACGTCGAGCAGTTCCAGGCGGCGGGCGGGTCGATGGTGATGCTGGCCAAGGGCAACCGCTCCCAGCAGGTCACCGACGCCTGCGCCGCGCACGGCGGCTTCTATCTGGGCTCGATCGGCGGGCCGGCGGCGCGGCTGGCGCAGGACTGCATCAAGAAGGTCGAGGTCCTGGAGTACGAGGAGCTGGGCATGGAGGCCGTCTGGAAGATCGAGGTCGAGGACTTCCCGGCGTTCATCGTGGTCGACGACAAGGGGAACGACTTCTTCACCGACCCCGGCCCGGCGAAGCCGTTCGTGACGAGCATCCCGGTGCGGGGCGCGGCGAAGCCGTAGCGGGAGCGCGTACAGACGCGAAGGGGCGGCCGGGTCTCGCCGGGCGCCCCTTGCCCGCGTACAAGCCGGGCCGTGCGCCGGCGCCCTCAGCGGCGCCGGGCCGCGACCGCCCGGCGCCGTAGCGCGACGGCCACGGCCCCGCCGCCCAGCAGCAGCACGCCGGCGCCCAGCCCGTACGCCGCGGTGCTCCCGGAGTCACCGGCGGCCTGCGGCTCGGCGTCGCGGTCATCGCCGGCGTCACCGCGGTCGTCACCGCCGTCACCGCGGTCACCGCTGCCGTCGCCGCGCCCGTCGTCGGCGGTGCGCGCCGGCGCGTCGCTCAGCTTGTCGATGTCCGGCGCGCACACCACAGCGGTCTCCGCGCCCTTCTCGTACGCGCACGCCGTCGCCGCCAGCTCACCCGCCGTCGGCGCCCCCTCCGCGACCCGCGTCCGCGCGGTGAACTCCGCGTGCCTGTGCCCCTTCAGATCCGCCGTCCAGCTCACCTCGTGGCCTCCCCGCACCCTGCCGCCCCTGCCCGGCTGGACCAGCTCCATGCCCTCCGGCAGCGTCTGCCGGATCACGATGTCCTTGATGGGCGCTTTCTGCAGGCTGGAGACGCGGACGGTGTACGTGGCCTCCTGACCGGGGCCCGAGGTCTTGCGCGCGTTGTCGATGGCGATCTTCATGGCGGGGCCGGTCACCCCGGGCACGTCCTTGCCCTTGTCGTCCCCGTTGCCGTCGTCCTGCTGCGCGGCGGCGCCCGCCGGCTGCGCCGCGGCGGCGAGCAGGGCGCAGACGAGCGCGGCTGCGCGTGCTCCGCTGCGGAACCGGCGGATGCGAAAGCTGGTCGTCACGTCACTCCTCGGGCCGAACCTGGACGGTATCTTGCGATCTCTTGTGATTTACTCCTTCTCAGGTGATTGCACCGCGCCGCCGTCCGCGCCCGCGGCAGCCGCGGCGGCAAGTCCGCGGCCTTCCCCGCCGAATCCACCGTTCGGCGCACGGGCGGTGTCGGTGCGCGGTCGTATCCTCGGCAGCATGAGCGAGCCCGCCGACCGGTCCCCCGCAGAACGCCCCGCATCCGACGGCTTCCGCATCGAGCACGACTCGATGGGCGAGGTCCGGGTCCCCGCCGACGCCAAGTGGCGCGCCCAGACGCAGCGCGCCGTGGAGAACTTCCCGGTCTCCGGGCTGCGCCTGGAGTCCGCGCACATCGCCGCGCTGGCCCGCATCAAGGCCGCCGCGGCGAAGGTCAACGCGGAGTTCGGCGTGCTTGAGCAGGACGTCGCCGCGGCCGTGCAGGCGGCGGCGGAGGAGGTCGCGGCGGGCCGCTGGGACGCGGAGTTCCCGGTCGACGTCTTCCAGACCGGCTCCGGCACGTCGTCGAACATGAACATGAACGAGGTGCTGGCCACCCTCGCGCAGGAGAAGCTGGGCACCGGAGGACCGGTGGTCCACCCCAACGACCACGTCAACGCCAGCCAGTCGTCGAACGACACGTTCCCCTCCTCCATCCACATCGCCGCCACCGGCGCGGTCGTGCAGGACCTGATCCCCGCGCTGACGCAGCTGCGGACGGCGCTGGCGGGCAAGGCGGAGGAGTTCGCGGAGGTGGTGAAGTCCGGGCGGACGCACCTGATGGACGCCACGCCCGTCACCCTCGGCCAGGAGTTCGCCGGATATGCCGCCCAGGTCGCCACGGGCGTCGAGCGGCTGCACGCCTCGCTGCCGCGGCTGGCCGAGCTGCCGCTGGGCGGCACCGCCGTCGGCACGGGCATCAACACCCCGCCCGGCTTCGCCGCCGCCGTCATCGCCGAGGTGGCCCGGGCCACCGGGCTGCCGCTGACCGAGGCCCGCGACCACTTCGAGGCGCAGGGCGCCCGCGACGGCCTGGTGGAGGTCTCGGGTCAGCTGCGCACGATCGCGGTCGGACTCACCAAGATCTGCAACGACCTGCGCTGGATGGGCTCGGGGCCGCGCACAGGACTCGCCGAGATCGCCCTGCCCGACCTGCAGCCGGGCTCGTCGATCATGCCGGGCAAGGTGAACCCGGTGGTCCCCGAGGCAGTGCTGATGGTCTGCGCCCAGGTCATCGGGAACGACGTGACGGTCACCACCGCCGGCGCCTCCGGCAACTTCGAGTTGAACGTGATGCTGCCCGTACTCGCCCGCAACGTGCTGGAGTCCGTCCGCCTGCTCGCCAACGCCGCGCGCCTGCTCGCCGACCGCACGGTCGACGGCATCACGGCGAACGTCGAACGCGCCCGGGAGTACGCGGAGTCCTCGCCGTCCGTCGTCACCCCGCTCAACCGGTACCTGGGGTACGAGGAAGCGGCCAAGGTGGCGAAGAAGTCGCTGGCCGAGCGCAAGACGATCCGCGAGGTGGTACTGGAGGGCGGGTACATCGAGCGCGGACTGCTCACGGAGGAGCAGTTGGACAGTGCGCTGGATGTGCTGAGGATGACCCGGCCGTGAGGCGGCGCTGGATACCATCGTCGGATGCACGGGCCAGACGCGGCGGTTGACAGCGACAGGAACGTCTCAGGCGGCCGGTGGGCACCGGGGGATCACATCCTCTGGCGCTACCGCACCCACGAGGCCGAGGCGCCCGGCACAGCCGCCGGCACCGGCAGCCCCGCAGCCACCGGCAGCACCGGCAGCACCGGCGACGGGCTCGGCCGCACCGTGGCCGTCTGCCGCCCGGTGACCGTCGTCCGCGACGACGCCGAGACCCTCGCCGTCTGGGTGGCGCCCGACACCGAGTGCGTACGCCCCGTGCTGGCCGACGGCACCGCGCTGCACCGCGAGCCGCTGGCCACCCGCTACACCAAGCCGCACCGGCCGTACCGCACCCGCTGGTTCGGCGCCGGTGTGCTCAAGCTGGCCCGGCCCGGCGAACCCTGGTCCGTCTGGCTGTTCTGGGAGGAGGACTGGACCTTCAAGTCCTTCTACGTCAACCTCGAAGCGCCCCGGGTGCGTTGGGCCGGGGGCGTCGACTCCGAGGACCACTACCTGGACCTCGTCGTCCGTCCGGACCGCTCGTGGGAGTGGCGGGACGAGGACGAGTTCGCCGCCGCACAGCGCGCGGGCCTGATGCCCGCCGCCCGCGCCGCGGCCGTACGGGACGCCGGCCGGCGGGCGGTCGACGCGATCGGGGCGTGGGGGCCGCCGTTCTCCTCGGGCTGGCAGCTTTGGCGCCCCGACCCGAAGTGGACAGTTCCGCTTCTTCCGGCGGATTGGGACCGCACGCCGGCGCGCTTGTCTTCATGAGCCTCTTGCTGCGCCCCGGTAGGTCAAACGTAGGATCGACGTCCACAGCACCGCAGTGCCCACAACTCAGCCCGCCCTGTGGAGACTTGGGTGGATACGGCCGGATGGACGGTACCGACACGTGACGGAGCGCGACAGCCGGCGGGCAGCCGCCGAGCGGACGGAGTCCGGCAACACCCTTGCCGCCTCCGGCACGGACGAGGGGGTGTCTCCGACCGCGCCGACGGCGCGTTCGGGCGACGCCATCCCCGACCCCCGTGACGCCCTGCACCGCGCGAAACCGGCGCAGCCCGCGAAGGCGCCCCCGGCGGACGCCACGGGCGGCGTGCCGGCGCACCAGGGCGCCGACGACACCCCCAGCGGCGGCAGGCCGCGCCCCCAGCCGGGCGCCGGCCCCGACGCCGCGGGCCGGGCGGCGAGCAGACTGGCCGAGGAGGACGCCGCGTCCGCGCGGCTGCGGTTCCTCGGCGCGGCGACCCGCCGGATCGCCCGCGGCATCGACCTGGACGAGATCGTCCTCGGCCTGTGCCGCTCCGTCGTCCCGTCCTTCGCCGACGCGATCCTCGTCTACCTCCGCGACCCGCTGCCGGTCGGCGACGAGCAGCCGACGGAGCCGTTCCGGCTGCGGCTGCGGCGTACGGACCGGATCACCGACGGCGTCGAGGACGTCGACAGCATGGGCGGCAGCCGGCTGCTGCCCGCGGCGGCGGAGCCGGAGGCGGCGGGTCTGGGCGCGGCCGAGCAGGTCGACGTCGTACGGGCCGGGGCGCTGCTCGAAGTGCTGCGCGGCGTCCGCCCGGTGTTCGGCGAGACGCTGGCCGCCCGTGCCGCGCTCATCGAACTGCTGGGCCGCGAGAGCCCGCTGGCCAACGCGCCGGCCGACAAGCGCACGATCGTCGCCCCGCTGCGCGGCCGGCGCCGGGTGATCGGGGTGGCGGTGCTCGTACGCGGCCCGGCACGGCCCGCGTACGGGCCGGACGACCTGCTGATCGCCGCCCAACTGGCCACGCACACCGCGCTCGGCGTCGACAAGGCGGTGATCTACGACCGCGAGGCGTACATCGCCGACCAGTTGCAGCGCACGATGCTGCCCGAGTACCTGCCGGAGCCCACCGGCGTCCGCCTCGCCAGCCGCTACCGGCCCGCGGCCGAGACCGCGCGGGTCGGCGGCGACTGGTACGACGCGATCCCGCTGCCCGGCAGCCGGGTCGCGCTGGTCGTCGGCGACGTGATGGGCCACTCGGTGACCTCCGCGGCGATCATGGGCCAGTTGCGTACCGCGGCGCAGACGCTGGCCCAGCTCGACCTGCCGCCGCAGGAGGTGCTGCACCACCTCGACGAGCAGGCGCAGCGCCTCGGCGACGACCGCATGGCCACGTGCCTGTACGCGGTCTACGACCCGATCGCCCACACCCTCACCGCCTCCAACGCCGGCCACCCGCCGCCGGTCCTGCTCCGCCGCGACGGCTTCAGCGAGGTGCTGGACGTACCGCCGGGCGCGCCGATCGGGGTGGGCGGCGTGGGCTTCGAGGCGGTGGAGCTGCAAGCACCGCAGGGCTCGACGCTGCTGCTGTACACCGACGGCCTGGTGGAGTCCCGGCTGATGGACGTCTCCACGGGCATCGACCAGCTCTGCGCCCGCCTGACCCGCACGGCGGCGCTCACCGGCCCGGGCAACCCGCCGCCGCTGGAGCCGCTGTGCGACGAGGTGCTGGACGTCCTCGGCCCGGGCGACCGGGACGACGACATCGCCCTGCTGGCGGCGCGGCTGGACGGCATAGCGCCGAGCGCGGCGGCGCAGTGGTCCCTGGACCCGCGCGCGCAGGCGCCGCGCGAGGCGCGGTCGCTGGCGCGTGGAGCGCTGGCGGGGTGGGGTCTGGAGGAGCTCACGGACATCGTGGAGCTGCTGGTGAGCGAGGTGGTCACGAATGCGGTCCGCTACGCCCAGCGGCCGGTGACGCTCCGTCTGGTGCACACGGACCGGCTGCGGTGCGAGGTGGTGGACGACGTCCCGCAGTTGCCGCGGATGCGGCGGGCGGGGCCGGCGGATGAGGGTGGGCGGGGGATGTTCCTGGTGAACAAGCTGGCCCGGCACTGGGGGGCGGAGCGCCTGAGTGTGGGCAAGGTGGTGTGGTTCGAGATCTGACCTGCCGAACCCGTCGCCGGGGCCGGGGAAGACGCCGCCTCAGTCGCACGGTGGCAGCGGTGGGAGCGTCGAGGTCCGGGTGAGGCGGATGACGTCCCTTGCCTCCGCCGCCTTCGCCTCCCCCTCCGGGTACGCCACCCCCATCCCCCCGTCCCGCGCCAGCGCGTACCCGTACCGTGGCGTGATCCGTGCGTACGACCGTGACCGCAGGTCCAGTGCCCACGCCGCCTCCGTCGTACGCCACGTCACCACCTCCCCGCTCACCTGCACCTGGTCGACGCCCCCCAACTCCGGCTCCGCCACCGCCCCGACGCCCTCGTCCCCGCCCCCGCCCCGTACCAGCGCCAGCGGCTCCGCCCAGCCCTCCCGCCACACGTACAGCCGCGGCCGGTCCGCGGCCCCGCCCGCCCACGCCCACGTGCGTCCGTCCGACGCCACATACCGGACGTTGCGCAGGTCCGCGACCGGGCCCGGCAGTTCCGCGGGGCGCAGCGTGTCCATGGAGACCGCCGCGAGGCGGGTCTCCGGCCGGCCGGCCGGCGACTCCCCCTGGCGCAGCCACACCAGCAGACCGCCCGCCGCGAACGGCGTGTCGACGACGCCCTCGTACACCGTCCGCCGTTCGCCGCCGCCCAGGTCCCGTGCGTACACCGCAGACCGGCCGCCCCCCGTGCCCTGCGCCCAGAACAGCCGGCCCGACCGCACCACCGCCTGCACGAACGGCCCCGGCACCGCGCTCGGCCCCCCGCCCGCCCGCTCCGCTTCGGCGACCGCCTCCCGGCGTCCGCTGGTCGCGTCCCAGGCGTAGAGCGTCCAGGGGCTTTCCACCTGCCGGCCCTCGACAACGTCGAAAACCAGCCATCTCCCGTCGAAGTCCGCGCTGCCCACCTGGTGTTCCACCGGGTCCGCCAGCCGCATCACCGGCCGCGTCTCATCCCTCCCCCGCAGGTCCCTCTCCCGCAGGACGACGGAGCGCCCGTCCCCCGGCTCCGTCGACTGCAGCACCGCCCACCCCGCCTCCGGGCCGACCTCCGTGAGCACCGCCCGCTCCCCCTCCGGCACCGGGACCCGCCCGTCGGCCAGCGCGTCCGACCACCCGCGCGGCAGCGCCACCTCGCACGCCCGGTCCCGTACGGGCTCCCCGGTCGGCGGCGCCGCCGTGGGAGAGCCCGCGGGAGGGCCCGTACGGGAGCCGTCGCCGCCTCCCGACGAGCACGCGGGCGTGCCCGCCAGGAGGACGGCCGCGCCCAGCGCGGCGACTACGCCGCGGGCGCGGGGTGCGACGGGCCGCAGCTCACCAGACGTAGCCACGACCGCCCATGATGGTCGTGATCGTGTCCGACGAGATGGTCGCGGTACGCGGCACGCTGCCGGCCCACGAGATGATGCTCGTCGGCACCCCGCCCACCGGGTCGCGGTACTGCACGGTGCTCGCGCCGTCGTCGCTGTGGCCGTCGATCGACACCCAGTGGAATATCTCCCGGTTCGGGTGCCCGACGAGGTGCGGGCCGCCGACGACCTCCCAGGCGTTGCCCGCGATGGCGTAGTCGCCGGACGTGTTGTGCACGATGTGGTCGCGGAAGTTGGCCTTGTCCGTCGCGCTCGGCGTGTACGGCAGCGCCTTCGGCACGTAGCCCGCGCCGGGGAGGCGGTAGTTGAGCACGTCGGGGATGGGATAGCCGGTCGGTTCCGGGACGTTGGCGTTGATGCCGTACCAGGCCGTGCCGGAGGTGTTCGTACGCAACTGGCTGCCGGCCTCGGTCTGGGACCGGTTGCCGACCTCGTCGCGCGCGGACTGCGTGATCACGAGGGTGGCGGGGCCGCAGTAGTAGGAGTTGATCTGGGACTGCTGCACGGCGCCGGAGGAGACGATCGCCGCCGCCCCGGCGCCGCCGCTCGCGGCAAACCGCTGCGCCGACTGCTGCGCCGCGCCCTTCGCCGCCGCCGACTTCTCGGCGAGCAGCCGCTGCTGCCCGGCCGTCAGCCGCTCGGGCGGCAGGGTGTCGGTGCGCTCCTTGTACGCGCCGGCCGCCGCCGCGCCCTCGGCGGGACCCGCCGCGGGGCTTGGCTCGGCCGCCTGCGCGGGGCCGCCGGTGAGCGCGAGGGCGGCGACGAGCAGGCCGCCCGCTCCGGCTGCGGACACGGCTCGGAAAGTGGACATCGCTGTCTCCTGTCGTTCGTGGGGGTGACACGGGGACGTTGATGCCGGCGTCTGCTCCCGCAGGCAGCTCCATTCTGTCCGGCGCACACCCTCTACCGGAAGGGGGCATGACAAACGAGCGCACTGCACACCCCGTCTATACACCGCACGTATACACATCATGTATAGTCCGCGGCATGACGATCGGCCACACCCTCCTCGGACTCCTGGAGTCCGGCCCCCGCCACGGTTACGACCTCAAGCGCGCCTTCGACGAGCGCTTCGGCCACGACCGCCCGCTGCACTACGGGCAGGTCTACGCGACGATGTCCCGGCTGCTGAAGAACGGCCTCGTCGAGGTCGACAGCAGAGAGCCCGGCGGCGGCCCCGAGCGCAAGCGCTACGCCATCACCGACGCGGGCGTCACCGATGTCGCCGGCTGGCTCGCCACTCCGGAGAAGCCCGAGCCGTACCTGCAGTCGACCCTCTACACGAAGGTCGTCCTCGCACTGCTCACGGGCCGCGACGCGGCCGAACTGCTCGACGTGCAGCGCGCGGAACACCTGCGCCTGATGCGCGAGCTGACCCGCCGCAAGCAGCACGGCGACCTCGCCGACCAACTGATCTGCGACCACGCCCTGTTCCATCTCGAAGCCGACCTGCGGTGGCTGGAGCTCACCACCGCGCGCCTCGGCAAACTCGCCGCGGAGGTACGCGCATGAACACCGCCCCCGCCCCCCTCGCCGGACCCGCCGAGCCGGCGCCCCTCCTCACCGCCACCGCCCTGCGCAAGGTCTACGCCGGCACCCCCGCGCTCGACGGCGCCGACTTCGCCATAGCGGCCGGCGAGACCGTCGCCGTCATGGGCCCCTCCGGGTCCGGCAAGTCGACGCTGCTGCACTGCCTCGCCGGCATCGTCCCGGCCGACGGGGGCACCGTGACGTACGCGGGCCGCGACCTCGCCGCGCTCTCCGACGCCGAGCGCAGCGCCCTGCGCCGCCGGGAGTTCGGCTTCGTCTTCCAGTTCGGCCAGCTCGTACCGGAGCTGACCTGCGTGGAGAACGTCGCCTTGCCGCTGCGTCTGACGGGCCTCAGCCGCCGGGACGCCGAGCGCGCCGCCCGCCCCTGGCTGGAGCGGCTGGAGGTGGACGACGTAGCGCACCAGCGGCCGGGCGAGATCTCCGGCGGCCAGGGCCAGCGCGTCGCCGTCGCCCGCGCGCTGGCGACGACGCCGCGGGTGATCTTCGCCGACGAGCCGACCGGGGCGCTGGACTCCCTCAACGGGGAGCGCGTCATGGAACTGCTCACCGCCGCCGCGCAGGACAGCGGCGCCGCGGTCGTCCTGGTCACCCACGAGGCGCGGGTCGCGGCGTACGCCGACCGCGAGGTCGTCGTACGCGACGGGCACACCCGCAGTCTGGAGCCGGCCGGCCGATGAGCGACGTGAGCTACGCCGGAAAGAAGACCGGAGCTCGGCCCGCGTACCCTCCGGGCCCGCCCCCCGACTCCCGCGGCACGGTGCGGACCTGGGCCGACGACCTGCGCATGGGCCTGGCCTTCGCGCTCCGCGGCGGGCGCGAAAGCTGGCTGCGCACCGTGCTGACCGCCGTCGGCGTCGGCCTGGGGGTAGCGCTGCTGCTGCTCACCACGGCCATCCCGGGCGCCCTGGCCGACCGCGACGAGCGCGAGGCGGCCCGCGCCGAAGTCCTCGCCTCCGAGGCCGAGTACGCGGGCGGCACCGTGCTCGTGGGCAACGTCGACACCGAGTACGGCGACACCTCGATCCGCGGGCGGCTGCTGCGCCCCGAGGGCACCGGCGCCCCGCTGCCCCCGGGCCTCGACCGCTTCCCGAAGCCCGGCGAGATGATGGTCTCCCCCGCCCTCGCCGACCGGCTCGACGACGGCGACGCGGACCTGCTGCGCGAGCGCCTGGACTACGGCATCGCCGGCACCATCTCCGACGCCGGCCTGATCGACCCCGGCGAGCTGGTGTACTACGCCGGCAGCGACGGCATCGCGGCCCGCGACATCAACGTCAGCCGCGTCGCCGCCTTCGGCGAGGAGAACCAGGACCCGGCCATGGAACCGGTGCTGATGCTGCTCGCGATGATCGTGTTCGTCGCGCTGCTGATGCCCGTCGCGGTGTTCCTCATCGCGGCCGTCCGCTTCGGCGGCGAGCGCCGCGACCGCCGCCTCGCCGCGCTCCGCCTCGTCGGCGCCGACGGCCGCGCGGTGCGCCGGATCGCCGCCGGCGAGGCGCTGGCGGGGGCGCTGCTCGGACTCGCCGTCGGCGCCGGCCTGTTCCTCGTCGGGCGGAAGATCGCGGGCGAGGTGACGGTCTACGGCATGAGCGTTTTCACCGCCGACCTGAACCCGTCGCCGTCGCTGGCCGCGCTGGTCGCCGTGGCGGTGCCGGCCGCCGCCGTCGGCGTCACCCTGCTCGCGCTGCGCGGCGTGGTCATCGAGCCGCTCGGCGTCGTACGGTCGGCACGGCCCGCCCGGCGGCGCATCTGGTGGCGGCTGCTGCTGCCGGCCGTCGGGCTCGCCCTGCTCGCGCCGATGATGGGCCGCGGCGACGGCGCCGGCGACTTCCCCGAATGGCAGGTCATCGCCGGCACCGTACTGCTGCTGACCGGCATCACCGCGCTGCTGCCCTGGCTCGTCGAGGCCGTCGTCGCCCGCCTCGGGCGCGGGCCGACGTCCTGGCAACTGGCCGTGCGCCGCCTCCAGCTCAGCAGCGGCACCGCCGCCCGGCTGGTCAACGGCATCGCGGTCGCCGTCGCCGGGGCCATCGCGCTGCAGATGGTCTTCGCCGGCGTGGAGGACGACTTCAGCGAGCCGACCGGCCACGACACCACCCGGTTCCAGATGGGCGTGTACGCGGGGCCCGGCCAGGACCTCCGCGTGGGCGAGCGGATCGCCGCGACCGAGGGCGTCCGCGAGGCCGCCACCCGGGTCAGCACCGTACTCGGCGACTCCCGGCGCAACCCCGGCAACTCCGCCACGCTGACCGTCGGCACCTGCGCGAAGCTGCGCCAGATCGCGAAGCTCCCCGACTGCCGCGACGGCGACGCCTTCCGCCTCACCGACACGTACGGCAGCGGCGACGCCCGGCGCCTGACGGCCTCCGGCGACCGGCTGTACATCGACCCCGGGTACGACGACCTGAGCGGCAAGGCGATCCCCTGGACCCCGCCCGCCGGCATCCGGCCCGCCAAGGCCCTCCGCGACACCGACGGTGCCCTGTACGACGGCATCGTGGCCACCCCCGCCGCCGTCCCCGACGTCCACGACTCCGGCGCGTACACCGCCTGGGTCGACGTGCGGCTCGACCCGGCCGTGCCGGGCGCGGCCGAGCGCGTACGCAACGAGGTCGCCGCCGTCGACCCGCTGCTGTCCGTCCACACGCTGGGCAGCGAGGTCGTCTCGGAGGACTTCGCCGGCATCCGCACCGGTCTTGCGGTGGGCGCCACGTGCGTGCTGGTGCTGATCGGCAGCAGCCTGCTCGTCGGCCAGCTCGAACAACTGCGGGAGCGGCGCAGGCTGTTGTCGTCCCTGGTCGCCTTCGGCACCCGGCGCGCCACGCTCAGCCTGTCCGTGCTCTGGCAGACGGCGATCCCGGTGGCGCTGGCGATGGCCCTGTCGACGGCGTTCGGGCTCGTGCTGGGCACGGTGCTGATGCGCATGACGGACACGCCCGTCGCGGTCGACTGGCCGTCGGTGCTGACGATGGCGGGGGCGGGCGCCGGGGTGGTCGCCGCGGTCACGGCGCTGAGCATGCCGCTGCTGATCCGGCTGATGCGCCCGGACGGGCTGCGCACCGAGTAGGGGCCCGGGACCGGACCGGCGCGCGCCGGTCCGGTCCCGTACGGGCTGAAGGGCGCGGGCCGTGCGGTTCTGTAGGGTCGGGCGCGTGGCACTCGACGCGCTCCAGTCGGCCCTCCCCGGTTACGCCGGGGACCTGCGCCGCAACCTCGCCTCGGTCACCGACGACGGGCTGCTGCCGCCGCAGCAGTTGTGGGGCGCCCTGCTCGCGTGCGCCATCGCCGTACGCTCCCCCGCCGTGCTGCGCGCGGTGGCGCCGGAGGCGCGGGAGCGGCTCGCGCCCGAGGCGTACGACGCGGCGCGCTCGGCCGCCGCGGCGATGGCGGCGAACAACGTCTTCTTCCGCGCCCGGCACCTGCTCTCCGACCCCGGGTACGGCCATCTGCGCAGCGGGCTGCGGACGAACGTGCTGGGCGCCCGGGGCGTACCGAGGGCGGACTACGAGCTGTGGTGCGTCGCCGTGTCCGCCGTGGGCGGCTGCGGGGCGTGCCTGGACGAGCACGAGCGCGCGCTGCGGCGCACCGGCGCGGACCGCCGGACGGTGCAGGAGGCGCTGAAGGTCGCCGCGGTCGTGCAGGCCGCCGGCACGGTCCTGGACGCCGAGGCCGTACTCGGCGACGGCTGAGCCCGCGGCCGGCCGTCCCGTACGCGCCCGGCGTCAGCCCTTCGTATCGCCGTCCCGGGCCTCGGTGCCGCCGCCCGCACCCGCCGCCGGCTGCGACTGCGGCGGCGGCTGCTGCGGCTCCGGGTCCGGCGCGGGGGCGTCGGTCGGCGTGGCCGGCGAGACTTCGAGCGCCGTCGCCCCGTGTGGCGGCGGCCCCGGATCCGCCACGTGCTCGCGGTGGTACGCCTTGAGGTATCCGGTCGCCGTGTTGAGCACCGCGATCAGCGGCACCGCCACCACCGCGCCGGGGATGCCGGCGACGAGCGTGCCGGTGGCCACGGCGAGCACCACGGCCAGCGGGTGGACCTGCACCATGCGCCCGAGGATGAAGGGCTGCAGGATGTGTCCCTCTATCTGCTGTACGAGCAGCACCACGCCGAGCACCAGCAGGGCCGTGACGAGCCCGTTCGTCACGAACGCCACCACCACCGCGAGCGCGCCGGAGACCAGCGCACCGACGAGCGGCACGAACGCGAAGAGGAAGATCATCACGGCCAGGGGCACGGCCATGGGCACGTCGAGGATGAAGATGCCGACGCCGATGAACACCGCGTCGATGAGCGCCACCAGCACCGTGCCGCGCACGTAGCCGGTCAGCGTGGCCCACACCTTCGGGCCCGCGCCGGCCACGGCGTCCCGGGCGTCGGTGGGGACGAAGTTCAGGCACCACTTCCAGATCCGCTCGCCGTCGTAGAGCAGGAAGATGGTGACGAAGGCGGCGATGGCGGCGCCGGAGAAGAACTCCAGCACGTACGAGACGCCTTCGAGGCCGGCGGAGGTGACCTCGCTGGAGTTCTCGCCCAGCCAGTCGCTTATCTCGTCGCCGATGTTGTTGATCTGCTTTTCCTGCACGTGGAACGGCCCGTCGATGAGCCATTCCTGCACATCGTCGATGCCCTTCTGGACCCTCTTGGTCAGGTCGTCGACGTTCTCCATGATCTGCCAGACCACGAACCAGCCGACGAGGCCGATCGCGACGAAGCCGCCGACGAACGTGGTGACCGTGGCGAGCCCCTGGCTGAAGCCCCAGCGGCGCAGCCGCGCCACCGTCGGCTGCAGCAGCGCGGTGACCAGCAGGCCGACGGCGAAGGCGATGACGACGAGGCTGACGACGCTGATGACCTTCATCAGCACGTAGATCAGCCCGGCGAGGACCAGCAGCCGCCAGCCGACCTCGGCCGCGACCCGCACCCCCCACGGCACGACGCTGGACGGCGACCGCGGCGCCGGGCCGGGCGGCCGGGCCGCGGCGGCCGGTTCTGCGGCGGGCTGGGGGGCGTCCTCGACGACGGGCGCCACGGACGCGGCCTTCTCCGCGGCGGCGGCCCGGCGCCGCTCCGCCATCCGGCTGGCCCGCTCACCCATCCCGCCGAGCCAGTCGGTCATCTTCGACATAACAGTCCTCACGCCGCCTGTGGTCGTGCCGCAGTACCGTCCGTCACCCGCACGACCGTACACGGCCGCCCCCTGCCCGCGGGCGTGGTCTGCTCCGGTCCACTACGACGTGCCAGGCGCGGGCGGCGGTTCCGCGCGCATGTGACACGCCCCTGGCTCCAGAGCCGGGGGCGTGTCACACACAAGCCGCGCGGGATGCCGCGCCGGGGTTCAGTACCAGCCGTTGGCCTGCCAGAACTCCCAGCCGCCGCAGGGGCTGCCGTAGCGGTCGTTCATGTAGTTCAGGCCCCACTCGATCTGCGTGGCCGGGTTGGTCTGCCAGTCGGCGCCGGCCGTGGCCATCTTCTCGCCGGGCAGCGCCTGCATCAGCCCGTACGCGCCCGAACTCGGGTTGGTGGCAGTGTAGTCCCAGCCCGACTCGTGGTCGACGATGTTGCTGAAGCACTGGTACTGGTCGGCCGGCACCATCTGCCGGGCCATGGCCTGCACGTCGGCGACGGAGTAGGACGCCTGGGGGGCGAAGTCGCCCGCGTCGGCGGATGCCGTCTCGGACGCCGCCGCCGAGCGGCTGGCGGCCTCCGCGGCCTCCCGCTCCTTCTCCGCGGCTTCCTCGGCCGCCTTGCGCTCGGCGGCCTCCTTCTTCTCCTCCGCGGCCTGGGCGGCGGACTTGCGCGCCTCTTCCTCGGCCGCCTTACGGGCGTCGGTGTGTGCGGCGTCGGCCTGTGCGTCCGCCTGCTCCGTGAGGGAGGCGGTCTGCACCTGGGCCGTGGCGCCAGCGGGTACGTCGGCGAGGAGCGTCGCATCGGCGGCGGTCGCCTCGACGTTGGCCGTCGAGTCGTCGCCCTTCTCCGCACCCGTGGCCACGCCGACGACAGCGCCGACAGAGGTGACCGCGGTGGCGGAAGCCACGGCGAAACCCCGGACCGAAATCCGGCTCACACAAAGTCCTTCCAGCGTCGCCCGCTGCGGTGACCTCGCGGACGCGTCCCTGCCCCTGTCACTGGCCTCCCCTTGTTCCGGACCGCCGACAGTGGCGGGACCGACTGGTCACGGGAGGCGCGGACCCGGCAGCCCCCCGCGTCCACGGGGGCCGGTACTGCGCTCGGGCGGCGTACGGCGGCTCTGTTCAGTTGAGTCGTGCTGCACCGGAGTCGGTGCGGGGCCGTACGCAGGGCCTGACGAGTCCCAGACTCTGCCGGAGACGGACACCCGGACGCAATTCCCCGTCCAGTGGGAAAGCTCACACCGCGTTTGCCCCTCGCTGTTGACGGAAACCCGTGCGTAGCACTGGGCGCAACAGCTAAGCTGCTGCGCCCAGTTCACACGCTCGGGAAGAAATCCGGGGTGGAGTGTCCCGTTATACCCGGCCTTCTTCCAGCATTTCGGTCACCAGTGCGGCAATCGGCGACCTCTCCGAGCGGTTGAGCGTCACATGGGCGAAGAGCGGGTGCCCCTTCAGCTTTTCCACGACGGCCACTACGCCGTCGTAACGACCCACGCGCAGATTGTCCCGCTGCGCCACGTCATGAGTGAGTACGACGCGGGAGTTCGTCCCGATCCGGGAGAGCACGGTCAGCAGGACGTTCCGCTCCAGCGACTGCGCCTCGTCGACGATGACGAACGCGTCGTGCAGCGAGCGTCCGCGGATGTGGGTCAGCGGCAGCACCTCGAGCATGCCGCGCGCGATGACCTCCTCGATGACCTCGCGCGAGGTCACCGCGGACAGGGTGTCGAAGACCGCCTGCGCCCACGGGCTCATCTTCTCGGCCTCGGTGCCCGGCAGATAGCCGAGTTCCTGGCCGCCGACCGCGTACAGCGGACGGAAGACCATCACCTTCTGGTGCTGCCGGCGCTCCAGCACCGACTCCAGGCCCGCGCACAGCGCCAGCGCGGACTTGCCGGTACCGGCGCGCCCGCCCATCGAGACGATGCCGACGTCGTCGTCCGCCAGCAGGTCCAGCGCGATCCGCTGCTCGGCGCTGCGGCCGTGGATCCCGAAGACCTCCCGGTCGCCGCGGACCAGCCGGATCCGCCCGTCGGGGGTGACCCGGCCGAGCGCCCGGCCGCGCTCTGACTGCAGCACGAGTCCGGTGTGCACGGGCAGTTCGTCCGCCTCCGGCACCGAGACGACCTCCGCCGCGAACAGTTCGTCGACCTGTTCGCCGGTGAGCATCAGTTCGGACATGCCGGTCCAGCCGGAGTCCGTGATGGCCAGCTCCGCGCGGTACTCCTCGGCGGCCAGGCCCACGGACGACGCCTTGATGCGCAGGGGCAGGTCCTTGGAGACGACGGTGACGTCCTGCCCCTCGGCCTGGAGGTTGCGCGCGACGGCCAGGATGCGGGAGTCGTTGTCGCCCAGGCGCCCGTGCTGGTTGAGGAGGGCCGTGGGGAGCACCCCGATGTCGGTGTGGTTCAGCTCCACGCGCAGGGTGCCGCCGAGGTCGCCGATCGGGATCGGCGCGTCGAGCCGGCCGTACTTCACCCGGTACTCGTCGAGCTGGCGGAGCGCCTGGCGGGCGAAGTAGCCCAGCTCCGGATGGTGCCGCTTGGCCTCAAGTTCGGTGACCACCACGACGGGCAGCACCACCTCGTGTTCGTCGAACCGCGCCATGGCCCTGGGGTCGGCCAGCAGGACGCTCGTGTCGAGGACGTAGGTGCGCCGGTCAGGCTTCTTGCTGTTCACCGGACACCTCCGAGGATGCCCCGGCCGTCACGCCGGGGAGGAATCGGACTCGTGCGGAGCAGGGCGGCGAGCGGCGATCCGCCGCCGGGCAGACCGCCGCTGTCACCCACCCCTACGCAACGTGTATGGCCAGTTACGCTGATCGAGAACCAAGACAGCACAGCATCACCGTGCGTCAGCGAGAACCAAGCGCGCACATGCACCACCTAGATGTGCAATAAGATCCCGGGCTGGTTTCAACCCGGCTGGTGTTGATCGTGGAAGACCTGCTCGTCCGTAGGGCGAACGGGCGGCGTGAGCCAGGAATCCCCCCTGCTTCGGCTGGGGGGAGGATTCAACACGGATGGACGAACCCCCTCCCCCTCGGATGAGGTCGGCACGCGACAAGGTCGCGGGGATCAGGCCGGGCGTCCGGCCCCGTGCGGCCACGCGGGCGCGCAGGACCGGGCCCCGGCCCTCCGCTCCGTCCGTACGTGCGATGGTGCGCTGCGCACGGACCTCGTGATGCGGCACGTGGTGCAAAGGGCCCTCCCGGGCGGGCGGTGCGGTGGACCGCCTGCTAGCACGGATATTCCCTCGCGGACCCCCGGGCATGCAATGCCTGTGGCCGACGGGCCGTAACGGTGGATACGTGCTTATACGTGCCCCAGGGGCGCGCCGGAGCGGTGTCAGCCGCCGAAGCGGCGGTGGCGGGCCGCGTAGTCGCGCAGGGCGCGCAGGAAGTCGACGCGGCGGAACGCGGGCCAGAAGACCTCGCAGAAGTAGTACTCGGAGTGCGCCGACTGCCACAGCATGAACCCGGACAGGCGCTGCTCGCCGCTGGTGCGGATCACCAGGTCCGGGTCGGGCTGGCCGCGGGTGTAGAGGTGCTGGGCGATGTGCTCCACCTCGACGGTCTCGGCCACGTCGGCGAGCGTACGGCCCTGGTCGGCGGCGTCGCCGAGCATCGAGCGGACGGCGTCGGCGATCTCCTGCCGGCCGCCGTAGGCGACGGCGACGTTGACCAGGACGGCGCCGCTGCCGGCCCCGGTGATCACGTCCCGGGTGGCCTCCTCCGCCCTCTTGAGGATGAGCTGGGTCTCCATGGGCAGCAGGTCGAGGTTGCCGACGTGGTGCACCCGCGCGCCGCCGCGCCCGGCCACGCCGGCGACGGCCTCCTCGATGATGGCGAGCAGCGGGTTCAGCTCGGGCTCCGGCCGGTCCAGGTTGTCGGTGGACAGCAGCCAGAGCGTGAGCACCTCGACGTCGGTCTCGCGGCACCAGCGGATCAGCTCGTGGATCTTCTCGGCGCCGGCCTGGTGGCCCTGCGCGGCGGTTCCCCCCGCGGCGCGGGCCCAGCGGCGGTTGCCGTCGAGGATGACGCCGATGTGCTTGGGCACCCGGTCGGGGTCGAGGCGGCGCTCAAGGCGCTTCTCGTATACGCGATACACGATGCCGCGCCAGGTCATCCCGTGTTCAGCCCTTCCGTCGCACGTTCGGAGTACCCCCCCGGAAGGCGCCACAGTACTGCCGGTTGTGCCACAGTCCTGTCACAGGGGCGCACCGGGTTCGTGATAGGCAGGTTTTGTGAACAGTCTCTTGCCCTACCTGCCAGCAGACACCCGTTACGACGCCATGACCTACCGCCGGACGGGTCGCAGCGGCCTGAAGCTCCCGGAGATCTCTCTCGGTCTCTGGCACAACTTCGGCGACGACCGCGCTCTGGAGTCGCAGCGCGCGCTCCTGCGGCGCGCGTTCGACCTCGGTGTGACCCACTTCGACCTGGCCAACAACTACGGCCCGCCGCCCGGTTCCGCGGAGGAGAACTTCGGCCGGCTCTTCGCCGCCGACTTCCGCCCGTACCGCGACGAGTTGGTGCTGTCGACGAAGGCCGGCTACGACATGCAGCCGGGACCGTACGGCGAGTGGGGCTCGCGGAAGTACCTGCTGTCGTCGCTGGACGCCTCCCTGCGCCGCATGGGCGTCGAGTACGTCGACATCTTCTACTCCCACCGCTACGACCCGGACACCCCGCTGGAGGAGACGATGGGCGCCCTGGCGTCCGCCGTGCAGCAGGGCAAGGCGCTGTACGTCGGCGTCTCCTCGTACACTTCGGAGCAGACCCGCGAGGCCGCCCGGCTGCTGCGGGAGATGGGCGTGCGGCCCCTCATCCACCAGCCCTCGTACTCGATGATCAACCGCTGGACCGAGGACGACGAACTGCTCGACACCCTGGAGGCGGAGGGCATGGGCTGCATCGCCTTCGCGCCGCTGGCGCAGGGGATGCTGACCGGCAAGTACCTGAACGGCATCCCGGAGGGGTCGCGGGCCACGCAGAACAAGTCGCTGGACCCGGAGCTGCTGACGGACGAGGTCGTCCGGCGGCTGCGCGGGCTGAACGAGATCGCGCGCGGGCGCGGGCAGTCGCTGGCGCAGCTCGCGCTGGGCTGGGTGCTGCGGGACCCGCGGATGACGTCGGCGCTCATCGGGGCGTCGAGCGTGGCGCAGTTGGAGGCGAACGTCGCGGCGCTGGGCGCGGCGGAGCTGACGGCGGCGGAGCTGGCCGAGATCGACGGGTTCGCGAAGACGACGAACGGCGTGAACATCTGGGCCGGACGGAGCTGAGCACCGGCCCGCGGACCGGCCCGTTTCATGGAAAAGGAACGGGCCGGTCCGTGGGGGGGATACGGACCGGCCCGAGGGGGGGAGTTCCACCATAACCCAGGGTGAGGGGTGCTCAGTACCGGAAGGGACGGGTCACCTCGAAATGTGCTCGCACGGTGACGTTCCGTATACGAACTCCGCTGCGACCATGTCACTCGCACGGGGCTTGCGTGCAGCTCACGGCAGGGGTTCGGGGGCATACGGGCCGGCCCGCCCCGCGCCGCTCAGCCGGCCGCCAGTCCGCCGACGACGAGCCCCGCGAAGGCCCCGACGATCATGAAGGGGCCGAATGCGATGGCCGTCTTCCGGCCCACCCGGCGGGCCGCCAGCATGGTGATCGCGTACCCCGTGCCCAGCAGCAGACCGGCGAACGAGCCGGTGAACAGCACGTCCCAGCCGTACCAGCCGAGCGCGACGCCCAGCACGAGCGCCAGCTTCACGTCCCCGAAACCCATGCCGGCGGGGTTGATGAAGAAGAGCAGGAAGTAGACCGCCCCCAGCGCGACGCCGCCCAGAAGGGCGCGCGTCCACGACCCCGCGCCGCCGACGAGCGCCGCACCCCCCAGCAGCACCACGGCCGCCCCCGCGAGCGGGAGCGTCAGGACGTCCGGAAGCCGCCGCACCGCCCGGTCGACGGCGAAGAGCAGCACCCCGAACGGCGCCAGCAGCAGCCACACGGCCAGCTCCGGCTCGGCGCCGGTCGCGGCGGCGAGCGCGGCGCAGGCGGCGGCGGTCGCGGTGGCCGGGAGCAGGACACCCGGGCCGTACGGGCTCCCCCCGCACTCCTTGCACGTCGCCGGGCCGGCCCAGCCGGGGACCGGGTGGTCCTGCGGGCAGCGGTCGCGCCACGGCTCGCCGCCGGCCACACAGAGCCGGTAGGCGGCGCGGGGCAGCAGGGCCCCGGCGGCGGCGCCGTAGCCGGCGGCGAGGACGACGAGGAGGACGGCGAGCACGGGGTGAGCCTAACGGCGGTACGGCGGGCGGGGCAGGGGCGGGTTCGACGGCACGGCGGGGGTACGGTGGCGGCCCGGGGGCCGGCTCCGGGGCCGGGGCGCCTCCGGGGGTGCGGCTCGGGGCCCGTAGCGGCACAGCGCGGAACGGGGACCCGCGGAAGCGGGGAGAGGGGGAGGTGACCGCCGTGCCCGCCTGGCCCGACGGACCGGCCACGCTCACCGTCGGCCGCGGCACGGCCCCGCTGCCGCTGGAGGTGGCGTCCTCCTTCGCCCGCCGCAGCCGCGGCCTGCTCGGTCGCGACGGCCTGGCCGGCGCCCTCCTCCTCACGCCCGCCCAGGGCGTGCACACGCTCGGCATGCGCTTCGCCATCGACGTCGCCTACCTCGACCGCCGGCTGACGGTCCTGGCCGTACGCACCATGCCTCCCGGCCGCATCGGCCGCCCCCGGCTGCGGGCCCGGCACGTACTGGAGGCGCAGGCGGGCGCGTTCGCCGAGTGGGGCGTGCGGCCCGGGGTGCGCCTCGGCGTCGGCGCCGCCCCGGCGGGGGCCGGCCCGCAGGGGGCCGGCCCGGGGCCGGACTGACCGGGGCGCGGGGGCGTCAGAGGCGCTCGCTACGATCGAAAACGACCGTGATCGTGCCGGCGAGGACACCGGGCCGCGGCGCGGACGACGTACGGACGTACAGGGGGCACCACCGTGGGGATATTCGGCCGCAAGCCGCGCCGCGACGCGCGGGACACCACACGCGACCCCTCGTTCGAATTCTTCTCCGAGGACGAGGGCGCCCGCTTCCGCGCCGGCGTCCACGCGGCCTTCGCCGAGCAGGGTCTTGAGGTGGCGGTCGGCGCGGACGCCGTGACCGACAGCTCGGGCCGGCGGTTCGGCCTGGGCAACCTGGCGGCGGTCTGCCACAACGACGCCCGCGGGCCGCGCGTCTGGCCCGAGCTGACCCGCCGCCACATCGGCATCATGCTGCGGGCCATGGACGGCCCGTCGGTGCTGGACACCATGCCGGCGGAGAAGTTCCGCGCCCAGCTCTACCCGCGGCTGCTGCCCGACGAGATGGCCGGCTCCGACGGCTTCGACTACGCGCGCCCGCTCGCCGAGGGGCTGCGCGAGGTGCTGGCGCTGGACCTCCCGGAGAGCGTGATGGTCCTCCCCCGCTCCTCGCTGGAGCCCTTCGGCGACATCACCGTGCTGCGCGCGCGGGCGCTGGACAACCTGCGCGGGCTGCCCGTCGAGGCGCACGAGACGATCGAGCAGGAGGAGGGCGCGCGCGTCGACGTGCTGATGGGCGAGTCGATGTTCACGGCGAGCCTGGTGCTGACGCTCGACGAGCTGGTGCCCCGGGTCACCGGCCGCGGCCTGAGCACGGACGGCGCGCTCGTGGCGGTGCCGTTCCGGCACCAGCTCGCATTCCACGCGATCCGCGACAGGCACGTGATAGCCGGCCTCAACACCCTCGCGCAGTTCGCCGCGGCGGGCTTCGAAGAGGGCGTCGGGCGGATCACGCCGGACGTCTACTGGTGGCGGGCCGGCTCGCTGACCCGGCTCAGCGCGATGGACGAGGACGGCATCAAGATCATGGTGGACGGGGAGTTCCAGGCGGTGCTGGAGCGGCTCATCGAGGGCTGAGCCCGACGCCGCCGGCACCGGGGTACTGGACCCCGGCGACGCGCTCCGAGCGCCTCTGGTACGCGCGCACGTGCCCGGCCTACGGTGGAGGGCCGAAGCCGGCGCAAGACTGCGGCCACGACTGCGGCAGAGAGCCTGAGGAAGCAGCCATGGGCGACTGGTGGTCCATCGAGGTGTCCGACGCCCACTCCTCCGCACTGCGGTGGAAGGACGCGTACGAGTACGCGCTCGTCGAGTCGGCGATCAGCAACCGCGCGACGACGTGGGAGTGGCACGTGCACTCCCACGGGATCGTCTTCGAGATCGCCTTCCGGGAGGAGAGCGACGGGCAGGCGTGGCTCCGGCTGCCGGGCGTACGGGCGGCCTTGGCGGCCGTGCCCGACCCGGCGGCCGGACTTCTCGTCCACCGCGGCCCCGACGGCGCCGCCTGCTGCCGCGGCCCCCGCCGGCAGGGTGTTCCGGGCCGGGCCGGAGCGCGGGGTCCCGCGGGGCGCGCGGGGGACTGACGGGGAACGGCCGGGCAGCGGAGGAATCAGCGGGTTCTGCGGGTTCGGCGGGAACTATGCGCCGTGCCGTTTCGTCCTTGGTTTCGAGGTCTTGCGCCCGCAATGGGCGGCCTTGGGCGCGTCGTGGTCCGGCGCGCGGTACGTGACCATACGGCGGGAGACCGATGAGCACCCAGCACGGCCCGGACGGCGCGGACAACGCGGACGGCCCGGACGGCCTGCAGTGGCGGAGGAGCAGCTACAGCCGCGGGGCCGGGGCCAAGTGCGTGGAGGTCGCCGCCGGGGCCGGGGTGGTGCACGTGCGGGACTCCAAGACGCCGGACGGGCCGGTGCTGACGTTCACACCGGCGGCGTGGGCGGCGTTCACGCGGTTCGCGACCCGTACGCCGGGGACGGTGCGGAGGTTCTGAGGGGGCTTCAGGAGGTCCGGCTGTCGCGGGCGGGGCAGTCGCCGCTCCGCCCGCTCCGCTCCCGGGTGAAGCTGAGGAGGTCGTCGTGGCGGATCTCCTCGCCGTCGCGGTCGTTGACGACGACTGCGGGCAGCCTCTCGACGCAGTCGGCGAGGAGTTGCCGCAGGTGCGCGAGCTTGATGCCGGCGGCGATCCGGCGGCCGGGGGCGTCGTCGGCGAGGTCGGTGGAGATGACCGTACGCACCGCGGTGTCGCCTTCCCACTCGGTCTCGACGCCGGTGACGTGCTCGGCGAACTCGGCCGGGGTGTAGGCCGGCGTGCCGGCGGACTGCCCGGCGGCTTCGCGCCGGTGGGCGGCGGAGTCGTCGGGGAGGCCCCGTAACACGTCGTCAGCGAGCCACAGCGCGCTGCCCAGCACGACCACGGCACCCGCCATGACACCGACCACCCGCGGCAGCCGCCCCACGAAGGCCACGCTGTCCTCGCCCCCTCCCGGCACGCAGGCGCGCCGAGGCGAGGATACCGGGCACGACGGACATCCGGGTCACTCTCCGCGGGGGAAGCTCACCTCGACCCGCCGGTTCTGCTTGCGGCCTTCCTCGGTGGCGTTGTCGGCGATGGGGTAGTCCTCGCTGTAGCCGCGGACGACGTAGGTGATGTCGGCGGTCTGGAGGGTGCTGGTGAGTTCCTGGTGCACGGCGTTGGCGCGGTTCTTGGAGAGGGTGACGCCGTGCTCGTACGACCCGAGGTCGTCGGTGAAGCCGAAGACGCGGACGGTGTCGGGCTCGTTCTGCTCGATCTCGTCGGCGATGGCGGCGATGCGGGACCGCGCCTGGCCGGTGAGCTGGGCGCTGTCCTTGGGGAAGAGCACTTCGGCCTGGAGCGCGATGGTGATGGTCGAGTTGGAGTCGGACCGCCGCTCCTCGCCGCCCTGGGTCTCGACGACGGAGACGATGTCCAGCACCTTGGGGTCGGCGAGGGTGGCACCGTCCTGGAGCTGGAGATCGGGGTCGTTGGCGTCGGTCTCGACGGGCGGGGGCGCGGAGGTGCTGGTGCCGGGCGGGGAGGACGGGACGGGGACGTCGTCCTGGGCGGGCAGGGCCTGCGCGACGCCGGGGGTGGCGACGAGGAAGGAGGCGAGGGCGAGCGCTGCGGCTGTGCGGGAGGGCATCGCGGTGCTCACCTCATTCGGAGATCTCTAGGTTGGCGGGCGGGAACGTGGGGAGCTGGAACTCGACCTCGGTGGTCTCGTCGGGCGGGGCGGGGAACTGGATGTAGATGGTCAGGCTCTCGCCGGCGGCGACCCTGGTGATGCCCGAGCTGCACAGGCAGCGCATCTCGGTGTCCCGCAGGGCGTAGTAGCGCTTCTTGCCCTCCGGGTCCATGAACGTCGCGCCCATGAGGGACGACTGATCCGCTCCCTGCTCCCGGCCCGCCCAGTCCTGGATGTGCACGAAGTCCTCGGTGCCGGTGTTCTCCAGCTCGCCGTTGAGCGTGACGAACCCGCCCGTGTCCCGCTTCAGCTCCAGCACCCGGAGGATGATTCCCTCCTTGTTCTTCACCTCGGCGATCGGCTCCGACGGGACCTCCTCGTCGTCAGCGTCCTGCTGGCCGTCGCCCTTGGCGTCGGAGTCACCGCCGCCGGACGTCTCGGAGGCGCCGGACGACTTCGCGTCGCCGTCGCCGTCGTCGCCGCCGCTGCAGCCCGCGGCGGTGACCGCCAGGGCCGCGGCCAGCGCCACGGCGGCGGCCCCTCTGCGCGCCCTGCTCGTGCCCCACATGCTCATTGCAGCTTCCTTCGCTGTTCAGTCGACGAGCCGGACGGAGAAGAGGTCGTCGGGGTCGGGAAGGATATCGACGTCGTCGGGGTCGAGGGACCAGTCGCCGCCGTCGCAGTCGAGTTCGAGCGGCGGCTTGTCCTTGTCCTCGTCGTCGTCCTCGTCGCCGCGGCCACCGCCGCCTCCGTCATCCTCGTCCCGGCCGTCATCCTCGTCCCGGCCGTCGCCCTCTCCCCCGGAGTCGTCGGGCTCCTGCACCTCGCAGCGGGATTCGAGGACTGCCGTGGCGGTGGCCTCGGCGCGTTTGTTCTCCGTTCCCGGTACGAGCGTGTCGCCCACGGCCTCCCGGTTCCGTACCGTCACGGTGAAGCCGTCGTCCGGGTCGTACACGCGGTCGCAGTTGGTCGTATCCGCGTCGTTCCTGGCGGCGAAGTCCTGCGCCGCGGCGCAGGCTGACCCGTAGTCGAAGCCCTCGCCCCCGATGACGTCGTCCCACGACCCCGGGTCGACAAGCTTGTCGAGCAGTCCGTCCGACAACTGTTCACGCGCGTCGTGCGCGGCGGCCAGCGCGGCGGCGTCGGCCGCGCCCTGGGCGTCGTTGCGGTTCGCGGCTGCCTGGCCGACGGCGAAGTACGCGACGGCGAGGAACAGCAGACCGGAGATCGCGGCGATGTAGAGGGGGAACGCCTGACCGGAGTCACCGCTCAGCCGATTCTTTCGATCTGGTCCTGGATCTTGCCGAGGATCAACTGCCCCAGCCCCGACTGGATCAGCACCAGCACGATCACCACGGCCACCGCGATGATCCCCAGATACTCCACCGCCGTCTGCCCCCGGTCGCGCTCGCGTTCGCGGCGCAGCCGCTGAGTCGCGGCCAGGGACCTCAGCAGCAAGTCGTTGGGTTTCCACATGCGGTCTACCTCCGGAGTCGGACAACGCGGCCGTTGCCGTCGGTCCGTCAAGCCAATTGTGGTCTGCAATAGCGGACTTGGCGTCAGGAACGGCCATTTTCCGTCCTCCCCCTCGCCGCCCGCCTTACACCTGCGGCAGTCCGCGCCGCAGCGCGTCCACGTGCGCAGCGTAACCGGTCGCTCGCCGACTGTCCCACACCCCCCTCGCGCATGCGAAGAGGGCGGAGCGGAATACCCGGGATGTCCTTCTGCCGGGGATGTCGGCCGGCCCGGGTACGGTCGGCGGCATGACGAGACTTGCCACCGTGTTCATCCCCCAGTTCCCTCCCGAGCAGCTCCGCCCCGTGGCGCAGGCCGCCGACGAGGCCGGAATCGACGAGTTGTGGGTGTGGGAGGACTGCTTCTACGAGAGCGGGGTCGCCACCGCCGCCGCCGTGCTCGCCTGGACCGAGCGGGTGCACGTCGCCATCGGGATCCTGCCCGTGCCGCTGCGGAACGTCGCGCTGGTCGCCATGGAGGCCGCCACCCTGCACCGGCTGTTCCCCGGGCGCGTGACGCTCGGGGTGGGGCACGGGGTGCAGTCGTGGATGGGGCAGGCCGGGGCGCGGGCCGCGTCGCCGCTGACGTTGCTGCGCGAGCACCTGACCGCGCTGCGCGCGCTGCTCGCCGGCGAGAACGTCACCGTCGACGGGCGGTACGTCAAGCTCGACGGCGTCGAGCTGGCGTGGCCGCCGGCCGGGGCGCCGCCGGTGTTCTCCGGGGGTACGGGGCCCAGGACGCTGCGGCTCACCGGGGAGTCGGCCGACGGGACGATCCTCGCCGGGGGTGCCTCGCCCGAGGTGGTGCAGGAGGCCGCCGAGGTGGTACGGGCCGGGCGGGAGGCCGCCGGGCGCGGTGGCGCGCATCCGCTCGTCGCCTCGATCCTCGTCGCCACCGGCCCGGGCGCCGAGCGGCGGCTCGCCGACGACGCCCGCCGGATGGGCTGGGACCCGGCCGCGGAGGCCCATGTCGCCGGCGACGCGGCGGCGGTCGCTGCCGCGGTGGACCGCTGGGCGGCGGCCGGGGCGACGACGGTGGTGCTGCAGCCGACCGCCGACGAGCCGGATCCGGTGGCGTTCGTGCGGTGGGTGGCGGAGGAGGTGCGCCCACTGGTGCCGTAGCGCGTGCGCCCCCGGCTCCCCTTCACTCCCCTCGCCCCCCTCCTTCGCCTATCTCCTCCGCCGTCGGCCCCGCACCGTCTGCGCGCGCTGCTGCAGCCGCGAGCGCAGGCGGATGTTGACGACGACGCCCACGAGCAGAATGCGGACGGACTAGCTAGCGGCGGGCCACAGTCGAGCCGATACCCGGCTCCGTGAACGTCAAGCCTTCCTCACGCAGCGCTCGGAGCACCTTCTGTGCCGTTGCCTGAGCGATGCCGAACTCTTCGCTGAGGTCCACCACGCTGGGGACCCGCGATCCGGGCGGGTACGTGCCGTCAGCGATGCGGGCACGCAGCACCACGGCCACCTGCTTCCAGCGGGCTACGCCAGGCTCGAAGTCCATACCAGGCATGATCAGCGCGCGCAGCATTCCACGCGAGCGGTAGCGCGCCTAGCATGCTAGGCATACGATGGCAGCGAAGTGCCCCGGCGACCGCGCAAACGATCCCGGGGCTTGGCCGGAACTGACTGGGAGTTTCGACAGATGAATCGTAAAACAGCCGCAAGCCTGGCCCTCATCGCCGCGTGCGCCGCCTTCCTCGCTGGGATCACCGCGCCGGCGGTGGTGGCACGATGACCGCGCAGAGGCCCCGGCGGGCACCGTGGACAGAGGACGGCCGTGCCGTGCTGCTGGTGACCGAACCGGGCGGAGCACTGGAGAACGCAGCGGACCGGGCGGAGCACGACATGATCGCAAACGCACGGGCGGTCGTAGGCATTCTGGGCAAAACGCGCGGCGAGCTTGAGAGCGCAGACGAATTTGATTTCGTTGTCACGCGGCTCATCGAAGCACTTTCTGACCTGATCAATGTTGCCGTAGCCCGCGGCGAACGGCTCGTGGCGGAAAGGGAACAATCCAAGAGCTGACGCATAATCACGTGCACAAAACGGCCCCGCGCTATCCGCTGGTCAGCGAGAAGCGCGGGGCCCAAGTGTGCGCGCGGCCTTCGTACGGTGAATGGGGCAGGAAGTGCGTCCGCTGGTTTCGTGACCCCCTCCCGGCGGGCCGCGCGCCCTACTCCGTCAGCACGCCGAACTCCGAGCCCGAGCCCAGATACACCGCCGTCACCAGCAGGATGATCGTCGCCGGCACCATCAGGCTGGTGATCAGCAGCGTCGCCTTCGGGATCGCTCTGGACGCGCGGCGGCGGGCGTTCTGGGCGTCCGTGCGGCGCTGGTCCGTGGCGATCTGTATCAGCGTCTCGACGATCGGCGCGCCCAGGTCCTCGCCCTGCTGGAGTGCGGTGACGAACTGGGCGACCTGTTCCGAGTCGTTGCGGCGGCGCAGTTCCTCGAACGCCTGGCGGCGGGAGACGCCCATGTCCATCTGGCGCAGGGTGATGCGCAGTTCGTCCGCCCACGGGCCCGAGTAGCGTTCGCTGACGCGGTCCAGCGCCTGGCGGAAGCCGAGACCCGCGCTGACGACCACGGCGAGGACGTCGAGGAAGTCGGGCAGCGTGCGTTCGATGACGTCGCGCCGTTTGCGTACGGCCGCCCAGATGCCGACCTCCGCCCAGCCGTAGCCGAAGGCCGCCAGCACCAGGGCGCCGACCCACTGGCCGGAGTTGAGCAGGGTGAGCGCGCCGCCGTAGCCGATGGCGGCGTAGACGGCGCGGCGGGCGGCGTAGCGGTCGATGGTCAGGCCGCCGGGGTTGCCCGCGCGGTCTATCTTGCGGCGCTTGTTCTCCACCGCCCGCCGGCCCATCAGCTTCAGCACCAGCGGCGCGAACCGCAGCCCGAGCCGGTCGATGAGCGAGCCGACCGCGGTGGTGCGGGTGGCGCCGACCTCCAGGGCCACCTGGAGGTCGCTGGGGAGCTTGACCTCCGCGCGGTAGACGCGGATGCCGCTGAGGACGCCGAAGACAGCGAGGCCGGCCGCGGCGGCGAGGAGCAGGCCCTGGGTTCCGTAGTCCATGTGTGTCCGGCCCCCTCAGACGTCGATCTTCGCGAGCCGGCGGATGAGCAGGATGGCCAGCGCGTACAGCCCGACGGCTGTCAGCACCGCGCCCTGGCCGAGCGGCGAGGAGCCCATGCGCTCGATGGAGCCGGGCATCACCTGGTCGGTCAGGAGCAGCGTGCCGATGCCCATGACGGGCACGGTGTACGCGGTGAGGGTGACCTGCGAGAGCTGGGTACGCACCTCGCGGCGGGTCTCCTTGCGGTCGTTGAGGGTGCCGGTGAGGTTGCGCAGCGAGGCGACGACCTGGCCGCCTGCCTTGTTGGAGAGCACCAGCGTGGAGACGAGCACGGACAGCTCGCGCGACGGCAGGCGGTCGGCGAGGTCACCGAGGGCGTCGTCGAGCGGTACGCCCACGGCGAGCTGGTCGGTGACCTTGGTCAGCTCCTCGCCGGCCGGGGCCTCCAGCTCCTCGGCGGCGAGGCCGAGCGCGGTGCGCAGGGCGAGGCCGGCCTGGGTGGCGTTGGCGAGGATGCGGGAGAGGTCGGGGAGCTGGTTGATGAACGCCTCGATGCGCTTCTGGCGCTGCCAGTTGAGGTAGGCGTGCGCGCACCACAGCCCGATGAGCCCGGCGATCGGGCCGAAGAACGCGGCGAGCAGCGCGTCGGCGAGGAGCCACAGCACGGCGACGCCGGAGAGCACGTACACCGTGAACTCGCCGGGGGTGACGTCCAGCCCCGTCGTCGCGATGCGCCGCTCCAGATAGCGGCCGATCCGCGTCGGCCGCACCCGCCGGTCGACCTCCGCGAAGCGGCGCCGGGGCCGGCGGTCGCCGGCGTCGGCGAGCCGGTCGAGCAGCTCGGCGCGGCGGGCGCGGCCGGCGGAGTAGACGGCGACGCCGCACACGGCGAGCGCGCCGGCGAGCAGCGACAGGCCGACGACGAGCGCGAACAGTTGCTGGCGGTCCACCGGTTCACCCGGCCTCTCGGGTCTGCGGGCGCGCCGGGCTCCTGTACGCGTACGTCACGTGCGTCACGTACATCACGTGTGTCCCGTACGGCATGTACGTCACGTACGTCACCTCGCCTCCCGCGTCTGCAGATGCCGCTCCGACGGCGCCACCCCGAACGCCGGCGGCACCGGCTCGCCCGCGTAGAACAAGCGGTCGCCCGTGCGCCGCGGCAGCGGCGAGAACTCGAACTGGCCCCGCACGATCCGGTCCGAGCTGATCGGCAGGGCGCGGAAGCGGCAGACGGACACCAGTTGGTAGACCTCCCGGCCGCGGGACGACAGCATCACGATCTCGTCGATCTTGCGGGTGCCGTCGGTGTGCCGCGCGAGCTGCACGATCACGTCGACGGCCGAGTTGATCTGGTCGCGCAGCGCCTCGAACGGCACCTCGACGTCCGACATGGACGCCAGCGTCTGCAACCGCATCAGGGCGTCCTCGGCGGAGTTGGCGTGCACGGTGGCCAGCGACCCGTCGTGTCCCGTGGACATGGCCTGCAGCATGTCCAGCGTCTCGCCGCCGCGCACCTCGCCGACGATGATGCGGTCGGGGCGCATGCGCAGCGAGTTGCGTACGAGGTCGCGGATGGTGATCCGGCCCTTGCCCTCGACGTTCGGCGGGCGCGACTCCAGCCGGATCACGTGCGACTGCTGCAACTGCAGCTCGGCGGCGTCCTCGACGGTGATGATCCGCTCGTGCTCGGGGATGAGCCCGGACAGCGAGTTCAGCAGGGTCGTCTTCCCGGCGCCCGTGGCGCCGGAGACGATGACGTTGAACTTCGCCCGGACCAGACCGGAGAGCAGCAGCAGCATGTGCTCGTCGAGGGTGCCGAGGCCGATGAGTTCCGCGAGGGTGTACGAGCGCGGGAAGCGGCGGATCGTCAGCGTCGGCCCGGTCAGCGACAGCGGCGGGATGATGACGTTGACCCGCTCGCCGGTGGGCAGCCGGGCGTCGACCATCGGGGTCGACTCGTCCACGCGGCGGTTGACGGTGGACACGATGCGTTCGATGGTCTGCATCAGTTGTTCGTCGGAGGCGAACCGCAGCGGCAGTTGCTCGACCCGGCCGGCGCGCTCGACGTAGATCCGGTCGGGGCCGTTGACCATGATCTCGGTGACGCTCGGGTCCTCCAGCAGCGGCTCCAGGATGCCGAGCCCCAGCGCCTCGTCCACGACGCGGCGGATGAGCTGCGCACGCTCGGCGGTGGAGAGCACCGGGCCCTCGCGGCTGAGGATGTGGCCGAGCACCCGCTCCAGCCGGGCGCGCCGCTCGGCGGGCGACAGCGCCGACATCTCGGCGAGGTCGATCTCCTCCAGCAGCTTGGCGCGGTAGGCGGGGACGAGGGTCTCGCCGTGGCCTTCGGCGCTGTGGTCGGGGGTGGTGATACGGGCCCGCAGGCTCATCGTCAGTCCTTCCCCCGCGGCATGGTCGAGCTGCGCTCCACCGAGCCGAAGCTGTCGACGCCGGGGATGAGCGACGGGATCTCGACGCTGGCGGTGACGGTGACCTCGCCGTCGCCGGAGGAGACCGAGAAGCCGGCGTCCAGCCAGTCGCTGATCGACGCGGCGCCCGCGGCCTCGGCGGAGGAGGGCGGGTCGTCCAGGGACTCCATCCGCGCCGCGGCGCGCGCGGCGGTGCCGGCCTGGGAGGCGGTGTAGGCGGCGATGCCCAACTGCACGGCGGCGAGCGCGATGAAGATCAGCACGGGCAGGAACCCGATGTACTCGACGGCCACGGACCCCCGGTCCCGGTACCGGAGCGGTTTCGTACCCGGTTTCCTGCGCGGCCTCTTGTACGACGTGCTGCGCACCCTCAGCCTCCCTCGTCCGTCGCGCCGGCGGTGCCGCTCACCGTGAACGGGAAGTCCAGCCCGCCCGGGAAGAGGACCGGCACCTTCAGGTCGACGGTGGCGGTGGTGACCCCGTTCGACGAGCTGACCGACACCGAGGCGTCCCAGGCGTCCGGCAGGTCCTCCTCCGCGGCGGCGGCGGGGTCCTCGCCGACGGCGGCGGCGCGGGCGGCCATGTCGGCGGCGTTGCCGGCCAGCGAATAGGTGTAGCCGACGAGGACGAACTGCCAGACGACGACGAGGACCAGCGCGATCAGCGGCAGCATGCCGGCGAACTCCACCGACACCTGCCCCCGGTCGCCCCAGCGCCGCCCGCCGCGGCCGGGAGCGGAGCCCGGTGCCGTGCCGGGGGCGGGGCCCGGCGCTGCCGGTGCTCCCGGGGCACCCGGGGCGCCCGGCGGCAGCGCCGGCTTGGCGCCGGGCGGGGCGACCTGCGGGGCGAAGCCCGCGCCGCGCCCGCCGCCGGCTATGGCACCCGGGGCGGCGCCCGCGCCCGGCGCCCGCGGCGCTCCGCCGCCGGGCGCACCCGCACCGCCCTGGCCGCCCGGACCCGCCTGGTCCGGCACCACCGTCAGCCCCAGCTCCCCCGCCACCGCCCACAGCGCCTGCCGTACCGTCGACTTCTGCTCCAGATCCTGCAGCCGCCCCGCGTCCACCAGCGGCTGCAGCTCCTTGAACGCCGCCGGCACCGCCGTGCGCGCCACGGTCGTCCCGGTGGCCCGCGCGATGATCGACGGCTGGATCTCGGTGTTCCGGGTGAGCCGGTTGACCAGCACGACGGTGTCCTCCGCCTTGCGGATCTGCAGCCGGTCCCACAGCCGCAGCATGCGCTTCGCGCC
Organism: Streptomyces sp. CNP082; assembly: GCF_059570535.1. Lineage (NCBI taxonomy): Bacteria > Bacillati > Actinomycetota > Actinomycetes > Kitasatosporales > Streptomycetaceae > Streptomyces > Streptomyces sp. CNP082. The sequence continues at coordinate 45,767 of NZ_JCANSZ010000012.1, forward strand.
GCGTACGGAGATCACGTCGGGGGTCGTCACGAGCAGGGCGATGTCGGCGAGTTCGACGGCCGCGGCGTTCGGCGTGGTCACCTGGCTGCCGCAGTCGAGCACCACCACCTCGTACCGCGACTTGAGCGCGCTGAGCGTCTGCCGCGCCGCCCGGTCGTCCACGTCCTCGCCGCGCTCGCCCTCGGAGGGGGCCAGCAGCAGGCCGAGGCCGCTGTGGTGGGTGAAGACGGCGTCCTGCAGCACGCGCGGCGAGATGTCCTTGATCCCCGCCAGGTCCGCGACCGAGCGGCGGAACTGCACGTCGAGGTACGAGGCGATGTCGCCGGACTGCAGGTCCAGGTCGGCCAGCGCCACATGCCGCCCGGCGGCCCGCGCGGCGAGCGCGAGCTGCACCGCCGCGACGGTGGTGCCGACGCCGCCCTTCGCGCCGCTGACGGTGACGAGCGTGCCGCCGGGACCGCCGAACGCCTCGGGCCCCGCGGCGCCGAGGTGCCGCCGGACGCCGCCGCTCCACTGCGCGGCGGCCTGCACCCGGGCGGCCAGCTCCTCGTACGCCAGCGGCAGCCCGACGACGCCGCGGGCGCCGGCGTCCATGGCGGCGGAGTAGCCGGCGGGCGAGGTGTCGGCGGTGACCAGGACGGTGCCGACGGCGGGGAAGCGCAGCGCGACGTCGCGGATCAGCTCCAGCGCGGGCACAGGACCGATCCGCTCGTGCACGAGGAGCACCTCGGGCAGTTCGGCCACGCCGGTGCCGGCGAGCGTCGCGAGGTGGTCGAGCAGCGCGACGGAGTCGCCGATCGGCGCGGCGGCCTCGGCGTCGGGCAGTTGGTGGAGGAGCGAGACGGTGGCGCGCGCGGCGTCGGGGTCGGCGATGACGGGCTGGATGCGTACGGTCATGGGCGCCGGCCCCCCTCCGTCGCGTACGGGCGGGCGGCCCGCTGCCCGTACGCCCGCGGGGCGGCGGCCCTTCGCTGGATGCCGATGCTCATGTGCGGCCCCTCACCGGTCCTCGTCGAGGGTGTACGTGCGGTCCTCGGCGGCGATGTCCGTGTCTTCCTCGCCGGGGGCGACGAGGGCGAGGCGCACGTGGGTGGCGAAGGACTCCGCGTACGCCACGCGCTGCGCGTCGGGGGTGCCGAGGGCGAAGGTGATCGGCACGGCCTCGCCCTCGTCGGCCCTGGGGTCGTCGTCGCCGGTGCGCTCGATCGGGGTCAGCTCGCCGACGTCGAGGACGCGGGCGCCCGCGACGATCACCTGGGAGACGGGCTTGTCGCCGTCGCCCTGGGCGTCGAAGGTGGCGAAGATGTTGACCCGCGCGCCCGGGGTGATCTTGCCGGCGACGCCGGTGGAGGCGTCGATCATGATGGCGATCTCCTGCTGCCCGGGCTCCAGTTCTGGCCGGCCGCTGACCATGTCGCTCTGCAGCAGCGAGCCCCGCTTCAGCGGGGTGAGCGCGACCTTGCCGTCCAGCTCGTCCGGGTCGGTGACCGCGGTGTCGGGCAGCCAGCGCTCCGGCATGGTCGTCTTCTCGTACTGATCGGAATCCAGCGGCTCGTACGCCTCCACGTCGGTGGTGAGCCGGTACGCGGTGGCCTCGTCGCCGACCTTGGACTCCACGTCGCTGACGAACGCCAGCACGCCGGCGAAGGCGCCGAGTGCGACGAGGACCGACAGCAGGACGAGGATGATGCCGCGACGCTGGCGTGAGTTCATCGACGGGACCTCAACGGTTGTTCTCGGGGGGTGACGGTATGGCCGCGCCGACAGCGGGCGGGTGCGGCTGGTGCGGCTGGTGCAGGGGCTGCGGCGGGGTTGGCTGCGTTGGCGGCGTTGGCTGGGGCGGCTGCGGTACGGACCGCGGTGGCTGCGCCACGGGCCGGGGCGCGGCCTGCTGCGCCGCGGGCGCCCGCACCGCCTGCGGCGGCGGGGGCGAGGGGGCGGCGGGACCCGGCGGCACCGGGGTGGTGCACAGCAGGCACCGGTCGCCGATTATCTCCAGCCCGCACCACGAGCAGCGGGCCCGCTGCACCGACGCCACCAGCCGGCTCAGCACCAGCGGGTCGGTGATCCCGGCGGCGAACTCGCACACCTTGTCCGTCGCCCACCAGGGCGCGGACGCCGCCGGCAGCGGCGCCAGCTCCGTGGACTGCACCCGCCAGCCGGCGGCCAGTTCGCCGGTGACCCAGGCCGCGTCGAGCCGCCCGGAGGCGTGCACGAGCCCGGTGGCGAAGTCGGGTCCTGGCGGCACGGGGTCGCGGCCGATCCGTACGAGCTGGGGGCGGGGCGCGGCGAGGACGGCGAACTGCGCGCCGGGCACCCAGGAGCGGGCGTGCGCGCCGAGGGTCACCGGCACCCGGTCGAGCTTGGCGACGCTGCCGAGCACGGCGCCCGCGTGGATGTAGTGCGTGAGCAGCCGGGCGGCGGTGGCGAGCACGCCGGCGCCGAGGTCGGCGGTGGACAACTGGAGCAGTTGGCGGGCGATGACGGCGACGGCCAGCGGCGGTAACGGCAGCGGGATCAGCGCCATCCGGTCGCTCTCGAGCACGGACCGTACGGTGTGCAGCCGGCGGACGACGGCGACGGGGGCGGCGGCGGGGTGGAGCACGACGAGGAAGCCGTGCTGCTCCAGCACGGCGGACACCTCCGCCAGCGCCTCCTCAAGGGGCTGCTCCTGCGGGTGGCGCAGGGCCATCACCGTGGGTCCTGGGAGGCCGGGCGGGCCCTGCCGGCCGAGCGGCCCGTGCCGGCCGGGGGCGGGGAGCACGAGGTCGGGGCTGGTGACTGCGATGGCTGTTGGCACGTCGGGCGTCCCCCCACCGGATCTCAGACACGCTCTGAGCACCATAACCGGGACGTGGGCTGCGGAAACACCTTTTGTGCAAAGAGGGTTGGGGTGCCGGGGGCGGGCCGGACGGTGCCGTTCGGGGTGCCGCACTCGTACGGGAGGGCTTGACACCCGTATTGGTCTGGACCAAGTTGTGCGGCGCACCCCCTGACACGTATGTCCCTGCCACCCACTACCGCACGGTCCCGCTCCTCACGCGCTCCCCCGTTACGGAGGCCCCCGTGTTCCGAGCACGCAGACCCCGCTCACCCCGCACCGCCCGCACCTCCAGAACCGCCCGCACCTCCTTCCGCCGGCTCGCCGTCGCCGCGGCCGGCGGGCTCCTGGCCACCCTCCTCGGCACCCCGCTGGCCGCGGGCGCCGAGCCCAACCTCGTCCAGAACCCCGGCTTCGAGTCCGGCCTCAGCAACTGGACCTGCTCCGGCACCGCCGCCACCACCGTCACCAGCCCGGTGCACTCCGGCACGGGCGCGCTGCGCGCCACCCCGGCCGGGCAGGACCAGGCCCGCTGCACGCAGACCGTCGCCGTCCGGCCCGACTCCGCGTACGAGCTGAGCGCGTGGGTGCAGGGCTCGTACGTCTACCTCGGCGCGACCGGCACCGGCACCACCGACGTCTCCACCTGGACCTCCGGGTCGTCTTCCTACTCCGAGCTCAAGACGTCCTTCACCACCGGACCCACCACCACGTCGGTGACGGTCTACACCCACGGCTGGTACGGCCAGCCCGCCTACCACGCCGACGACGTCAGCCTCACCGGCCCCGGCGGCGACCCCGGCACCGTCCCCGCCGCGCCCACCGGCCTGGACGTGACCGGCACCGCCGCCCGCTCCGTCTCGCTGGGCTGGTCCCCCGTCACCGGCGCGACCGGCTACCACCTCTACCGCGACGGCACGAAGGTGCTCAGCACCGGCGGCGCCTCCGCGACCGTCACCGGGCTGACGCCCTCGACCGCGTACGAGTTCCAGGTGACCGCGACGAACGCCGCCGGCGAGTCGCCGAAGTCCGCGGCCGTCACCGCCACCACGACCGCGGACGACGGGGGCGGCGGCGACGTGCCCAGGCACGCGGTGACGGGCTACTGGCAGAACTTCGACAACGGCGCGACCGTGCAGCGGATCCGCGACGTCAGCAGCCAGTACGACATCATCGCCGTCGCCTTCGCCGACGCGACCGCCATCCCGGGCGCCGTGACCTTCAACCTCGACTCGGCCGGCCTCGGCGGCTACACCGTCGCGGAGTTCAAGCAGGACGTCGCCGCCAAACAGCAGGCCGGCAAGTCCGTGATCATCTCGGTCGGCGGCGAGAAGGGCACGGTCTCGGTCAACTCCGCCACCGCGGCGACCAACTTCGCCGACAGCCTGTACGCGCTGATGACGGAGTACGGCTTCGACGGGGTCGACATCGACCTCGAGAACGGCCTGAACTCCACCTACATGTCGCAGGCGCTGCGCCAGTTGTCGCAGAAGGCGGGCCCTGACCTCGTCATCACGATGGCGCCGCAGACCATCGACATGCAGTCGACCGCCGGTGAGTACTTCAAGACGGCGCTGAACACCAAGGACATCCTCACCGTCGTCAACATGCAGTACTACAACAGCGGGACGATGCTCGGCTGCGACGGCGGCGTGTACGCGCAGGGCACGATCAACTTCCTCACCGCCCTGGCCTGCATCCAGCTCGAAGGCGGGCTCGCGCCCTCGCAGGTCGGCCTCGGCCTGCCGGCGTCCACCCGGGCCGCGGGCGGCGGCTACACCGCGCCGTCCGTCGTCAACGCCGCGCTCGACTGCCTCGCCCGCGGTACGAACTGCGGCTCGTTCAAGCCGCCGCGGACGTACCCCGAGCTGCGCGGCGCGATGACCTGGTCGACCAACTGGGACGCCACCGCCGGCAACGCCTGGTCCAGCGCCGTGGGGCCGCACGTGCACGCCCTGCCCTGACCGCCGTCCGCGGCCGGCCGCCTCCCGCACTGCCGGCCGCGCCGACGGGCCCGGGCCCGCCCGCCCAGGTGACCTGGGCGGGCGGGCCCTACTTCCGGCCTCTCTTCGCGCCTCTCTCCGGCCTCGCCTGCTACCAGGGCAGGTCCCTGATCTGCTGCACGCACAGCACGATGAACAGCACCCCGGAGGCGGTCAGCAGGACGTTGCTGAACACGCCGTTGCGCCACTGCCGCGGGGTGCGGTCGGTGTTGAGCAGCCACAGCAGCGTCAACGCGAGGAAGGGCATGAAGAACGCGCCGAGCACGCCGTAGGTGATGACGATGGCGAACGGCTGGTCGAGCCAGAGCAGCGTCATCGGCGGGAACGTCAGCCACAGCAGGTACGCGCGGAACGGCAGCGACCGCTCGCGGCTGCCCGCGGCGACCTCCCGCGCGCTGCCGTCGCCGGAGTCGCGCCCGCCGCGGACGTTCGCCACGAAGTCCGCGAAGAGCAGGCTGACGCCGTGCCAGACGCCGATGAGCGAGGTGAACGAGGTGGCGAAGAAGCCGACGAGGAAGAGGTCCGCGGTGACCGTGCCGTAGCGCTCCTCCAGGATGTCGCCGAGGCCGACCAGGCCCTTGTCGCCCGACTCCAGCGAGAGGTTCGCGGCGTGCAGCAGCTCCGCACCGACGAACAGCATCGCGACGACGAAGATCCCGGTGGTGACGTACGCGACGCGGTTGTCCAGCCGCATGACCTTCAGCCAGCCGACGTCCGTCCAGCCCTTGGCGTTGACCCAGTAGCCGTACGCGGCCATGGTGATCGTGCCGCCGACGCCGCCGATCAGCCCGAGGGTGTAGAGCAGTGAGTCGTCGGGCAGCGTGGGCCACAGCCCCGCGACGGCGTCCCCGGCGTTCGGGGAGACGCGCACCGCGACGTAGACGACGACCACGAACATGACACCGACGAGGAGGGTCATGACCTTCTCGAAGACCGCGTAGCGGTTGAACCAGACGAAGGCCAGGCCCGCGAGCCCGGTGAGGATGCCCCAGGTCTTCAGGTCGGGTCCGTCCGGGAAGAGCGCGACGAGCGGCAGCGCGGAGGACGACATGGCGGTGGCGCCGTAGACGAAGCCCCAGATGGCGACGTAGACGGCGAAGTAGCCGGAGGTCCAGCCGCCGAGGGTGCGCCAGCCCTCGAACAGGGTGCGTCCCGTGGCCAGATGCCAGCGGCCGACGGCCTCGGCGAGGGCGATCTTGACCACGCAGCCTATGACCGCGGCCCACAGCAGGGTGTAGCCGAACTTGCTGCCGGCCAGCAGCGTGGCCACCAGGTCGCCGGCGCCGACGCCGGTGGCGGCGACGACGATCCCCGGCCCGATGTGGCGCCACTTCGCCTTTCTCATCACGGGCGGTGCGGACGCGGGTTCGGTGCGGTCGGCCATGAGCGGCTCCTTCGCAGCTCGTCCCCCCTGCGATCCCGGCATTGAAAGGGATCGGCGACCGGCCGCACAAGAGGGCGTAGCCGGGCGAACACCTGGGCGCCCCTTGACCCGGCCATGCCAGGTTCAGAACGATGGACCCGCACCACCGCCCCACACGACACGACGTCGCCATGCACCACCCCACACCCTCCACATCCAGGAGCAGGCATGCGACTACGCATACGGTCGGTGACCCTGACCGCGGTGCTCTCCCTCGCCGCCGCCGGCACGCTCAGCGCCGCCGGCGCGGAACCCGCCGCCGAGCCGGCCGGGACCACCGGGACCACCGCCGCGCAGGCCCAGTCGAGCGAGCAGATCAGGCAGTACGAAGTCTCCGGCCTCACCGGCCGCGAGGCCCGTACCCGCCTCGCCGCCACCGGCGTGTCCGTCGACGAGGTACGCGACCACTCCGTGGTCGTCTCCGCCGACGGCGCCGAGGCCGAGCGGCTCCGCACGCTCGGCTACCGGCTGGAGCGGCTTCCCGCCCCGCCCGCCCGCCTCGCGGGCGAGGCCCCCACGCCGCTCGACTTCCCGCCGGCCGACTCCGGTTACCACACCTACGCGGAGATGACCGCCGAGATCGACCGGATCGTCGGCGCGCACCCGGACCTCGTCAGCAAGCAGGTCATCGGCACCTCGCACGAGGGCCGCGACATCGTCGCCGTCAAGATCAGCGACAACGTGAGCGCCGACGAGGACGAGCCCGAAGTCCTCTTCACCCACCACCAGCACGCCCGCGAGCACCTCACCGTCGAGATGGCGCTGTACCTGCTGGGCGAGTTCGCGGACGGCTACGGCACGGACCAGCGGATCACCGACGCCGTCGACGGCCGGGAGATCTGGATCGTGCCGGACCTGAACCCGGACGGCGGCGAGTACGACATCGCCACCGGCTCGTACCGCAGTTGGCGCAAGAACCGCCAGCCCAACTCCGGCTCCAGCGCGGTCGGCACGGACCTGAACCGCAACTGGGACTACCAGTGGGGCTGCTGCGGCGGCTCCTCCGGCAGCCCGTCCAGCGAGACCTACCGCGGCAGCGCCGGCGAGTCGGCCCCGGAGGTCAAGGTCGTCGCCGACTTCGCGCGCAGCCGGGTCGTGGACGGCGAGCAGCAGATCACCGCGGGGATCGACTTCCACACGTACAGCGAGCTGGTGCTGTGGCCGTACGGGTACACGTACGACGACACCGACACCGGGCTGACGCAGGACGACCACGACGCGTTCGCCGCGGTCGGGGAGAAGATGGCCGCGAGCAACGGCTACACGCCGCAGCAGTCGAGCGACCTGTACATCACGGACGGGACCATCAACGACTGGCTCTGGGCCGACCAGGGGGTCTTCAGCTACACGTTCGAGATGTACCCCAGCTCGGCGGGCGGCGGCGGGTTCTACCCGCCCGACGAGGTCATCGAGCGGGAGACCAGCCGCAACCGGGACGCGGTGCTGCAACTGCTGGAGAACGCCGACTGCATGTACCGCTCGATCGGCAAGGAGGACGAGTACTGCGCCGGCTGACGCCGGCGGCGCGCCCCCGGCACCGGGGGCGCGCCGTACCAGCGGCAGGCTGACGGGGTCAGGCGGCGCGGCCGTAGCGGGAGAGCACGTCCCGCACGGAGGCCTCGCGGGCGGGTGCCGGGCTCGCGGTGCCCTCGGCCGCCTTGAGCTGGCGCGCGGCGGTGCGCTCGCGCCGGTCGAAGTACAGGGCCGGGCCTGCCAGGATCGCGACGAAGAGGAACAGGACCAGGGTTCCGACGGTGTAGTCGAGGATCGCGTTCATGTCCTCTACGATCCCGGATCCTTGCAGACACAAACAGTGGCAGCTCTGCCAGGAACCTTCAAATTACTGCCACGACGGTGGCATACTGCCGGCATGCTCTCCAAAGTCGTCTGTCTGCTCACCGACGAGGTCAACGCCTTCGAGCTGGGCGTCATCTGCGAGGTCTTCGGCATGGACCGCAGCGAAGAGGGCCTGCCGGTCTACGACTTCTCCTACGCCGCCCCCGCCCCCGGCCGCGTCACCATCCACCCGGGCCTGCCCGTGGACGTCCCGCACGGCCTGGAGCGCTTCGAGGGCGCCGACCTGATCGCCGTGCCGGCCGGGCAGCAGTTCGCGTACCGCGACTTCCCGCCCGAGCTGCTGCACGCGCTGCGCGAGGCGGTCGCGCGCGGCACGAAGGTGCTGAGCGTCTGCACCGGCGGGTTCCTGCTCGCCCAGGCCGGCCTGCTGGACGGCCGCCGCTGCACGGCGCACTGGATGTACGCCGACCAGCTCCAGCGCGAGTACCCGAAGGCGCTGGTCGAGCCGGACGTGCTCTACGTCGCCGACGGCCCGGTGCTCACCTCCGCCGGCACCGCCTCCGGCATCGACGCCTGCCTCGCCCTCGTCCGCGAGGAGCAGGGCAGCAAGGTGGCCAACGCCATCGCCCGCCGCATGGTCGTACCGCCGCACCGCGACGGCGGCCAGGCGCAGTACATCGACCGGCCGGTGCGCGGCACGTGCGACGACGACGCCATCGCCCGGGTGCTGACCTGGCTGCAGGAGCACCTGGACGAGGACGCCACGGTGGAGCAGCTCGCGGCGCGGGCGCACCTGGCGCCGCGCACGTTCGCCCGCCGCTTCCAGCAGGAGACGGGGACGACGCCGTACCAGTGGCTGCTCGGCCAGCGGATCCTGCTGGCCCAGCAGTTGCTGGAGGAGAGCGACGCCACGGTGGACGCCATCGCCTCCCGCACCGGCTTCGGCAACGCGGCGACGCTGCGCCACCACTTCCTGCGCCGGCTGGACACCACGCCGAACGCCTACCGGCGCACGTTCCGCGGCCCGGTCGGCGCGGGGCGCTGACGACCGGGCCGCGGCGGGAGTCCGGCCTTCAGTCCAGGACGGCCAGGCAGTCGATCTCCACGAGCAGCCCGGCGGGCAGCCCGACGTACACGGTCGTACGGGCCGCCGGCGGCTGCTCCAGCTCCGCGAAGTAGGCGTCGTAGATCTGGTTGAACTCGGCGAAGTGGGCGGTGTCGGTGAGGTACACGCGGATCATCACCGCGTCCTCCCAGGACGCGCCGCCCTCCTCCAGCACCGCCTTGACGTTGGACAGGGTCTGCTCGGTCTGCGCGCGCAGCGTCGGGCCCGCGGGGGTCGGCAGCTTGCCCTCCTCGGCCGGCAGGAAACCCACCTGCCCGGCGACCTGGAGGATGTTGCCCTTGCGTACGCCCGCGGAGAAGCGCGCCGGCGGCGGGGCGTGGTGGGCGGGGGTGACGGCGGTCTTGCGGGCCTTGTCGCTCATGCGGGAACTCTTCCGGAGTAGTCGTCGCTGATCGCTGCCGCCGTGCGGCGGAGCTGCGGGAGGAGGGCCATCAGCTCGTCCGCGGTGACGACGACGTTCGGCGCCGACAGGGAGCAGGCGGCCGCGGTCCGGCCGTCGGCCCCGCGGATGGGGGCGCCGATGCAGTTGATGGACTCCTCGTGGCCGCCGAAGTCGGTGGCCCACCCCTGTTCGCGCACCGCGGCCAGCTCGGCGAGCAGCGCGCGGGCGTCGGGCGTCGAACGGGGGGTGTACAGGGGGTAGTCGAGCCGCTCGGCGACGGCGCGCCGCTCCGGCTCCGGCAGGTCGGCCAGGAGCAGCTTGGCCACGGCCGCGACGGTGATCGCGACGGGCCGGCCGATGCGCGAGTACATGCGCACCGGGTAGCGGCTGTCGACCTTGTCGATGTACATGACCTCGCCGTCCTCGTAGACGGCAAGGTGCACGGTGTGCCCGGTCGCCTCGCCGAGCCGCACCAGGTGCGGGTGGGCGATCTCGCGTACGTCCAGGCTCTCGGCCGCCGCCTGGGCGAGGGCGAAGAGCCGGGCGCCGAGGCGGTAGCGGTGGTCGTCCTGGCGGTAGACCAGGCCGTGTTCGTGGAGGGTGCGCAGCAGCCGCATGGCGGTGGTCTTGTGCACGCCGAGCCGCGCGGCGACCTGGTCGAGGCCGCAGGGGCCGTCGGCGAGCATCGGCAGGATGGTGAGCGCGCGGCCGACCGACTGGCTCATCGCATCCTCCCGCCGTGCGTCGTGCTGTCCTGGCTGTCCTTGCTGGACTCGCTGGACTCGCTGTCCTCGTCGGCCCGGCTGACCTCGCTGCGTACCTCCGCCGGCCGTTGACCAGCCGTTGGCCCGGATGTTAGACAGCGGTGTCGATATACGCAATGCACGTTGCGCAGTACGCAACCTACCTGCTGGAGGGCTTCATGGCGTCCCTCGCCGAGCTGGCGGACGAACGTATCGACCACCGCTTCAAGGGTCTGCCGCCCGACGCGGCCGGCCTGACCGCCGGCGAGCTGGCCGCCGAGCGCCGGTCGCTGTTCACCGGCGGCTTCACCACCCCGGTGCTCGCGCTCTCCGCCCCCGCGCTGGCGCACAACCTCGGCGCACTCGCCCGCTTCGCCACCGCCCACGGCCTGGCCTTCGCGCCGCACGGCAAGACGACGATGGCCCCGCAGCTCTTCGCCCGCCAGGTGGACCACGGCGCCTGGGGCATCACCGTCGCCGTCCCCCACCAGGCGCGGGTGGCGCGGACGTTCGGCGTCCGGCGGATCTTCCTCGCCAACGAGCTGGTCGACGCCGCCGCGCTGCGCTGGCTCGCCGCCGAGCTGGCCGCCGACCCGGACTTCCGGCTCGTCTGCTACGCCGACTCGGTGCGCGGCGTCGAGCTGATGGACGCGGCGCTGCGGGCGGCCGGGGCCACCCGCCCCGTGGAGGTCACCGTCGAGCTGGGCGCGGGCCCGAACGCGCGCACCGGGGCCCGTACGGAGGCCGAGTGCCGCGCGGTCGCCGACGCGGCGGCGCGGGCCGGGACGCTGCGGCTGGTCGGGGTCGCCGGGTACGAGGCGGAGGCGCCGGGCGCGGACGCCGCGGTGGTACGGGGCTGGATGCGGCGGCTGCTGGATCTCGCGGCGGAGTTCGACGCCGCGGGGCTCTTCGCCGACGCCGAGGAGATCGTGGTCAGCGCCGGGGGCAGCGCGTGGTTCGACGCCGTCGCCGACGGCTTCGCGGCGGCGCCCGAGCTGTCGCGGCCGATGCTCAAGCTGCTGCGCTCGGGGGCGTACATCAGCCACGACGACGGGCACTACCGCCGGGTGACGCCGTTCAACCGGGTGCCCGGCGAGGGGTCGCTGACGCCGGCGTTCCGGCTGTGGACGCAGGTGGTCTCGCGGCCGGAGCCGGGGCAGGCGTTCGTCAACGCCGGCAAGCGGGACGCCGCGTACGACCTGGACCTGCCGGTGCCGGTGGCGGTGCGGGGGCTCGACGCGGCCGGCGGGGCGGGCCCGGAGCGGGCGGCGACGGGGATCACGGTCCGCCAGCTCTCGGACCAGCACGCCTGGCTGGACGTGGCGGAGGGCGCGCAGTTGGAGGTCGGCGACTGGGTGGCGCTGGCGCTGTCGCACCCGTGCACGATCTTCGACAAGTGGCAGCTCATCCCGCTGGTCGAGGCGGACGGTACGGTCACGGAGTACGTACGGACCTTCTTCTGAGCGGACCTTCTCACCTGGCATCGGAGGCGGCTGGCATGGAGCTGGTGATCCGCGGCGCCCTCGTCGTCGACGGCTCGGGCGCGCCCGGCTACCGCGCCGACGTCGGGCTCGCCGGCGGCCGGATCGCGGCGATCGCGCCCCGGCTCACCGGCCGGACCGTACTCGACGCCGGCGGTCTCGTCCTCGCCCCCGGCTTCATCGACATGCACGCCCACTCCGACCTCGCCCTGCTGCGCGACCCCGCCCACACCGCCAAGGCCGCGCAGGGCGTGACGCTGGAGGTCATCGGCCAGGACGGGCTGTCGTACGCGCCCGTGGACGACCACGTCCTCGGCGAGCTGCGCCGCCAGATCGCCGGCTGGAACGGCGGCGGGCCCGGCGAGTCCGGCGACAACACCGTGGCCTTCGACTGGCGCACGGTCGGCGAGTACCTCGACCGCCTCGACCGCGGCCCCGACGGTGACGGGCTGGCCGTCAACGCCGCGTACCTCGTGCCGCAGGGCACGGTGCGGGCGCTGGCACTGGGCTGGGCGGACCGGCCGGCGACGGAGGCCGAGCTGGCGCACATGAAGCGGCTCGTCGCCGAGGGGCTCGAACAGGGCGCGGTCGGGATGTCGTCGGGGCTGACGTACACGCCGGGGATGTACGCGCCGACCGCCGAGCTGACGGAGCTGTGCCGCGTCGTCGCCGCGTACGGCGGCTACTACTGCCCGCACCACCGCTCGTACGGCGCCGGCGCGCTCGGCGCGTACGCCGAGATGCTCGGCCTGGCCCGGGACGCCGGCTGCGCGCTGCACCTCGCGCACGCCACCATGAACTTCGACGTCAACGCCGGCCGCGCCGCCGAGCTGACCGCCCTGCTGGACCGGGCGCTCGCCGAGGGCCTGGACGTCTCCCTGGACACGTACCCCTACCTGGCCGGCGCCACCACGCTGGCCGCGCTGCTGCCGAGCTGGGCGGCGGCCGGCGGCCCTGACGCGACGCTCGCGCGGCTGCGGGACGCGGACACGGCGGCGCGGATACGGCACACGCTGGACGTCGAGGGTTCCGACGGCTCGCACGGGGTGCCGATGGACTGGTCGACGATCGAGGTCTCGGGCGTGGGCGACCCGGCGCTCGCACACTGGATCGGTCGCCGGCTGCCGGACTTCGACGCCGCCCGCGGGCTGCTGCTCGACGACCGGCTGGCGACGACGATCCTGCAGCACGTCGGGCACGAGGAGAACGTCCGGGCGATCATGGCCCACCCCGCGCACACCGGCGGCAGCGACGGCATCCTGCACGGCGCGAAGCCGCACCCGCGGGCGTACGGCACCTTCCCGCACTACCTCGGGCGGTACGTGCGCGAGCTGGAGGTGCTGGGCCTGGAGGAGTGCGTCCACCACCTCACCGCCCGGCCCGCGGCCCGGCTGCGGCTGCCGGACCGGGGGCTGGTGCGGGAGGGCTACGTGGCGGACCTGGTGCTGTTCGACCCGGCGACGGTGGCGGCGGGGGCGACGTACGACGAGCCGCGGCGGGGTCCGGCGGGGGTGCCGTACGTGCTGGTGGGCGGGGAGTTCGTCATGCGGGAGGGGCGGCGGACGGGGGCGGTGCCGGGGCGGACGGTTCGGCGGCGCGGTTGAGGGCGATAGCTGCGATCTCCGAGACGTAGTTCAGCAGCGTGTCTTCGTTGTTGAAGATCGGGGCCCGCAACGCGGTCGCAGCGTCCAGGCGCTCGGGGGTAATCCGGCTGGAGAGAAAGACCGCGGGACCGTCGTACGTCCCGGAGGTACGCCAGTGCCGAAGGGCGTCGAGGCCGGCGGACTGGTCCGAGCCGCGGGTGATGTCGGAGATCAGCACCTCGAACCGGCCGACGGCCATCTCCCGCTCGGCCTCCTCCCGGTGGCGCACGACGGCGACCCTGGCGCCGAGGAGGCGCATGGTGCGAACGAGGTGCGTGTTGTTCTCAGGATGGTCGTCGACCCACAGGATCCGCATGCCCTCCAGCACCTGCGAGAACGACGGCGAGCCCGCTCCGGTGTCCCACGGGTGCGCCGGTGGGACGGAGCCGGAGTAGCCGGGCTGGGACGGGGCTGCAGGCAGGGACTGGCCCGGCAGGGACTGGATCGGCACCGGATACGGCTGCCCGCCCTGGGGCGGCGCGGAGGGCACCGGGAACGGCAGCTGCCGGCCGTAGGGCTCCTCGCTTCCGTACGGCGCCGAGCCCACCCCGTACGGGGCCGCCACCGGCGGCTCCGCGAAGGGCGGCCCCTCCGCCGCCGCCGGTGCCCCCTCGCGCAGCAGCACCAGCAGCCGCTCCGCGTCCGGCACCCGCAGCAACTCCTCCAGCAGGGACGTGAACCCCGGGTCGTCGGCGTGCTCGGGGAAGCCCACCGGCAGCCGCCGCTCCATCTGCGCCAGCGCCTGCGCGGCCTGCCCCGGCCCCGGCCCCGGCGCGGCCAGCTCGTACTGACCGAAGAACGCGCCGACCTCCTCCTCGGAGGCGGGCTCCCCCGAGGCCGGCGCCTCCGGCGACAGCAGCGTGCGGCGCACCCGGCGGTACATCGTGAACTCCTGCACCACGTCCTCGCCGGAGGCGCCCGAGGCGCCCGTCATCATCCGGTAGAACTCCGGATAGAAGTACTGCAGCAGCAGCGTCCTGATGACCGCCTCGGGCGGGAAACCGGACCACACCGGGTTCAGCGTGGCCTCCAGCACGAAGCCGTTCACCAGCCGCTTGATCCGCCGCGGATTCCGCCCCGACCGCTCCACCAGCAGCTTCTTCAGCTCCTCGTCGAGCAGGCCCGCGATGCCTGCGGTGCGCGCGCACCACTCGACGTAGCGGGCAACGCCCTCACTGTCCGCGACGGGGATGCGGTAGCTGGTCTGAAAAATCTTCTCCATGAACGCCGACCCGGCCGGCGACAGGTCGCGCAGCAGCCCGCTGGGGCCGAGCGCCGAGCGGTCGCAGCCGACGACGAAGACGAGGCCCGGCACGTCGAGGCAGACCTTCAGCGCCTCGCAGACGGCGAGGACCGTCTCCTCGGAGCAGCGGTCGAGGTCGTCGATGAAGACCACCAGCAGCCGCCGCGGCCGGTTCTCGGCCCACTCGCGGGCCATACGGTCGATCTCCTCGCGCATCCCGTTGCGCGCCTCGGGGCCCGCGTCCCAGCTCGTCCACAGCTCGTCGACAAGCCCCGCCGCGCCGAGCGCGCCGCCGAGCGCGGTGGTGACGGCACGTAAGCCGCGCGCCACCGTACGTCCCCGGGAGATCCGCGACAGCGCGCGCTTGAGGGTGCGCCGCTCGAAGCGGACGAGCACCGACTTGACCAGCCCTTCGAGGGCGTCGGCGCCGGTGGAGGTCCAGGCGTTGTACCAGACCGTCTCCACGTCGGGCACGGCCCGCAGCCTGGCGTCCACCAGCCGCATCAGGCTGGACTTGCCCATCCCCCAGCCGGCGTCGACGGCGAGGGTGAACGGCGTCGAGGCACGGGAGGCGTGCAGGAGCCGGGCGAGCATGGCCGCGGCCGGGCCGGTGCCGAGGACGTCGTCGCCGGGGGCGGCCACGGGCTCGTCGTTGACGAGCGCGAGGGTGCCGGGGCTCAGCGAGGCGAACGTCCGTGTGCCGGTGGGAGGTTGGGCCGCCATCCGGGCATTGTGGCAGGTACGGGCCGGGGCCGGAGGAGGGTCGGGCGTGTGACCGGGCTCGCACCGAGGGGGGCGGTTATCCGGAGGCGGTGCCCGGGGCCGGCCCGTACAGTGGCCGCATGCAGGTGATCCAGTCAACAAAGCTCGCCAACGTCTGCTACGACATCCGGGGTCCGGTGCTCGAGGAGGCGACGCGGCGCGAGGCTGCCGGTCACCAGATCCTCAAGCTCAACATCGGCAACCCGGCCCCGTTCGGCTTCGAGTGCCCGCCGGAGATCCTGGAGGACCTGCTCCGCACGGCCGGCGCGGCCCACGGGTACGGCGACTCCAAGGGCATCCTGCCCGCCCGCCGCGCCGTGATGCAGCACTACCAGACCAAGGGCATCGACCTCGGCGTCGAGGACGTCTTCCTCGGCAACGGCGTCTCCGAGCTGATCCAGATGTCCATGCAGGCCCTCCTCAACGACGGCGACGAGGTCCTGATCCCCGCCCCGGACTACCCGCTGTGGACGGCCTCGGTCTCCCTGGCCGGCGGCACGCCGGTGCACTACATGTGCGACGAGCAGGCCGACTGGATGCCCGACCTCGACGACATCGAGCGCCGCATCACCGACCGCACCCGCGCCCTGGTCGTCATCAACCCGAACAACCCCACCGGCGCCGTCTACGGCCCGGAGGTGATGCGCGGCCTGACCGACATCGCCCGCCGCCACGGCCTGGTGCTGTGCTCCGACGAGATCTACGACAAGATCCTCTACGACGACGCCGCCCACGCCCCCACCGCGACCTACGCCCCGGACCTGCTGGTCCTCACCTTCAACGGCCTCTCCAAGGCGTACCGCGTGGCCGGCTACCGCAGCGGCTGGCTGGCCGTCTGCGGCCCGAAGGAGGACGCCCGCAGCTATCTGGAGGGCCTGACGATCCTGGCGAACATGCGCCTGTGCGCGAACGTGCCCGCCCAGCACATCGTCGCCACCGCCCTCGGCGGCCGTCAGTCGATCAAGGACCTGATCCTCCCGGGCGGCCGTCTCCTCGTCCAGCGCGACACCGCCTACGAGATGCTCACCCAGATCCCGGGCGTCACCTGCGTCAAACCCAAGGGCGCCCTGTACGCCTTCCCCCGCCTGGACCCGAAGGTCCACAAGATCGAGGACGACGCCCGCTTCGTCCTCGACCTCCTCCGCGCGGAGAACATCCTCGTGGTCCAGGGCACCGGCTTCAACTGGCCCCGCCCGGACCACTTCCGCATCGTCACCCTCCTCGAAAAGGACGGCCTGGCGGACGCGATCACCCGCATCGGCACCTTCCTGGACGGCTACCGCCAGCGCTAGGTCCGCCGCACGCGCACAAGCCCCCGGACAGGACGGCGCCCGTCCGGCCTGCCGGGTGTTCTCATCCGACTCCGGATCCCGGCTCACGACGAGCCCCTTCGCGGCCGGTGCACTATCTTCCTTCCGGTCGTCCCAGGACGTGCGGTACCAGCCCTTGCAGGACTCCAGCAGGGCCGCCAGCGCGGCGCCGACCTGGCAGCCCACCGCCTCCGGGCCCCCGGGCTGCGACACCGTCCAGCGGGTACGCAGCCCTCCGCCTCTGCACGCCTTACGGCGCGTGATCGTGCTGATGATCTGCCCCTGCGGGTCCAGCACCAGGTACGTCGCACGGCCGCCCGGTGCCGACTGCGTGACCACGCGGGCCACCTGCCGGCCACGGTGCTCGTCGGCCCACAGCAGGAAGGAACGGGCCCCGGGTGAGCACCCCGATACCGGCGAGCATCAGCAGGCCGCCGATGCCGGCGAGCAGCGCCGGTCTTCTCCGTGACGTGACGGCTGGCAACGTGATTCCCCCGAGTCCGTGCGGCCACTGCCGTGATTCTTGCATGGACATGAACACGGATGGCCGAGGGAGGTGCTGTCCTCGTGCCGCTCTAGGCGACGTTCGTCCAGCCGGCCGTCAGACGGAACCCAGGTCCACGGTGACGGAGAAGGGCACGGCAGTCTTGATCGCGCCCGTGAACATCTCGCCGTCCCTGTATGCCTTGGTGGCAGGGTCGAGAACGTAGGTGTAGACGAGCGGAACGCCGGTAGCGGCCTGTTCGATGCGCCAGTAGAACGGGATCCCGGCCTTGGCGTACTGGTTCACCTTCACGATCCGGTCGGTGGTTTCGGAGCCAGGCGACACGACCTCGACGACCAGGAGCACATGCTCGGGGCGCGTGGGCGTGACGTCGATGGTTTCCGCCCGGTAGACGATCACATCCGGGCGGCGGTTGGTGAGCGGAACATCCTGCAGGCGCACGTCGAAGTCCGTGTCGGCGTTCCAGTCGGGGCCTGCGGCGGCGTCCAGGGCGTTGGCCAGGATCCGGGGCAGCCGGTTGTGCCGCTTGGACGCACTCGGGCTCACGACGACCATCCCGTCCACGATCTCGATGCCGGCACACTGCTCCTCGGACCAGGAGTCGTACTGCTCTGCGCTGATCTGCGTGTGCATCCACGCGGGGGCGACCATCTCCGCGCTCATGGCGTACCTCCCTCGATCGAGGATGACCGTCAGGTCCGGTGCTGCTCGGCCCAGCGTACTGTCCCTCCCGGTCAGGACGCTGAGTACGAGCAGAGCTGTGGCGGCGTGAGAGGCTGGTTCGCATGAACCGGTTGGCTGGTGCGACCTCGCCCTATCTGCTTCAGCACGCCGACAACCCCGTCGACTGGTGGCCCTGGAGCGACGAGGCGTTCGAGGAGGCGAAGGAGCGCGACGTACCCGTACTGTTGTCAGTCGGCTACGCCTCCTGCCACTGGTGCCACGTGATGGCCCGGGAGTCCTTCGCCGACGAGGCCACCGCCGCGGAGCTGAACGCGGGGTTCGTCAGCATCAAGGTCGACCGTGAGGAGCGGCCGGACGTCGACGCCGTGTACATGGAGGCGGTGCAGGCCGCCACCGGCCAGGGCGGGTGGCCGATGACGGTGTTCCTCACGCCCGACGCGGAGCCGTTCTACTTCGGGACGTACTTCCCGCCCCGGCCGCGGGGCGGGATGCCGTCGTTCCGGCAGGTGCTGCGCGGGGTCGCGGCGGCGTGGGCGGACCGGCGCGGGGAGGTCGCCGAGGTGGCGGCGCGGGTGGCGGCGGACCTCGCGGGGCGGACGTTGAGCGGTGCCGGGGACGGGGCGCCGGGGGCGGCGGAGCTGCACGCGGCGCTGCTGGAGCTGTCGAAGGAGTTCGACGCGGTACGGGGCGGGTTCGGCGGTGCGCCGAAGTTCCCGCCGGCGATGGTGCTGGAGTTCCTGCTGCGCCACCACGCCCGTACCGGCTCGGCGGCGGCGCTGGAGATGGTGCAGGCCACCTGCGAGGCGATGGCCCGCGGCGGGATCTACGACCAGCTCGGCGGCGGCTTCGCCCGCTACTCGGTGGACGCCGGGTGGGTCGTCCCGCACTTCGAGAAGATGCTCTACGACAACGCCCTGCTGGCCCGCGTCTACGCCCATCTGTGGCGCGCGACCGGCAGCGAGCAGGCGCGGCGGGTGGCGCTGGAGACCGCGGACTTCCTGGTGCGCGAACTGCGCACCGAGGAGGGCGGCTTCGCCTCCGCGCTCGACGCCGACAGCGACCGGCCGGACGGCGGCGGGCACGCCGAGGGCGCGTACTACGTGTGGACGCCCGGCGAGCTGCGCGACGTCCTCGGCGCGGACGACGCGGCGCTGGCCGGGGCGTACTACGGCGTGCCCGAGGCGCCGGAGGCGGCGACCTTCGAGGAGGGCGCCTCGGTGCTGCAACTGCCGGACACGGGGACGCCGTTCGACAGCGAGCTGATCGCCTCCGTACGGGAGCGGCTGACGGCGGCGCGGGCGGCACGGCCGCGGCCGTTCCGCGACGACAAGGTGGTCACCGCGTGGAACGGGCTGGCCATCGCCGCCCTCGCCGAGATCGGCGCGTACTTCGACCGGCCCGACCTCGTCGACGCCGCGACGGCCGCGGCGGACCTGCTGGTACGGGTGCACATGGCGGACGGCACCGGCGGGCCCGGCACGGCGGGGCGGCTGGTGCGCACCTCGCGCGGCGGGGTCGCCGGCGACAGCGCCGGGGTGCTGGAGGACTACGCCGACGTGGCGGAGGGCTTCCTCACGCTCACCGCCGTCACCGGCGAGGGCACGTGGCTGCACCTCGCCGGGCTGCTCCTCGGCACCGTCCTCGACCGGTTCCGGGGCGAGGGCGGCACGCTGTACGACACCGCCGACGACGCCGAACGGCTCATCCGGCGCCCCCAGGACCCGACGGACAACCCGACGCCGTCCGGCTGGACGGCGTCCGCCGCGGCGCTGCTGTCCTACGCCGCGTACACCGGCAGCGAACGGCACCGCGGGGCCGGCGAGCAGGCCCTCGGCATCGTGGCGCGGCTGGGCCCGCGGGCGCCCCGCTTCGTGGGCTGGGGTCTCGCGGCGGCGGAGGCGGCGCTGGACGGCCCCCGCGAGGTCGCCGTCGTCGGCCCCGAGGACGACCCCCGCCGCGCGGAACTCCACCGCACGGCCCTCCTGACCCCCGCCCCGGGCGCGGCGGTCGCGGTGGGCCCGCCGTCCGGTGCGCCTTCCGGTACGCCCCAGCCCGGCCCCGCGGTGTCCCGTGACCCGGACACCGTCCCCCTCCTCGCCGGCCGCCCCCTCGTCGACGGCGCCCCCGCCGCGTACGTCTGCCGCCACTTCGTCTGCGCCGCCCCGGTGACCCGGCCGGAAGAGCTGCGCGCCCGGATGACCCCTGCCGCACCCTCACCGGGCTGACGCGCCGTACGCGCCGTACGCCGTACGCACCGGATGCCGTCACGCGCCGGACGGAGTGCCCTCCCCCGACCCGCGACGTACGCCCGCGCCCCGCGCGACCGAAGCCGCCGGGAAGGCCGCCGTGCCGCTCATCGTGCCGTGCGGGGCGGAGGCGGAGGCGCCGCGGCCCGTCTTCCCCTCCTTCCAGGAGGGCTCGGGTCCGCCCTTCTCCTCCCGCCCGGCGTCGGGCAGGTGCACGGCGGTGACGACCGCGGTGAGCAGTGCGGCCATGCCGCACAGGAGCAGCGCCTGGCCCATGCCGTGCACGTACGCGGCGTCGGCCGACGCGGCGAGCCCGGGGTCGCCCAGCCGCTCGGCGACGGCGTGCGCCGCGGCCACGGACTCCCGCGCCTGCTCCGCCGCGGCCCCCGGCACCCCCTCGGCGTCCAGCCGGTCGGTGAACACCCCGTTCAGCAGGCTGCCCAGCAGGGCCACCCCGATGGCGCCGCCGACCTGCCGCACCGTGGTCAGCAGCCCCGTGCCGCGGCCCGCCCGGCTCGCGGGCAGCGCGCCGAGGGCGGCGTCCACGGTCGGCACGAGCGTGCACCCGAGGCCGAAGCCGGTGACCGTCAGCCACACCGCCGTGAAGCCGTACCCGCCGGTGACGTCCGTACGGCTGCCGAACAGCATCGCGAACGCGAAGACCGCCATCCCGGCGCTGACCACGACCTGCGAGCCGAACCGGGCCGTCAGCCGCGGCGCCGCCCGCGCCGTCACCAGCAGCCCCGCCGTCAGCGGCAGCAGCCGCAGCCCCGTGCCGAACGGGTCGTTGCCCAGGACCGCCTGCAGATACGGCGGCAGTACGAACAGCAGGCCCGCCGTGACGCAGGTGGCGAGCAGGGCCACGATCGCGTTCCACCGGAAGGCGCGGTTGCCGAGCAGTTCCAGGTCCAGCATCGGCCGGGCGGCGCGCCGTTCCCGCAGCACCAGCCGGCCGAGCAGCACCGCGGAGCCGGCCAGCGCCCCGGCCACCAGCGGATCGCCCCAGCCCCGCGTCGGCCCCTCGATGACGCCGAGGACCAGCGCGCCGAGCCCGAGGACGCTGAGCACCGTGCTGACCGGGTCGACGCGCGGCGCCGAGGGGTCGCGGGTCTCGGGGAGCAGCAGCAGCGCCGCCGCGATGCCGAGGGCCACCAGCGGGACGTTCAGCAGGAAGACGGCGCCCCACCAGAAGTGGTCGAGCAGCCAGCCGCCCAGCAGCGGCCCCGCCGGCATGCCGATCGCCATGCCGGCGGTCACCGCGCCGACGGCCTTCGCGCGCTCGCCGTCCGCGAAGAGCGCGGGGATGGCGGAGAGTGCCATCGGCATGATCAGCGCCCCGCCCAGGCCCATCACCGTACGCGCGGCGATCACCCCGGCCGGGCTGGCGGCGAACGGCCCGAGGAGGCTGCCGGCCAGGAAGATCACCAGCCCGGCCACCAGCATCCGGCGCCGCCCGAACCGGTCCCCGAGCAGCCCCGCGGGGAGCATGCAGGCGGCCAGGACCACCGCGTACGCATCCACGATCCACTGCAACTCGCCCGTGTCGGCGCCGATGTCCGCCGCCATGGCGGGCAGCGCGACATTGAGGATCGTCAGGTCGAACCCGAGCACGAGCACGGAGACGACGAGTCCGCCGAGAGCCCACCAACGCATCCTGGAGGCCACTTTCAAAAAGTAGCAACTTCCACAATTGCACGCCAGACCCGGGACGGCACCGCCGGCACCCTCCCGCGGGAAGCCGGGGAACCGCGGGCACGGCAAAGGTCCGGCCCGCACGATGACGTGCGGGCCGGACCCGGGAATCCGTGGGGAATGCCTCCGCGTGGCGCCGCGAGTACCCTGCCGCGGCGGACCGGGAGTCAGACGATGACCGGGTCGATCTCGAAGCTCTGCATCGGGCCGAAGACGATCGTCGTCTTGGGGCTGATCTCCGTGAACTGGTTGCCCGTGATGCGGTTGTTGATGTTGGGCTCGATCTCGACGTCGACGTCGGTCTTCTTCCAGGTCTTGTTGATCTTGTTGATCTCCTTGTGGCTCTTCTTGGTGATCTCCGTGTTGGACCACTTGGAGCAGCACGGCTTGACGGGCTTCGAGTGCGAGTTGGCCTGGGCCGAAGCCGCGCCGGCACCGGCGATGCCGACAACGAGGGCGGCGGTGGCGAGGGAGCGGGCGAGCGTACGGATGCGCATCTTCTGCCTCCACGAGGAATGGGGATGGTAGTACCCACCGATAACAGCACCCCCGCGGCATTCCGCCCGGGAAGGCAAGGAGCCGACACGGGCGGATCACCCGGACAGCCGGGCCGCGGGGTGCGCACACCCCGTACAGCTCAGCCGTGCTGGTACGCCACGAGCGAGATCCCCACGTAGTGGACGGCGAACGCCGCCAGCGTGAACGAGTGGAAGACCTCGTGGAAGCCGAACCAACGCGGCGACGGGTTCGGCCGCTTGATCCCGTAGATCACCCCGCCCGCGCTGTACAGCACGCCGCCGACGACCACCAGCACGAGCACCGCAATACCACCCGCGCGCATGAAGTCCGGCAGGAAGAACACCGCCGCCCAGCCCATCGCGATATAGCACGGCGTGTACAACCACCGCGGCGCGCCCACCCACAGCACGCGGAACGCGATCCCGGCGAGCGCCGCCGCCCAGATGAACCAGAGCAGCGCCTGCTGCCTGCCGCCCTCCAGCAGCAGGATCGTGAACGGCGTGTACGTGCCGGCGATGATCAGGAAGATGTTGGCGTGGTCGAGCCGGCGCAGCACGGCCCGGGCCCGCGGACCCCAGTCGCCGCGGTGGTAGAGCGCGCTGACGCCGAAGAGGAGACAGGCCGTCAACGTGTAGACGGCGCAGGCCAGACGGCCGCGCGGACTCTCGGCAAGCGCCGTCAGCAGCACCCCCGCGAACAGGGCCGCCGGGAACATCACCGCGTGCAGCCAGCCGCGCAGCCGCGGCTTGAGCGCGGCGGCTGCGGCACTCGCGACCCGCTGCAACTCTCCCTCGCCCGTCGCACTCATGCGCCCATGCTACCGACGCGTCCGTAGGTGACGGCCGCTGGAGTGGCGCTGTTCACGCGGAGATCGGCTGGACACGACGTCTGAGCTACATCATCATCAAACGAGCGCACAGCCGACACCGGATGGGCTCATATGAGCGGCCACCGGGTCGGCGCCCCCAAGGGGTAACGGTCTTGAAAACCAGATAGATGTGACATCAGAGAAGTAACATCCCAAAACCCTCGACATCTGGAGCAAGCAGCACTCATGGCCACCCCGACCAAGCACGAAGGGCTCCTCTCCTGGGTCCAGGAGATCGCCGACCTCACCCAGCCCGACGAGATCGTGTGGTGCGACGGCTCCCAGGCGGAGTACGACCGCCTGTGCGCCGAGCTCGTCGCCAAGGGCACGTTCACGAAGCTCGACCCCGTCAAGCGGCCCGGTTCGTACCACGCCGCGTCCGACCCGACCGACGTCGCGCGGGTCGAGGACCGTACGTTCATCTGCTCCGAGCAGGAGCAGGACGCCGGCCCGACCAACAACTGGATGGACCCCGCCGAGATGCGCGAGGTCTTCACCGGCGCCTCCGGCGAGGGCGGCATCTTCCGCGGCGCCATGCGCGGGCGCACCATGTACGTCGTCCCCTTCTGCATGGGCCCGCTGGGCTCCCCGCTCGCCGCGCTCGGCGTCGAGATCACCGACTCCGCCTACGTCGCCACCGCCATGCGCACCATGACCCGCATGGGCCGCCCGGTCCTCGACGAGCTGGGCGAGGACGGCTTCTTCGTCAGGGCCGTCCACTCCGTCGGCGCGCCCCTGGAGCCCGGGCAGCAGGACGTGCCCTGGCCGTGCAGCTCGACGAAGTACATCTCGCACTTCCCCGAGACCCGCGAGATCTGGTCGTACGGATCCGGCTACGGCGGCAACGCCCTGCTGGGCAAGAAGTGCTACGCCCTGCGCATCGCCTCCGTCATGGCGCGCGACGAGGGGTGGCTGGCCGAGCACATGCTCATCCTCAAGCTCACCCCGCCGCGCGGGGAATCGACGTACATCGCCGCCGCGTTCCCGTCGGCCTGCGGCAAGACCAACCTCGCGATGCTGGAGCCGACCGTCCGCGGCTGGACCGTGGAGACCGTCGGCGACGACATCGCCTGGATGCGCTTCGGCGACGACGGCCGGCTCTACGCAATCAACCCCGAGGCCGGCTTCTTCGGCGTCGCGCCCGGCACCGGCGAGCGCACCAACGCCAACGCCATGAAGACCCTGTGGGGCAACTCCGTCTTCACCAACGTCGCCCTCACCGACGACGGCGACGTGTGGTGGGAGGGCATGACCGAGGAGCCGCCGGCGCACCTCACCGACTGGCTCGGCAACGACTGGACCCCGCAGTCCGGCACCCCCGCCGCCCACCCCAACGCCCGCTTCACCGTGCCGGCCGCGCAGTGCCCGACGATCGCGCCGGAGTGGGAGGACCCCAGGGGCGTGCCCATCTCGGCCATCCTCTTCGGTGGCCGCCGCGCCACGGCGGTGCCGCTGGTGACCGAGTCGTTCGACTGGCAGCACGGCGTTTTCCTCGGCGCCAACGTCGCCTCCGAGAAGACCGCAGCCGCCGAGGGCAAGGTCGGCGAGCTGCGCCGCGACCCGTTCGCCATGCTGCCCTTCTGCGGCTACAACATGGGCGACTACTTCGGCCACTGGCTGAAGACCGGCGCCTCCGCGGACCCCGCGAAGCTGCCGAAGATCTACTACGTCAACTGGTTCCGCAAGGACGCGGACGGGTCCTTCGTCTGGCCCGGGTTCGGCGAGAACAGCCGGGTGCTGAAGTGGATCGTCGAACGGCTCAACGGCGAGGCCGAGGGCGTCGAGACCCCGATCGGGGTACTGCCCGCAAAGAGCGCGCTGGACGTCGACGGGCTCGAACTCACTGACGAGCAGCTCGACTTCCTGCTCTCCGTGGACCCCGAGGTCTGGCGTGAGGAGGCCGCGCTGATCCCCGCGCACCTCGACACCTTCGGCGACCACACTCCGAAGGAGCTGTGGGACGAGTACCGCGCGCTGGTCGCCCGCCTGGGCTGACCTGGTACGCAGCCGTCGGGGCCGGCGGGTACGACAACGGCGTCGTACCCGCCGGCCCGCCCTATTTCCCGTACCCCAATTCCGCTCAAGGACCGGATGCGCGGTGTTATCAGCTCTCCATTCACCACGTCATCCGGCCGAGTTATCCACAGGGGATGCCGAATGCCCGGGAAACGCGGAAGACTTGGCAGTGGAACTGCACGGGCGAGCGACGGGTATGGGAGGGGAGCACATGCCGGGCACAGCGTCCCGACTGCGCGACAAGCATCGGGGGGAGGCAGAGCTTCTTCTCAGCCGCGCGGTCGAAGAGGAAGTGCGCCGCTCCGGTGGCCGGACCGACGGCGAGGTGCTGCTCGGCCGGGCGCGCGCGGCGCTGGACGACATGGCGGAGCGCGCCGCCGAGGAGTACGGCGCGTATGTGCGGGCGCTGGACGAGGCCGCCGCCGGCGGGCGTTCGCTCGCCGAGCGCTTCACCGCGCAGTCGATCGGGCCCGCCGTGACCGCGACGCTCACCGCCGCCGCCGTCGCCCTGCTCGTCTCCGCCGAGGAGGGCCTGGGCTCCACGGCCGCGCTGTGGACCGGGGTGGCCGCGGGCCTCGCCGGGCTGACCGGGGGCCTGATCCAGATCGGCCTGGCCCACTGGCTCTCGGGCAACACCCGCTCGGGCGCCGCCCGGCAGCCCGGGGGGCCCGAGCAGCTCCGGCTGCAGTGGCTGACGGCGCTGGAGCTCCGCGGCGTACGGCCCTTCTTCGACCAGCAGCGGATGATCTCGGCCGCCACCACCCGCACGCGCAGCCGCCCCGAGCCCGCCGCCGCCCGCCCCGGGCGGACCGCAGCCCCCGGCGGGGGCACGGACCGCGAGCCCCAGGCCCGCCGGAACCGCAGCCAGGAGGCGCGGCAGCGGGCCACCCTGGAGCAGTCCTACCGCCAGTTGCCCGAGGCCTCCCGGGTCTACGTCGGCCGCAAGGCCCAGCTCACCCAGATCGCCGGGTGGGTGCAGCAGGGCCGCGCCAGCACCGAGACCAAGCCGACCGTGGTCATCCTGCACGGCCCGCCGGGCGCGGGGCGCACCACGCTCGCGGTCCGCGCCGCGCACCAGCTGCGCGAGCAGTTCCGCGCGGCCGTGGTGGTGGACCTGCGCGGGCAGAGCATGGGCGAGGACCCGCTGCCCACCCGGGACGCGCTGCTGCACCTGCTCAACCGGCTCGGCGCCCCGCGCGATCAGCTCATGTTCCGCGAACGCCCGGCGCACGACGCGCAGTTGCGCCGGCTCATCGAGCTGTACCACCAGCATCTGACGTCGCTGCCGGTGTCCATAGTGCTGGACGACGCGGTCGACGCCGAGCAGGTCCGGCTGCTGGTGCCGGAGCGCTCGGAGGGCCTGGTGCTGGTGACCTCGCGGGAGCGGCTGGAGCTGCCCCCCGACCTCGACGCCTGGGTGCACCACATGCCGGTCGAGGGCCTGGAGCCGACCGCCGCCGAGGAGTTGCTGAGCGCCATGGCCCAGCGGAAGGAGGGCTCGGAGCGCTCCGCGGAGCCGTACGACGCGCAGTCCACCGACCGCATCGGAATGCTCTGCGGCGGGCTGCCGCTGGCGCTGCGCATCGCCGGGTCGGCGCTGGACGGGCGCAGCCTGGCCGGGCTCGCCGAGGCGCTGGACGCCTACGGGCCGGTGGAGCCGGTGGAGCGCGCCCTGTGGCTGCGCTACGGCGACCTGGCGGAGCCGACCCGGGCGCTGCTGCGCCGGCTGTCGCTGGTCGGCCGGGCGAGCCTGGGGGCGGCGGCCTCCGCCGCGCTGCTCGATGTCGGCGAGGAGGAGGCCGGCAAGCGGCTGACGGCGCTGGCCCGTGCCGGGCTGGTGGAGCACGTGCGCGGCTCCCGCTTCCGGATGCACGACCTGGTGCGCCGCTTCGCGTACGCCCGGCTGCTCGACGAGGAGGACCCCGAGGTGCGCGCCGCCGCGCACGAGCGGCTGATCCGCAGCTACGCGGAGCTGGCCGACTCGGTGATCCGGCTGGTCGACGGGCGCACGTCCACGCGCGCCGACCGGTTCGGCTCGCACGGCTTCACCTCGCTGGACTCCGCGCTGCGCTGGCTGGACGACGAGCAGAGCTTCATCACGGCCGCCCTGCGGCACGCCGAGGGCGTCGACCAGGCCGCCGTGCTGCATCTGCTGGGTGCCCTCGCGGACTACTGCCTGCTGCGCGGCGACCTGTACCGCCTCGGCGAGCTCAACGAGCTGACCAAGGCCGCCGACCAGGGTCTGCTGATGCGCTCGGTGCAGTGGCGTACGGGCGTCGCCGCCCGGCAGCTCGGCGAGCTGGACAAGGCCCGCTCGACGCTGTCCTCCGTCGTCGATCTCTACCGCGAGGCGCAGCACTCCGCCGGCGCCGCCCGCGCCCTGCGCGACCTGGGCATCACCCTGCAGCAGCAGGGCAGCCTGCGCGAGGCCGAGGCGAAGCTGCGCGAGGCCCTGCAGATGCAGCAGGGCGAGAACATGCGCGGCGACCGCGCCTGGACCCTGCACGCGCTCGCGGCCGTGCTGCGCGACCGCGCGCAGTTGGGCGACGCGCTGGAGCTGCTGGACGAGGCGCTCGCGCTGCACCAGGAGAGCGAGAGCGTGCACGGCCAGGCGTGGGCGCACTTCCAGCTCGGCCAGGTGCAACTGCGGATGGGCGACGTACCGGGGGCGGAGGAGCGGCTGGAGCAGGCCCTGGAGCAGTACGCGCGCACCCGCGACGGCCGCGGCGAGGCGTGGGCGATGACGCAGCTTGCCCGCGCCCGGCTGGTCGCCGCCGACCCGGCCACGGCGGTGACGCAGCTCAAGGCGGCCCTCGCCCGGCACCGGGAGAACGACGACGCGCGCGGCGAGGCGTGGACGCTGTACTACCTGGGCCAGGCCCAGGAGGGCGCCGGCAAGCGGGAGTCGGCGGTCCGGGCGCTGGAGCGGTCCCGCTCGATGTTCAGCCGCATGCGGGACGTGTACGGGCTGGCCTGCGCGCGGCACCACTCCGCGCGGGTCACCCGCGACCTGCGCGCCGAGCAGACCGGCACCCTGCGCAACAGCGGCTTCGCCCGGCAGTTGCTGCAGGACGCCCGGCAGGACTTCCGCCGGGTGGGCGTGGCCCACGGCGAGGCGTGGTCGTGCATCGAGCTGGCGGTGATCGACGCGGGCAACGGCCGCGCGGGGCAGGCGCTGGAGCTGGTGGACACGGCGATCGACCTGTTCGGCGGCATAGGCGACCGGCGCGGGGCCACGTGGGCCCGGTTCCTGCGCTGCACGCTGCTGCCGTTCGCCTCGCCGGGCGGCTCGGTGGTGGGCGCGGCGGTGGCGCAGCAGGAGCTGTCAGAGCTGCTGGACGAGCTGCGTACGGCGACCACGGGCCGCCGCGGGGTCGTCGACCCGGCGCTGGAGGACTACGCGGAGACGTTCCAGCTCGTGCTGGAGCGCGGCGTGGAGCCCGAGACGGGCTGGCAGGCGTGGCGCCTGGGCATGGTCCCCAGCCGCCATGCCAGGGAGGTCATGGGCGTCCCCCTGGACGGCGCGGCGCCCACGGGAAACGGCGCCCTGACGGGCTAGCCGGCAGCCCACCGCGCCGGTACGGACCTGGTCCGTACCGGCCGCCCGGCCGCACCCGGGGGCAGGAGCGTACCCGTCGGCGGGGGCGGACCAGTCGGTTGGGCGTCGGCGGGGGCGTACCCGTCGGCTGGGCGTCGGCAGGGGCGTACCCGTCCGTTGGGCGTCGGCAGGGGCGTACCCGTCCGTTGGGCGTCGGCTGACGCCTACTCGGCGGCAGGGGCGTACCCGTCCGTTGGTCGTACCCGTCAGTGGGGTCCTGCTCGTCGGCCGGGGTCGTGCCCGGCCGCTGCCCGGCCGCTGCCGGCCGTCGTCAGCGGCGGCGGCCGACCGGCTGCCTGTCGGCCGCCGGCCTGTCCGCCGGGCTGTCCACGGGCGCCGGGGTGCGCGGTGACTCGCCGCGCGGGCTGTCGTCGCGCGGGGCCCCGCCGCGGGGCGCGCGGGGGGCGGACCCCCGCGGCGCATCGCCGCGGGGCGCGTCGTCACGCGGGTCGCCCCCGTCCCCCGGGCCCTGGTCTCCCGGGCCCTCGCCGTCCGGGCGCCTGCCGCCCGGCCCTGCGTCGCCGCGGTCGGTCTTCTCCTTGAAGTCGACCCGGCCCAGGTGCCGGTTCATGCTCTTCAGCAGGAACCACACCGCGGCGCCGAGAAGCGCGAAGACGATGAAGCCGAGGACGCCCGGCGTGACCTTGTTCTTGTCCAGCTCCTCGGCGAGCGGGACGAGGTCGGCAGCCAATGTGGTGTTCACACGGTCAATTGTCGCGGATGCCGGCGAAGAGGTCGTCCTCGGGGAGGGAAGTATCCACGAGCGACTTCGCCAGCTCGTACTCCTCGGTGGGCCAGACCTCCTGCTGGACCTCCATCGGGATCCTGAAGAACGGCCCGTCGGGGTCGATCTGCGTCGCGTGCGCCATCAGCGCCTTGTCGCGGATCCCGAAGAAGTCGGAGCACGGCACGTACGTCGTGATCGTGCGCTCCTTGCGCTCGAACTCCTTCCACCGCTCCAGCCACTCCCCGTACGGCGACTCCAGACCGCGCGAGAGCATCGCCTCGTGCAGCGCGACGGTCCGCGGGCGGTTGAAGCCCTGGTTGTAGTAGACCTTCAGCGGCTGCCAGGGCTCGCCCGCGTCCGGGTAGCGCGCGGGGTCGCCGGCGGCCGCGAAGGCGGCCATCGTGATCTTGTGGGTCATGATGTGGTCGGGGTGCGGGTACCCGCCGTTCTCGTCGTAGGTCGTGATGACCTGCGGCTTGAACTCGCGGATCAGCCGGACGAGCGGCTCCGCCGCCTCCTCGACCTCCTTGAGGGCGAAGCAGCCCTCGGGCAGCGGCGGCAGCGGGTCCCCCTCCGGCAGCCCGGAGTCGACGAACCCCAGCCACGCCTGCTTCACGCCGAGGATCTCCCGCGCCTCGGCCATCTCCTTGCGCCGTACTTCGTGCATGTTCTTCTCGATGAAGGCGTCGCCCTGGAGCTTCGGGTTCAGGATCGACCCCCGCTCGCCTCCCGTGCAAGTGGCGACCAGGACCTCCACCCCCTCCGAGACGTACTTGGCCATGGTGGCCGCACCCTTGCTCGACTCGTCGTCGGGGTGCGCGTGGACGGCCATCAGCCGCAGGTCATCGCTCACAGATTCAATCCTCGGTAACAGGTCGTCTAGGCCGGCTTCTATAGTGACTGAGAGGACTGACAATTCATTCCGCCGTCAGCCTCAGCCAGCCGATCCGCCGGGAGGGACGATCATGGCCGATGCGCCCCGAACGCTGCCCGAGGGCCGCTACGGCCGCTCGGCCGAGGCCCGTGCCGACCGGCGGCTGAAGATCCTCGGCGCCGTGCTCGGCACGGCCCTGCTCGGCTTCGTGGCCTGGGGCGCTGTCGACGCGACGGCCGGTTCGAAGGCGTCCGGGGAGCTGATCCGCTTCCAGGTGGTCTCCGACACCGAGGTCCAGGTCCACCTCGAGGTCCGCAAGAAGACCGACGTCGACGCCGTCTGCACGCTGCGTTCGCTGGCAGCGGACAAGTCCGAGGTCGGCGTCCGCGACGTACGCGTCGACGAGCCGAAGACCCGCGTCGACACCGTGGTGTCGATCCGGACCACCGAGCGGGGCACCAACGCCGAGCTCATCGGCTGCCAGGCGGCCGACGAGCGATAACATTCGCCGTCCCGCTGCCGGAATTGTTACGATCGTGGTTTCGCCCCACCCACGAAGGCGCAATTCTTCTGGGTAGGGCGATTGCTGCATCACAGACGCATGAGAAGTTCCCCCAGCACCAGAACCATCACCGACAAGGAGCACCTGTGACCCAGACCAGCGACAACGTCACCTGGCTGACCCAGGAGGCGTATGACCAGCTCAAGGCCGAGCTGGAGCACCTGTCGGGCACCGCACGCAGCGACATCGCCAAGAAGATCGAGGCGGCTCGCGAGGAGGGCGACCTGCGGGAGAACGGCGGGTATCACGCGGCCAAGGAGGAGCAGGGCAAGCAGGAGCTGCGTGTGCGCCAGCTCCAGCAACTGCTCGAGAACGCGAAGGTCGGCGAGGCGCCGCCGGACGACGGCGTCGTCGAGCCCGGGATGGTCGTCACGATCGCCTTCGACGGCGACGAGAGCGACACCCTCACCTTCCTGATGGCCTCCCGTGAGTACGCGAGCGGTGACGTCGAGACGTACTCGCCGCAGTCGCCGCTGGGCCGGGGAGTCAACGGCAAGAAGGTCGGCGAGGAGGCGAGCTACGAACTGCCGAACGGCAAGACGGCGATGGTGACGATCCTCAACGCCAAGCCCTACGCAGCCTGACCGCGCGTCGACGCAGCAGCCCATCGCGAAGCCCCCGGCGGGAACCGAGGTTCCCGCCGGGGGCTTCGACGTACGCCGCCGGGTGCGTTACCCGGCGGAGCCGGCGCACTACCCGGCGGAGTTGCGGTACTTCCGCACCGCCAGCGTGCGGAAGATCGCGATGATGACGACCGAGTAGATCAGCGAGGCCAGCACCGGGTGCTGCATCGGCCAGGCGTCGGACTGGACGACGCCCGGGTTCCCGAACAGCTCGCGGCACGCCTGCACGGTCGCGCTGAAGGGGTTCCAGTCGGCGATGTTCCCGAGCCAGGGCGTCATCCTGCTGGAGTCCACGAAGGCGTTCGAGACGAACGTCACCGGGAACAGCCAGACCAGCCCGCCGGACGTGGCCGCCTCGGGCGTACGCACCGACAGCCCGATGAGCGCGCCGACCCAGGTGAAGGCGTACCCGAGCAGGAGCAGCAGGCCGAACGCGGCCAGCGCCTTGGGCAGGCCCTCGTGGAACCGCCAGCTGACCAGCGCGGCGACGATGGCCAGCACCACCAGCGTCAGCGCCGTCTGCACCAGGTCGGCCAGGGTACGGCCGGTGAGGACCGCGCCGCGGGCCATCGGCAGCGACCGGAAGCGGTCGATGAGCCCCTTGTGCATGTCCTCCGCTATGCCGGCGCCGGCGCCGGCGGTGGCGAAGGTGACGGTCTGGGCGAAGATGCCGGCCATCAGGAACTCGCGGTAGACCTCGGAGTCCGTGGTGCCGCCGACGTTCATGGAGCCGCCGAACACGTACGAGAACAGCACCACGAACATGATCGGCTGGATCAGGCCGAAGATGACGACTTCCGGGATCCGGGACATGCGCAGCAGGTTGCGCTTGGCGACGACCAGCGAGTCGCGGGCGGACTGGCCGACGCTCCCGAAGGCGGGCGGCCCGGCGGGCGCGGGGCGCACCGGGGCGGTCGAGGCGGTCACTTGGCGGTCTCCTTCACGGCCTGGCCGGCGGACTCTCCGTCGCCGTCCTCGCTTGCGGTCCCGTTCCCGTTCCCGTTCTCGGCCTCGGCGGCGTGGCCGGTGAGCGAGATGAACACGTCGTCCAGCGTGGGGCGGCGCAGTCCGATGTCGTCGATGGCGATGCCGCGCTCGTCCAGGTCCCGGATGACGTCGGCGAGCAGCCGGGCGCCGCCGCTGACGGGCACGGTGAGCTTACGGGTGTGGTCCTCGACAGCGACCTCGCCGTGGCCGAGGGCGCCGAGCACCTCGCTGGCGGCGAAGATCTGGTCGCGCTGGTGCACGACGACCTCGACGCGCTCGCCGCCGGTCCTGGCCTTGAGCTCGTCGGAGGTGCCGCGCGCGATGACGCGGCCGTGGTCGATGACGCAGATGTCGTGGGCCAGGTGGTCGGCCTCTTCCAGGTACTGCGTGGTGAGCAGCAGCGTCGTGCCGCCCTTGACGAGTTCCTGGATGACGTCCCAGAGCTGCTGCCGGTTGCGCGGGTCGAGGCCGGTGGTCGGCTCGTCCATGAACATCACGGGCGGCTCGACGACGAGCGCGGCGGCCAGGTCGAGCCGCCGGCGCATGCCGCCGGAGTACGTCTTGGCGGTGCGGTCCGCGGCGTCGGCGAGGTTGAACCGCTCCAGCAGCACGGCGGCGCGTGCCTTCGCGTCGCGCGCACTCAACTGGTAGAGCTGGCCGACCATCTGGAGGTTCTCCCGGCCGGTCAGATACTCGTCGACCGCGGCGAACTGGCCGGACAGGCCGATGGACCTGCGCACCTCGTTGGGGTGCTTGAGGACGTCGATCCCCGCGACCTCGGCGCGGCCGGAGTCGGGCCGCAGCAGTGTGGTCAGCACGCGCACGGCGGTGGTCTTGCCGGCCCCGTTGGGGCCGAGCAGGCCGAGTACGGAGCCTTCGGGGACGTCGAGATCGACGCCGTCCAGTGCCCGCACATCGCCGAAGTGCTTGACCAGCCCTTCGGCGTGGATGGCGCCTGGCATAGAGATCTCCCCAGGTTGGATGGAAGTCGGTGGTGGACGGATGCGCTGGCGGCACTGCCCGGCAGATGCCGGGCACGAGCGGACGGTCGAGCAACAGCAGGAGAATAGAACACGCGATATATCGCGTCAAGTCGCGAGTGGCACAGTCGCGTGGGTGCGGTCGGATGGCGGGGTGTACGCGCGTGGTTGTGTACGGGCCGGACCCGCGGCGCCGCGGCGCGCGCCCGGTGCGTCGTGCGCGGGGGCGCTGCGTGGCGCGTGGTGCCCGTGGTGCGTGGTGCCCGCGGTGGGCACAGCGGGCGCGTCGTGCAGCGCACCGCACTCGTCGTGCGCGTCGTACTCGTCGTGCTTGTCGTGTATCAGGCAGTCACCGTGTACCCGGCTTTCCGGAGCGCCTCGAGCACCCGGTCGGTGTGCTCCCGCCCCTTCGTCTCAAGCTGCAGCTCGACTTCGGCCTCCGTGAGCCCCAGGTGCGGGTCCGTCCGCACATGGCTCACGTCGAGGACGTTAGCGTCCGCCTCTGACAACACCCCCAGGAGCGTCGCCAGCACCCCCGGCCGGTCCTTCACGCGCAGCCGCAGCGAGAGGTACCTCCCCGCCGCCGCCATGCCGTGCCGCAGAATGCGCTGGACGAGCAGCGGATCGACGTTCCCGCCGGAGAGCACCGCCACCACGGGGCCGCTTCCGAAGGCGCCCGGGTCGGACAGCAGCGCGGCGACCGGAGCCGCTCCGGCCGGCTCGACGACCAGCTTCGCCCGCTCAAGGCACAGCAGTACCGCGGCGGACAACGCGTCCTCGGAGACCGTACGCACCTCGTCCACGTACTCGCCAATGATTTTGAACGGGACGTCGCCGGGCTTGCCCACCTGGATGCCGTCCGCCATCGTCCCGAACGACTCCAGCGCCACCGGCCGCCCCGCCGCGAGCGACGGCGGATACGCCGCCGCGTCCTCGGCCTGCACCCCGACGATCCGCACGTCGGGCCGCACCGCCTTCACCGCCACCGCGATCCCGGCCGCCAGGCCGCCACCGCCGATCCCCACCACGATCGTCGACACCTCCGGGCACTGCTCCAGCACCTCGAGACCGACCGTGCCCTGGCCCGCCACCACATCGGGGTGGTCGAAGGGGTGGATGAGGACGGCACCCGTCGCCTCGGCGTACGACTCCGCCGCCTCCAGCGTCTCGTCGACGACCTGCCCGTGCAGCCGTACGTCCGCGCCGTAGTCCAGCGTCGCGGCCACCTTCGGCAGCGGGGCGCCGACCGGCATGAAGACCGTGGAGCGCACGCCCAGCAGCGACGCGGCCAGCGCCACGCCCTGCGCGTGGTTGCCGGCGCTGGCGGCGACCACGCCGCGGGCGCGCTGCTCCTCGCTCAGTCCGGCGATGCGCACGTATGCGCCGCGGAGTTTGAACGAACCGGTGCGCTGCAGGTTCTCGCATTTCAGGTGGACCGGCGCGCCCACCAGCCGGGAGAGGAACCTGCTGCCTTCCAGCGCGGTGACCCGCGAGATGCCGGCGAGGATGTCCTGTGCGTGGCGTACGTCGTCGAGACTGACGGCCCCGGCCGCGGCTGCGCTCATGGCCACAGTCTCGCACGCTGAGACGACGGCGGGTTTTCCACAGGGGGTTTTCCACAGGCGCTACGGCAAACGGCGGGGCGGCGTAATCTGTCGCTCAGTTCGAATGCGAGTGTCCATCCCCTGTCCAACGGACCGACCAATCCCCCTGTCCGCTGTCCCACCCCCCATTCCCTGACTCCCCTGACTCCCCTGATCCCCCTGACCCCCTGCCTCCACCTGCCATCCGCAGCCGTGTCCGCATCGGCGGCCAGATCCGCAGCCAGTGAACGTCCTCACGAAGTGAGCACCGTCCATGCCCTCGCCTCCTTCGCCCACCGACACCCCCGCAGTGCCCGACCTGCTGAACGACCTGCAGCATCAGTTGGCCGTCTTCGCCCGCCGAGCCGAGCAGACGCGCCTCGCCGGCACCGGGCAGGTGCGCAACTCGATGGACCGCGCCGCCTATCTGCTTCTCAACCGCCTTGAGCAGCACGGCCCCACGGGCGTCAAGGCCCTCGCCGCCGGCATGGGCATCGACTCCTCGACCGTGACCCGGCAGGTCGCGCCGCTCGTCGACGCCGGCCTGGTCAAGCGGGCCACACACCCCGAGGACGGCCGCGCCGTCGTGCTGGAGCTGACCCCGGTCGGCAGAGCGCGGCTGCACGAGGTGCAGGACTCGCGGCAGGAGCTGGTCGCCCGGCTGACCTCCGACTGGACACCGGCAGAGCGGTCCACGTTCTGCACCCTGCTCACCCGGTTCAACGCCTCGGTCTCGCAGGCCAACTCCGGGCAGCAGGACGGCCGGCAGCCCGGCGGGCTGGCCGGCGAGGGGGGCGGGGAAGGGGGCGGCCCGCGGGCCGGGGACGGCTAGCACGTCAGGTGGTTCCAGAGTCTTGACCCCGGCGCCCGCCTGCCGTCCTATTAGACCGAGGGCGGTGAAGGGAGGAGCGCTGTGCGTGAGCGGCGCTCGGCGCAACGGCGCCGCCGTGCCCTGGAGTTCGAGACCTTCTGCGCGGGCGCGGCCGGCCGGCTGCTGCATGTCGCCCAACTGCTCACCGCCGAGCCGCCGGACGCCGCCCCGCAGGCCGAACGGCTGCTGACCCGGGCCCTGGCCCGTACGTACGCGCACTGGGACCGGCTGCGCGGCGAGGATCCGTACGAGACGGCCCGGCGGCACCTCGTCTCCCGCTACGCACAGTCCGCCTGGCGCTACCGCCGCGCGTCCGGCGGCCTGCTCGACCGGCTGTCGCCGCAGGAGCGGCTGGTGCTCGTGCTGCGGATGGCCGAAGGCGTCGCCGAGGAGCAGACGGCAGCCGCACTCGGGCTGCCGCCCGAGCGGGTCCACCAGATACTGCTGCGGGCCAGCGCCGCCATGCTCAGCCGGCACACGCCGGCCCCGGAGCGTACGCGACGGGAGGTGGCGACGTCATGATCTCCATCACCGCCCGCAAGGAGCAGGCCGTACGCGAACTCCTCGACGGCCCGCACCCCGCCGTGCCGCCGCAGCTCGCGGACCTGGCAGCCGCGCGCGGCCGGCGGCTGCTGCGCCGCCGGACGCTGCTGCGGTCGGGGGTGTGGCTGCTGCTCGTCGCGGCGCTGGTGGCGCTGACGGTGTGGGCCGCGGTGAGCGGCGCGTGGGTGGACGACCCGGCGCAGACGACGCCGGACTTCGACGGCTGGTGAGACCGCCGGGCCGGCCCGCGGGCGGCACGGCCCCGCGGTCGGGACGGCCCGGCTCCTCCCGCGCCTCAGCCGCCCAGCGCCTGCGTGAGATCCGCCAGCAGGTCGTCCGCCGACTCGATCCCGACCGACAGC
Organism: Streptomyces sp. CNP082; assembly: GCF_059570535.1. NCBI lineage: Bacteria > Bacillati > Actinomycetota > Actinomycetes > Kitasatosporales > Streptomycetaceae > Streptomyces > Streptomyces sp. CNP082. The sequence continues at coordinate 82,741 of NZ_JCANSZ010000012.1, forward strand.
CGCACCAGGTCGTCCGGCACCTCCAGCGGCGACCCCGCCGCCGAGGCGTGCGTCATCCGCCCCGGGTGCTCGATCAGCGACTCGACCCCGCCCAGCGACTCCCCGAGGATGAACAGCCGCGCCCGGTTGCAGACCTCGACCGCCGCCTCCTCGCCGCCCTCGACGCGGAACGACACCATGCCGCCGAAGTCCCGCATCTGCTTCGCGGCCGTCTCGTGCCCGGGGTGCTCCGCCAGCCCCGGGTAGTACACGTGTGTCACCCGCGGGTGCCGCTCCAGCATGTGCGCGACGCGCGCCGCGTTGGCGCTGTGCCGGTCCATCCGTACCGCCAGCGTCTTGATGCCGCGCAGCACCAGCCAGGCGTCGAACGGCCCGGCCACCGCGCCCATCGCGTTCTGGTGGAACGCCAGTTGCTCGCCCAGCTCGCGGTCGGCCACGACGAGCGCGCCGCCGACGACGTCCGAGTGCCCGCCCATGTACTTCGTCGTGGAGTGCACGACGACGTCGGCGCCGAGCGCCAGCGGCTGCTGGAGGTAGGGGCTGGCGAAGGTGTTGTCGACGACGAGCAGCGCGCCGGCCTCGTGCGCGACGGCGGCGGAGGCGGCGATGTCGGTGATGCCGAGCAGCGGGTTGCTGGGCGTCTCCACCCACACCGCCTTCGTACGGTCGGTCAGCACGGCCCGTACCGCCGCCGGGTCGGCGGTGTGCGCGACCGAGAACTCCACTCCCCAGCGCGCCGCGACCTTCGCGAACAGCCGGAAGGAGCCGCCGTACGCGTCATCCGGGATGACCACGTGGTCGCCGGGGCTGAGCACGGTGCGCAGCAGGCAGTCCTCGGCGGCCAGGCCGGAGGCGTACGCGAGGCCGCGGGCCCCGCCCTCCAGCGCGGCGAGGTTCTGCTCCAGGGCGGTGCGGGTGGGGTTCGCGGAACGGCTGTACTCGTAGCCTTGACGCAGGCCCCCCACGCCGTCCTGCTTGTACGTGGACACCTGGTGAATCGGCGGTACGACCGCGCCCGTCGCCGGGTCGGGCTCCTGGCCCGCGTGGATGGCGACGGTCTCGAAGCTGGGCTGGCTCATGCGGCCCGAGGATAGGCCCTGGAGGGGGGCCGTTGCGCACGGCCGTCTGGTTTGCTGGAGGGGAGGACCCGTACGTGTACCAGCCCGGACCGCACCCTCTTTGAGAAGCCAGGACATATTAAATGGAACTGTTGTTCGCACTCCTCGCCATCGCCCTGATCGCGTGGGTCGCCGTGCCCCTGCTGCGGCGTGCCCGGGGCGGCCGGGAGGTGCTCCAGTCGAACGCGCGGGCCGTCGACCCGGCCGGCGGCTACGGCTTCACCCCCGTGGACGAGCTCGACGTCCGCCTCCCCGGCCCCGACCCGCAGCTCGCCGAGGTCCTGCAGGAGCTCCAGCAGGACCGGGACTGGCAGGCCGCCTCCCGGCTGCTCGCGCTCACCGACGACGAGTGGGAGCTGCGCTGGCAGCGGGTGCAGACCCTGGCGGGCGCGGCGGCCTTCGAGCTGGCGCAGGCCCCGGGCGAGGGCGGCGCGTGGCTGCGCACCTGGCGGGCGGAGCGGCCCAAGGACGTGGGCGGGGCCGAGGTGCACGCGGAGTTCCTGGTACGGCAGGCGTGGATGGCCGGGTCGGCGGCGGAGGACTTCCCGGTGATCCTGGAGGAGGCGAAGAAGGTCTGCGCGGAGGCGGCGATGCTGGCGCCGGGCAGCCCCATGCCGTACATCATCGAGCTGGCCATCGCCCGGGGCCTGCACTACCGCGAGGCGGACTTCGAGGAGCTGTGGCACACCGTCGAGCAGCGCGCGGGCGACCACATGGGCGCGCATCTGGCGGCGCTGCAGTACGCGTGCGAGAAGTGGCACGGCTCCAGGGAGGCGGCGTACGACTTCGCGCAGCGCGCGGCGGGCTCGGCGGGCCCGGGCACGCTGCTGCCGGCGCTGCCGCTGTTCGCGGTCTGGGAGCACCTCCCGGAGGCGAACCTGGTGCGCGGGCTGTACGAGGGCGAGGTCGTCAGGCAGGCGATCGAGGGCGCGCAGTACGCGGTGCACCACGCCCCGGCGGACCACCCGATGCTCCCGCACGTACGGCACCTGCTGGCGTGCTTCCTGGTGCGGGCGGAGCGGTACGAGGAGGCGCTGGAGCAGATGCGGCACGTGGACGGGTACGTGGGCGCGCTCCCGTGGTCGCTGAGCGAGCAGCCGGCGGCGGAGTACGCGGCGTACCGGGCGCTGGCGGTGGCGGGGTACGAGGGCGGCAGGGGTGCGGCGTTGAAGTGAGGACAGGAATGTCACAGGCCCGCGATACGTTCTTTCGGATGCGCAGCAGCACCAGCAGAGGAGGCCGGAGATGTTCCTGAACCGCCACAAGAACCAGCTCGTCACCAAGGACGAGGCCCTCCCCGGCCGCCCCGCGCCCGCGTACTCCGTCCCGGACCTGCACACGGTCCTGGGCACGCCCCTGCAGGGCCCGTACCCGGACGGCCTGGAGACCGCGGACTTCGCACTGGGCTGTTTCTGGGGCGCGGAGCGCCGCTTCTGGCAGACCCCGGGCGTGTGGACGACCCTCGTCGGCTACCAGGGCGGGCACACCACGCACCCGACATACGAGGAGGTCTGCACCGGCCGCACGGGCCACACGGAGGCCGTCCGCGTGGTGTACGACCCGGCGGTCGTGTCCTACGACGAGCTGCTCAAGCTCTTCTGGGAGTCCCACGACCCCACGCAGGGCTTCCGCCAGGGCAACGACATCGGCACGCAGTACCGCTCGGCGATCTACACCCACACCCCCGCCCAGAACACGGCGGCCACCGCCTCCCGCGCGTCGTACCAGCAGGTCCTCGCGGCCTCGGGCTACGGCGACATCACCACCGAAATCCTCCCGTCAGCCAGCCGCCCCTTCTACCCGGCGGAGGGCTACCACCAGCAGTACCTGTCAGACGCCAAGAACCCGAACGGCTACTGCGGCGTGGGCGGCACGGGGGTGTCCTGCCCCATCGGCATAGCCCCTGCGGGAAGCTGAGCTGCTCCTCCCTCACTCGTTCGAGCGGCGGTATCGGGCCTGGGCCCGATACCCTGCCGCGAGGGATCAGAATCGCGCCCATGGGAGCAGCAATGACCACCTCCACTGCCGGGCAGCCGCTCATCCCCCAGCCGCCCGCGACTGTCACCGCCCTGCGGCAAGCAGTCAGTCAGATCGCACCCGCGGCGTTGCCGGCCTTCACCCGCGAACTGGACCAGGCGGCAGACCAGGCCCGGCAGGGCTCCGAGCTGGGACCGCTCCAGCGGTTCATCGCCCAGTGGGCCGTCTACGTCCACATCCAGCGCCATCCCGACATGGCCGCACAGTTGCGCTACTGGGAGGACACCGCCCAAGGGAACGACATCGCCCAAGCCCGGCGAGCAGTCTCCGAGATCGGCAAGCTCCTGGACACGGCACACGCAGCCCTTGACATCCCGATCCAGTGAGCGCGGTGTGGCGTTGGGGGTACGACCCGGACCGCGTCCACGTAGCGGGCGGCATCCCGGCGCACGTCGTGGCAGAGGTGGAGCGCTTGGCCGGAGACCTGGTCGAGTTGGCCGACACGGGGGTCGACATCACCGAGTTGGGAAGCGGCCCCCGGCCAGGCAGCCTGCGGCGGATGGACGCGGCAGGCGGCTGGTTCTATTTTCTGCCGGTACCCCGAGATCACTTGGTCGCCGTTGTCCGTATCGTTCCCCCATTCGACGCCCTGTAGGGGCTACCGGCGCAGACTTCTCCAGCACAGGGATCACATGGCATGACGCACTCATCGGCACGGGGGTGTCCTGCCCCATCGGCACAGCCCCTGCGGGAAGCTGAGCTGCTCCTCCCTCACTCGTTCGAGCGGCGGTATCGGGCCTGGGCCCGATACCCCGCCTCGCTGCCGGCCTTCACCCGCGAACTGGACCAAGCGGCCGACCAGGCCCGGCAGGGGTCATAAGCGGGGCCGCCCCGGCGGTTCATCGCCCAGTGGGCCGTGTAGGTCCACATCCAGCATCTATCGCGACCTGGCGAAGGAGCTGCGCCGGTGGGAGGCGCCCGGGATCGAACGGGGGAGCCGCTCCTTGTCTCCGGGGAATGCACCCCAATGGCCCCAATCCTGACCCGCTGACGAGCACTTCACCAACACCTTGATTAGCGTTGCCGCTAGACGGAGGGTCCGTCATGAATGAACTCGGAGGAGATTCGTCACAACCAGAGTGAACATGACGAACTCTCCCGATATTGCCGCGGACCTTCGGATGCCTTTTCTTCTCTGTTCATTCTCATAAACACGGAGGCAGCCATGCGCTTCGCTCGCCGGCACTTCACATTCCTCGCTCTTTCGGTTGTCGGCGGCTCTGCCGGACTCGCTGTCCTCGTATCTGCGTCGGCCGATGCGGCACCGCAGAAGACGGCTGCGACCGCGGCAACCCACCCCGATGACGGCTCTTCGGCGAAAAGCCGCACCATCCGCGTGGAGGCCCGGCTGCAAGTCGGTGAAGAGCTGGATCTGGGTGCAACGGGCCGCAGCGTAGGCGACCAGTTCATCTTCAGCGGGAATCTGGTGTCGGCCGAGGGGACAGGAGAACGCCCTGTCGGGCGCTTCGGCGGGTTCTGCGTCATCACCGACCTCGAACGCAACGCGGGACAGTGTTCGTCAACCGCGGTGCTGCCGGAAGGACAGATCACCGTTCAGGGGGAGCAAGCCGGAATTCCGGCACCGAGCCCGGTCGTCAACGCGATCACCGGAGGCACCGGAGAGTTCCGTAAGGCGCGCGGCCAGGTGGCACAGCGGGTGTTGACGCCGTCAACCTGGAAACTCACATTCGAAGTTTCCGATGTTCAGGATCACCGGACCGGGGACGGTCACGATCCGTCCGAGGTGCCGATGCCTATGACTTCGCCCCTCCCCGGCAAATAGCTGCATCAGTCGGTATCGACGCCGCCGGGGATGCAGTGGCGAGAGCACCGGTTTCCACCCCCACCGCGGTATATCTGCCAACCGGTCGCGCGGTCCAAGAAGTCGGGGACAGAAGCAGCTGCGCGACCCGCACCCGTCACCACACATGGAGACGTCATGCTCAAGCACTCCCGCACACTCATCAGCTGGGGCGTCGCCCTGGCCACCGTCTCGGCCGCCACTGTCACGATCGGCGCAACCACCACCGGCGGCCCACCGGCCCCGCCGCCGGCCGACCGGCAAACCCATCAGACGGCCGGGCAGGGAAAGGAACCGCAGACCGAGCCCCTGGCGGCAGAGCAACGGCGGATCGCCACATCGGTCCTGGACCGGGACTTCAGGTTCACACTCACCGCTCTGAGGTCGCAGACCGATCCGCTTGCGGCATCCGTGCGCCTCCAGGTCTTCACCTTCCAGGACGGCGCCTGGAGAGAATCGGACCGTGCCCTGGTCGGCGAGGCGGACGCCTGGTTCTGGTTCCCGCTGACCGGCCGCCACGCGGTGTGCGAGTTCTCCACCGCAGGCACGGAGCCCGCACCGGTTGCCGTCAGCCTGCTGATCACGCCATCGATCGGCTGCTCACCGACCGAGAACTTCCAGATCGCGAACGGGCAGATCATCCCCGCCTGACAGCGGTCTCCTGCCCCCCGCCGGCGCCCACCGTGGCTGGACGACTTTCTGTCGGATGGTTCCCCCTGCCTGCTGCCGGTGGGCGCGCTGTCGTCGGTCGCCGGCACGCCCGGGGCGTCTGCACGCACCAGACCCGCAGTCGCGAATGGTTCAGCCCCAGCGGTCTTCGTTGATGAAACGGCTGAGGGCCCGCCAGGAGTTGGGGCCCATCACGCCGTCGATGGGTCCGGTGTAACAGCCCACCACCACCGCCCAGGTAGTCCAGCGGGTTGACGCGAGTGCCAGCAGGGGTGATCAGGTGCCAGTGGACGTGAGGTCCGGTGGAGTTCCCGGAGCCTGCCGCTCCGGCCGCACCGCCGGAGAGTCCGACGGTGCCGCCCTTGTGTCCGCCGATGCCGTTGTACGGGATGTTCCTGACGACGCCGGCGCCGGCGGCCGGGAGTCTGGTGCCGACGCTCATGGCGTAGTCGATTCCGCCCAGGGAGCCTCGGTCGATGTGGTCCTGCCAACTGCCGGTCATCGGGTAGCCGCTGAACGGGCAGCCCCGTTGGGCGGGGGTGACGCTGCCCAACGGGGCTCGGCCGGCCCGGGGGCGGGCTCATCGCGCCGGGCCGGAACACGCGGAATGCGTGTGGCGCTTCGGGGTCAGCCGAAGTTCACGTCGCTGCACATCAGGTATGCCTGGTCCAGGTGTGATGCCTGCCAGATCGTGAAGACGATGTGGTGTCCGGAGTAGCCGGACGTCTGGACGGGGAACGTGATGTCGTTCGCCGGCGGGTAGCTGCCGGTCTCGGTGATGAAGTCGAGGTCGTTCCAGCCGAGTTCCTGGGTCTTGGGGTCGAACCCCTGCTTGCTCACGTAGACCCGGAAGAAGTCGGCGCCGTGGGATGCCTGGTCGTACAGGTGGATCGAGAAGTTGTCGCTGACGTCAGTCGTCTTCCAGGCACCCGCCCGGTTCAGGCTCTCGAAGTTCGGGTGGTTGTTGCTGCAGAGCTTCCCGTTGGGGATCCGCGCCTCGAACTGGCCGCCGAGCCCGTCCTGGAGCATGCTCATCCAGTTCCACATGGTGTTGGGGTTGGCCTGGTACGCCTGCCAGCACATGGGGTCCTCTTGCGCCATGTCCGGGTTCAGGTGGTCGTCTCCCCACTCATCCCAGCAGTGATAGGCGCGGGTTGCCGGGTCGACGACGGTGCCGTGCGCCTGGGCGGGGCTGCTCCAGCCCAGGGCGGCGACGACCATCGCGACCAGCAGGACGACTGCCTGGAGAGGTCGGCGGGAGCGCCTGCCGGATGGGGTTGGCTTGTGCATGGGGGGTCTCCATTCCGGTTGAAGGACAGAGATGGGAGCGCTCCCACGATACCTCGCCTGAGTGAGATGTCCATGACGAAGACAGAAGCCGCGGCCCGCGGATCAGACGGCCGCGCCGGCTGCCGGACAGCGTCCGGAGGGGCCGGCAGAAGGCGGCGGTGTACGGTGCCGCGCCGCCGCCGGCGCACGCCCTACGTGCGGTCCGGCGGGAGGGGGCGGATTCCCTCCCGTACCGCTCGGTGGATCGTCCGGGACAGGCCGGCCGCGTCGTGGGTGAAGCCCGTGAGGAGGAGGCGTTTGCCGTTGCGGACCCTTATGCGGCAGTGGACGTCCCAGCCCATCGCCGCGCTGAGGGCGTTGTTCTGGCCGTTGTCGGAGACCTTGCGGATGCTCTCCCACGGGATCACCCGGGACTCCCCGGTCCTGCGGTAGACGAGGCCGCCCTCGCGGACCGTGTAGACCTCGCCGTGGCGGCTGGTGTAGCGCAGGCCGTTGGTGACGCCCGACCACAGGCACAGCAGCGCGACGCCCACCACCAGGCCGGCGAAGGTGCCGCTGGACGCCTCCTCGAAGGTCTGGATGACGACCGGGACGGCCACGGCCGCCGCGGCCACCCCGATCACTAACGAGATGATCCCGGTCCGCCCGTGGCGTCCCACGTCGGTCTGATGGCGCGCCACGAAGGCGCCGAGTTCCTGCTCGCCCGGCACGGCCATGAGTCTCCCCCCTCGATCCCCCATGTCGTGCGCAGCATTCTCGTGAGATACGGGACGTGCCACAACCCGGCCGGCGGCCCCGGGCGAGCGCCGCGTCAGGTGGTGGTGAGGAGTTCGAGGGTGTCGATGACCCGGTGGGAGAAGCCCCACTCGTTGTCGTACCAGGCGACTACCTTGATGTGGCGGCCGTCGACGCGGGTGAGGGCCGAGTCGAAGACGGCCGAGGCCGGGTTGCCGGTGATGTCGGAGGAGACGAGGGGGTCTTCGGTGTATTCGAGGACGCCGGCGAGGCGGCCTTCGGCCGCCGTGCGGTAGGCGGCGAGGACGTCCTCGCGGGTCACGTCGCGGGCGACCGTGGTGTTGAGTTCGACGAGCGAGCCGACCGGGACGGGTACGCGGATCGAGTCGCCGGACAGCTTGCCGTCCAGGCCGGGGAGTACGAGGCCGATGGCCTTGGCCGCGCCCGTGGTGGTGGGGGCGATGTTGACGGCGGCGGCGCGGGCGCGGCGGGCGTCGCGGTGGGGGCCGTCCTGCAGGTTCTGCTCCTGGGTGTAGGCGTGCACCGTGGTCATGAAGCCGTGCTCGATGCCGGCGAGTTCGTCCAGGACGGCGGCCAGCGGGGCGAGCGCGTTGGTGGTGCAGGAGGCGTTCGAGACGATGGTGTGGGCCTGCGGGTCGTACGCCTCGGTGTTCACGCCGGGGGCGAGGGTGACGTCCGCGCCGGCCGAGGGGGCGCTGACGAGGACCTTGCGCGCGCCCGCGTCCAGGTGTGCGCGGGCGGCGCTCGCCGCGGTGAAGCGGCCGGTGGCTTCGAGGACGACGTCCACCCCGAGTTCCTTCCACGGCAGCTTCGCCGGCTCCCGCTCGGCGAGCACCTTGATACGGCGGCCGTCCACGACGAGGGTGTCGCCGTCCGCCGTGACGGGGCGGCCGAGGCGGCCGGCGGTGGTGTCGTAGGCGAGGAGCCGCGCGAGGGCGGCCGGCTCGGCGAGGTCGTTGACGGCGACGACGTCGAGGCTGCTGTCGCGTTCCAGCAGCGCGCGCAGCACGTTGCGGCCGATGCGGCCGAATCCGTTGATGGCGATACGGGTCATGGCGTCCTGCCTTCCGGGTCCTGGGGTTTCGTGCCGCTTTCCGGTGCGTTACCAGCAGGTTCGCCCGTCGTACGGCCCGGTGACAGCGGCCTGAGTGCCACACTCCGCAAGGATCTCGCCAACGCCCGGGCGGACCGGCCCGCCCGCCTGTCCGCCTACTCGCCTCTCGCGAACGTGCGCCGGTACTCGCTCGGCGTCGTACCCAGGATCTGCTGGAAGTGCAGCCGCAGGTTCGCGCCCGTGCCGAGGCCGACGTGGTCCGCGATCTGCTCGACGCTCTGCTGCGAGCGCTCCAGCAGCTCGCGCGCCACGTCGATCCGCGCCCGCATGATCCACTGCATCGGCGTGTACCCCGTGTCGTCCACGAAGCGCCGCGAAAACGTGCGCGTCGACACGCCCGCGTGCCGGGCCAGCGCCTCCAGGGTCAGCGGCTCGCCGAGCCGGTGCAGCGCCCACTCCCGGGTCGCGGCGAACCGCTCGCCGAGCGGTTCCGGCACGCTGCGCGGCACGTACTGCGCCTGGCCGCCGCTGCGGTACGGGGCCGCCACCAGGCGCCGGGCGGCGTGGTTGGACGCGGCGACGCCGAGGTCGCCGCGCAGGATGTGCAGGCACAGGTCGATGCCGGAGGCGGCGCCCGCGGAGGTCAGGACGCTGCCCTCGTCGACGAAGAGCACGTTCTCGTCGACCCGTACGGCCGGATGCTTCGCAGCGAGCGCCCGCGTGTAGTGCCAGTGGGTGGTGGCGCGGCGGCCGTCGAGGAGGCCGGTGGCGGCGAGGGCGAAGGCGCCGGTGGAGATGGCGGCGAGGCGGGCGCCGCGGCGGTGGGCGGCGATCAGGGCCTCGGTGACGGCGGGCGGCGGGTCCTCGCGGTCCGGGAAGCGGTAGCCGGGTACGAAGACGATGTCGGCCCAGGTGAGCGCGGACAGGCCGTGGGCGACGTGGTACGAGAGCCCGTCGCCGCCGGCCACAAGACCCGGCGCGGCGCCGCACACGCGCACCTCGTACGGCATGCTCCGGCGGGTGCTGAACACCTGCGCGGGGATGCCGGCGTCGAGGGGTTTGGCGCCTTCGAGGACGAGGACGGCGGCGCGGCGGAGGCGGGAGGCGGACACGGGGACACGGTACGCAGGCCGGGGCCGGTGTGGTGCGCGGCGGGTTCCGGGGCGGGCTCTGCGCGGCGTCTCGGTCGCGCGGGAGGGCGCTGCTCCGGCCGCGCGCGAGGCGGCGTCTCAGTCGCGCGGGAAGTACGTGCCCGGCGGTGCCCCCACCGTGCGGTGGAACGCCGCCACGAACGCGCTCGGCGAGGCGTAGCCGACGTGGCGGGCCGCGGTGGCCACCGTCGCGCCGGAGGCGAGCAGCGGCAGCGATGCCTGGAGCCGCAGGTGCGTACGCCAGCGGCCGAACGGCAGGCCCGTCTCGGCGACGAACAGGCGCGCCAGCGTGCGGGGCGCCGCGCCGGCGTACGGGGACCACTGGGCGAGCGTACGGGCGTCGGCGGGGCTGGCGCGCAGCGCCTCGGCGACGGCGCGGGGGCGGGGGTCGCGGGGCATGGGCGCCAGGACGGCCGTCGCGGCGACGGGGGTGAGCTGGTCGAGGAGCACGGCCTCGGCGCGGGCGCGGGCGGGCGGGGCGGGGGCGTCGTCGGCGAGGTGGTCGAACAGGGCCCGCAGCAGCGGGGTCACCGCGACCACGGTCGGCTCCGGCCACCCCGGGGCGACGGCACCGGGGGCGACCGCGTCCGGCCCCGGCGCCGTCTCCGGCACAGGCACAGGCACAGGCACAGGCCCCGGCCCCGGCCCCGGCACCGGCACCGGCACCGGCACCGGCACCGGCTGCTGGACGTACAGCGCACGCGGCTCCGTCGTGCCCGCCGTGCCCGTGGCGTGCCTCAGCCCCGGTGGGATCCACAGCGCCGTCGTCGTCGGCAGCACCCAGGTGCGGTCCAGCGCCCGCACCATCAGCACCCCGCTCCGCGCCCACGCCAACTGCGGCTTCGGGTGGCGGTGCCGGCCGATCCACCCGCCGCCGCCCGCGGTCGCGAAGCCCGCCACGAGCACCGCCCCGCCCCCTCCCCCGCCCCCGGAGCCGGCGGCGGAAGCGCAGTCGGAGGGGGAAGCGGAACCGGAAGAGGAAGCCGGTGCGTGGCCGTTCAGCGACATGGCTGGCCAGACTAGCGCGGCGGCCACCGCCCTACCCCGCCCCTCGGCCCGGCGAAGCGGAAGCGCACGAACAGCCCGCCGCCGGGTAGGAATCGGGCATGCGCCCCGTGGACTACGACGACCGCCTCCACCGCTCCTACGCCGCCGGCCGCGCCCTCTCCGACGCCCAGCGCACCACCTGGGCCCGCGCCTTCGCCGCCCGCCTCCCCGCCGACCGGCCGCTGCGCGGGCTGGACCTCGGCTCCGGCACCGGCCGGTTCACGCCGCTGCTCGCCGCGGAGTTCGGCGGCCCGGTCACGGGCGTCGAGCCGTCGGTGCGGATGCGGGAGCAGGCGGTCGCGGACGCCGCGCACCCGCGGGTCACGTACGTCCAGGGGCGGGCGGAGGCGCTGCCGCTGCCGGACGAGTCGGTCGACTTCGCGCTGAGCTTCCTCGTGTGGCACCACGTACGGGACAAGCCCGCAGGCGCCCGTGAGCTGCACCGCGTCCTGCGGCCCGGCGGCACCCTGCTGCTGCGTACCGAACTCACCGACTCGCTGCCCGACTTGTGGTATCTCGACGCCTTCCCGCGCGGATACGACGTCCTCGCCGGGCTCTACGAGCCGCTGTCGGCGGTGCGCGGTACGTTCGAGGCGGCGGGGTGGGAGCTGGGGGCGGTGGGGGAGGTCGGGCTGCCGGCGCCCGGCACCTGGGCGCAGGCGCTGGCCCGGTTGCGTACCAGGGCGTTCTCCATCTTCGAGCACATGCCGGAGGCCGACATCGAGGCCGGCTTCGCCGAGCTGGAGCGCAGGGTGGCCGCGGCCCCGCAGGCGCCCGCGCCGGTGGCGCCCGGGACGGTGGTCACCTTCCGGCGCGCGTGAGGGCCCGCCGGGGAGCCCCGTTCACCAGACCCCCACCTCGCTGTTCGGCCTGATCTGCGCCACCACCGGCACCGCCTCGCCCACCGCCTCGACCGCCGCCGCCGTCCACGGCCCGGCCGCGGCGAGCACCACGTGCTCGATCCCGTACTTCGCGAACGACTCGCACCGCTCCGCCACCGAATCCGCCGGCTCCCCCGGCTCCATCCGGGTGGTGACCGTCTTCTCCACTTCCCAGTACGGCCGGCCCGCCGTCTCGCAGTGGTCCGCGAGCACGTCCAGCTCGCGGCGCAGCGTCTCGCCGCCGTCCGGTACGTCGAAGAAGTTGCACGCGTCCGCGTAGAGCGCCGCCAGCCGCAGCATCGGCCCGTCGCCGATGCCGCCGACGAGTACCGCCGGCCGCGGGCGCTGCACCGGCGGCGGGCTGCACACGGGGTAGTCCAGCGTGAAGTGCCGCCCGTCGAAGGCGCCGGTGTCGCCCGCCCACATCTGCTGCGCCAGCCGCAGCGTCTCCTCCATCCGCTCGACGCGCTCGACCGCGGGCGGCAGGGTCAGGCCCATGGCGTACGCCTCGTCCTCGCGGTAGCCGGCCCCGAGGCCGAGCCAGGCGCGTCCGCCGGAGAGCACGTCGAGGGTGGTGACGGCCTTGACGAGCAGGGCGGGCGGGCGGTAGGTGACGCCGGTGACCATGGTGCCGATACGGATGTTCTCGGTACGCGCGGCCAGGTACCCGAGCGTGGTGTACGCCTCCAGCACCGGCTCGTCCGGCGTGCACGTGGGGTCGGCCTGCAGCAGGTGATCACCGACCCAGACGGTGTCCACGCCCGCCTCGTCCGCCACGCCGACGACCTCGGCGAGCGCGGGCGCGAGGGCCGTGGGGCCGCCGGGCCAGGAGAAGCCGGTGACGTTGATGCTGATACGCATGGTGGGCGGCCTCCTCGTCGCTTCCCACCAGTCTGCCCGCGGCGGCGCGTGCCGGTCGTCCGTCCACAGGAGTCAACTTCCTTACTCCCAGGGGAGTAACGGGCGGTCAGACGGTCTTCCCGGGCGGCAGCGACCCGCCGTGGCGGGAGCCGGGACGGTACGCGGAAGGGGGCCGCGGCGACTGCGTACCGTGGTGCCATGAGCACTGCCAAGTTGACGCCCGCCCGGCGCCGGGCCGTGGCCGGGGCCGACGCCGCGACCGGGCTGGTGCGCGCGCGCGAGCGCGTGCTGGAGGGGCTGGTGGACGGCGGTTTCGCGGTACGGCATCCGCGCCCGCCGCACCGCCACTACCTCACCCCCGCCGGGCGCGAGCTGCGCGACCGGCTGCTGGCCGACGCCGCGGCCGAGCGCGCCGAAGCGGCCGGTGCCGAGGCGGCTGAGGCGGCCGGCGCGGAAGCGGCGGGCGGCCGGGGCCCGGCGGAGCCGGGCGTGTTCGCGGCCCGTACCGGCGGCGAGCCCGCCCCGCCCGACGCCGCCGCGCGCGCACGCGAGGTGCGCAGCGCCTGGGAGGGCCTCGCCGAGCTGCGCCGGATCACCAACGCCGACGGGGCCACCGGCGTGCCGTGCGCGTGGGAGCGTACGCACCTGGAGTCCGCCGTCGCCCTCGCGCTGGAAGCCGCCGGGCTGCCCCCGGCCGCCCCCGAGACCGGCGGCTACGTCGTCACCCCCGCCGAGCACCAGCCGGAGGCGGTACGGGTCGGCTGGCGGCCCGGGCCCGCGCTGCGGGAGCTGGTACGGGCGGCGGGGGCGCTGGAGGCCGGGGGGTGGCAGGTCTCCGAACACCCGGAGCGCGACGGCGGGATGTACCTGCTGGCGTCCCCGCGCCGCCGCTGACGGGCCCGTTCCGTACGCCGTCACCCCCCGCCGTACGCACCGGGCGCGCGGAGGCGCGTACGGGCACCGCCGCGCCCGTACACGCCCTCCCCCGGCACCCCCGCGGCCCTGGCCCAGCGGCCCAGCGGCCCTGCGGCGCTACGCCGCCTCCCGCTCGGTGACCTTCAGCCGGCCCTTCTTGATCACCGCCAGCCGCGGTGCCCGCCTGGCGATCGCGCTGTCGTGCGTGACCAGCACGTACGTCAACCCGAGGTCCTTCCACAGCCCTTCGAGCAGCGCCACGATGTCGTCCCGGGTGTCCTCGTCGAGGTTCCCGGTCGGCTCGTCGGCCAGCAGCACCTTCGGCTGCTTCACCAGCGCCCGCGCGATGGCCACGCGCTGCTGCTGGCCGCCGGACAGCTCGCCGGGCAGGTGCGTCCGCCGCTCGGCGAGCCCCACGGACTCCAGCGCCTCCGCCGCGCGCTTGGCGCGCTCGGTCGCCTTCACACCCAGCGGCACGAGCGCGGTCTCGACGTTCTCCTGGGCGCTGAGGGTGGGGATGAGGTTGAAGCTCTGGAAGACGAAGCCGATGGTCGCGGCCCGTACCCGCGTCAGCGCGGCCTCGCTGAGGCCGCCGAGGTCGGTGCCGTCGAGGCTGAGGGTGCCGGAGGTGGCGCGGTCGAGGCCACCGAGCAGTTGCAGCAGCGTCGACTTGCCGCCGCCGGTGGGGCCGCGGACGACGAGCTGGTCGCCGTCGGCGATGGTGAGGTCGACGCCGGCGAGGGCGTCGATGGCCTCCTTGCCGCGCTGGTAGCGCTTGGTGACGCGGGTGAGTTCGTACATCCTGTCAACTCCCGGGTGCCGCAGGTGAGGTGGTCGGAGGGGCTAGGAGGAACGGGCGAGGAGGAAGGGGCTATTCGACGCGCCGCAGCGCGTCCGCCGGCCGCAGCCGCGCCGCCCGCCAGCCGCCGAAGAGGCCGGCGATCAGCCCGCCCGCGACCGCGAGCGCGACGGCCAGCGCGATCACTGGCAGCGTCACGGGCGCCTGCAGCCCGACCTCCACGCTGGAGGTGGCGGCGTCCAGCATCTTCTGCGGCCCGCGCAGCACGGCGCCCTCGGGCGCCTCGGCGTTGGGGCCTACCGAGGCGTCGAGCGTCGGGGCGACGGCCGTGACGACGTACGCGCCGGCGACCCCGAGCGCGATGCCGAGCACGCCGCCGAGGATCCCGTTGACGAACGCCTCGCCTATCACCTGCCGGACGACGCGCCCGCTGCGCCAGCCGAGCGCCTTGAGCGTGCCGAACTCCCGCACCCGCCGGCCCACGGCCGACATGGTGAGCAGCCCGGCGAGCAGGAAGGCGGCGACCAGCACGACGACGGAGAGCCACTTGCCGATGCCGGTGGCGAGGTCGGAGGCGGTGGAGAGGTTGCCGGAGACCTGTTCGGCGAGGTCGGAGGCGGAGGTGACGCTGGCGCCGGCCACGTTCTCGTCGATGGCGTCCTTGACCGCGGGGATGTCCTCGGAGCTGTCGGCCTTGACGTAGATGGTGGAGACCTTGCCCGCCAGGTCGGCGTCGGACAGCTTCTGGGCCTGCTTCAGCGGGATATAGACGTTCGCGGTGGCGGCGCCGGTGTCGGCGGTGGCGATGCCGACGACCTCGAACTTCTCGCCCTTGATGGTGACGTCGTCGCCCACCTTGAGACCCTCGTCCTTGGCGTACGCGCTGTCGACGACGGCCTTGAGTGCGTCGGTGTCGTCCGCGCCGAAGGTCTCGCCGTCGCTGATCCTCGACGACGACAGCGGGCCGACGTCCTGCCGGGAGACGTCGAGGCCGGTGACGCTGAAGGAGTCGACGTCGATGTCGGCGCCGCCGCCCTCGATCCGCGGGCCGCCCCCGCCGCCCCCGCCGCCGCCCTGTTCGGGAACTGCCTGGTCGACGGGGCCGCCGCCCTCGATCCTCCCCTGCTGGAAGTCGCCCTTGAACTCGACGTCTTCGAGCGCCAGCGCGCCCACCGCCGCCTCGACGCCGTCCTGGGCCGCGACCTCGCCGACGACGGAGTCGTCGAGGTGCTGGAAGCCGCCGAGCGGCATCAGCCGGTCGTCGGACTTGGTGGCGTCCTCGCCGTCCTCGCCCGGCCCGATGCGGAAGCTCTGCGGGCCGGGGCCGCTCTCGTCCGCCTCCTTGCTGACGGTGAGGTCGGTGCCCACGCCGTAGAGGGAGTGCAGGACCTCGTCCTGGGCATCACGCATGCCGGTGGCCACGGACGAGACGGTGATGACGAGGCCGATGCCGAGCGCGAGGCCGAGGGCGACGACCAGTGCGGCCTTTCTGCGCCGGCGCAACTCGCGCCGCAGGTAGGTGAGGAACATGCGGCGAAGTTATGGCGCGAGGTTGGGGAAAGGCTGAGGCCACCGTGAGAGTGCCATGAGAAAGGGCCGGGCCCCGCCGTACGTACGCCGTACGGTCCAGGTCCCGGCCCTGCGACGGCCACGTGACGCCGCTACGGCGCCCGGCTGCGCGGCGGCCGGCGGCGAGCGGCGCTCACGCCCGCCGCGCGCGTCCGCACGCCGGGGCGCACGGGGCATCAGCCCCGTGCGCCCGGGTGTTCGCGGCGGCTGGCGCCCGGGTCAGAGCGCGCTGCCCTGCTGCCAGGTGGCCCAGTCCATGTTCCAGCCGTTGAGGCCGTTGTCCGGGGCGATGGTCTCGTCGGGCGAGTTCTTGACGATCACGACGTCACCGATGAGCGACTGGTCGTAGAACCAGGCGCCGTCCGTCCCCGGGTCGTCCGCGCCCTGCTTGTCGAAGAGGCCGACGCAGCCGTGGCTGGTGTTGGCGGCGCCGAAGACGCTCTGGCCGCCCCAGTAGTTGCCGTGGATGAACGTGCCGGAGGTGGACAGCCGCATGGCGTGCGGCACGTCCGGGATGTCGTACTCGCTCTTGCCCTTGTCGTCGGTGAAGCCGACCGTCGAGCCGTCCATCCGGGTCTCCTTGTGCTTCTCGGAGATCACCATCTCGCCGTTGTACGTGGGGTTCTCGGGCGAACCCGCGGAGATGGGGATGGTCTTGAGTTCCTTGCCGTCGCGCACGACCGTCATCGTCATGGCCTTGACGTCCACGGTGGTGACCTGCGAGCGGCCCACGGTGAAGCTCATCTCGCGGTCCTGCACGCCGTAGACCCCGGGGGACGCCTCGACGCCGTCGAGGTTCATGTCCATCGTGACGGTGGAGCCCGCCTCCCAGTACTCCTCGGGGCGGAAGTCGAGCCGGGTGTCGTTGAACCAGTGGCCGACGACCTCCTGGCCGCTGCTCGACTCGACCTCGATCTTGGACTGGACGGCCGCCTTGTCCTCTACCGGCTTGTCGAAGTTGAGCGACACCGGCATGCCGACGCCGACCTCGGTGCCGTCCTCCGGGGTGAAGTAGCCGATCACGCTGTTCTCGGTGGAGACCGTGGAGAAGTTCGCGTTGGACGTGGACACCTGGCCGTCGGCGTCCTCGGCCTTGGCCGTGATCCGGTACTCCGTGCCGCGCTCCAGCGCCGCGTCCGGCTGCCAGGACAGGCCGTCGTCCGCGATGGTCCCGGCGACCGGGTCGGTGCTGCCCGCCGCGGTCAGCACGACCTCGGTGAGCTTGCCCTCCTTGACCGTGACCTTCGTGTCGGAGTTGATGCCGACGTTCTCCGTACCGTCCTTGGGCGCTATGGCTATTCGGGCGTCCGGCACGTTCTTCGTCTGCTCCGAGGAGGACTCCTTCTTGTCCCCGGAGTCGTCCGCTTCGCTGTCGCCGCCGCACGCGGTCAGCCCCAGCACGGCACTCATCGCCAGCGCGGCCAGCGCCACCCCGCGCCGCCCCTTGCCGTACACCCTCACGTCGTAACTCCCCTTCACCGCGAAGGGCACGAATGCCCCGTCTCACGGAGGAGGACGCCCTGTCCCCACCGGTCCGTTCCAGACTGCCACCCACTGTGGCACACGCCACGGACACTCCAGACCCGCGGCCGGGCGCACCCCCTCACGCCCGGCCGGGACGAGACGGATCGGCGCAGGTCAGCGCGGAGTCGATCAGATCGCGACGAATCACGACAGGGGCCCTGTGACGGATTCCACTGCCGCAACGAGCCGGCCGGAGCGTAGGAACCCCTCCGCGGCGGCCAGATCCGGCGACAGGAAACGGTCCTCGCCAGGACCCGCGACGCCCGCGTCGCGCACGGCGCGCAGCACGGCCCGGGTGGCGGGGGCCGGCGTGAGTCCGGCGCGCAACTCGACGGCGCGGGTGGCCGCGTACATCTCGATGGCCAGCACCTTCGTCAGGTGGTCGACCGCGGTGCGCAGCTTGCGGGCCGCGGACCAGCCCATCGAGACGTGGTCCTCCTGCATCGCCGAGGACGGGATGGAGTCGGCCGACGCCGGCACGGCCAGCCGCTTCAACTCGCTGACCAGCGCGGCCTGGGTGTACTGGGCGATCATGAGGCCCGAGTCCACGCCCGGGTCGCCGGCCAGGAAGGCGGGCAGGCCGTGACTGCGGTTCTTGTCCAGCAGCCGGTCGGTGCGGCGCTCGGCGATGGAGCCGAGGTCGGCGGCGGCAACGGCGAGGAAGTCCAGGACGTACGCGACGGGGGCGCCGTGGAAGTTGCCGTTGGACTCGATACGGTCCCCGATCACCACCGGGTTGTCGACGGCGGCGGCCAGCTCGCGGTCCGCGACCGTACGGGCGTGGGCGAGCGTGTCCCGGCCGGCGCCGGCGACCTGCGGCGCGCAGCGTACGGAGTACGCGTCCTGCACCCGGGGCGCGGCGGGCACGCCGTCGTGGCCGCTCTGGTGGTGGCCGGTGAGGCCGGAGCCCTCAAGCACCTTGCGCATGTTGGCGGCGCTGGCGGCCTGGCCGGGGTGGGGGCGTACGGCGTGCAGCCCGGGCGCGAGCACCCGGTCGGTGCCGAGCAGGGCCTCCAGCGTCAGCGCGGCGGTGACGTCGGCGGCGGTGAGCAGCGCGCCGAGGTCGGCGCAGGCCATGAGCAGCATGCCGAGCATCCCGTCGGTGCCGTTGAGCAGCGCGAGGCCCTCCTTCTCGCGCAGCGTGACGGGCGCGAGGCCGTGCGTCGCGAGCAGGCCGGCGGCGGGGTGCACGACGCCGTCGGGCCCTTCGGCGTCGCCCTCGCCCATGAGCGCCAGCGCGCAGTGCGAGAGCGGGGCGAGGTCGCCGGAGCAGCCGAGGGAGCCGTACTCGTGCACGACCGGGGTGATGCCGGCGTTGAGCATCCCGGCCATCGCCTGCGCGACCTCGGGCCGTACGCCGGTGTGGCCGGAGGCCAGCGTCTTCAGGCGCAGGAACATCAGCGCCCGTACGACCTCGCGCTCCACCCGCGGGCCCATGCCGGCCGCGTGCGAGCGGACGATGTTGCGCTGGAGCTGCACGCGCAGGTCGGGGGCGATGTGCCGGACGGCGAGCGCGCCGAAGCCGGTGGAGACGCCGTACACGGGGTCGGGCTTGGCGGCGAGGTCGTCCACGACGCGGCGGGCGGCGGCGAGCGCGTCGAGGGCGCGGGCGGACAGCTCGACGGGGGCGCCGCGGCGGGCGACGGCGAGGACGTCGTCCGCGCTGGTGCCGGCGGGCTCCAGGACGACGGGCGCGGGACGGGGGTGCATATCCATATTCAGAAACCTTACGAAGTGAATCCCAAGCTGTCACGGGCGCTGCACGGGCGCCGCACGGACACCCCACAGGCCCCATCCAGCACGTCCAACCGATCAGAAAACACAGTTGGTCAGCCCTGGCGCGGCGCCGCGCCACGCACTACGTTAGCGAGCGTTAACGTCACGAGCCGCCGGAGGCCGGAACATGGGCGAGGGCATCGCCGTCCGCACACACGAACACGTCGCCGAGCTGGTCCTGGACCGGCCGGAGGCCATGAACGCCGTCTCCACCGAGCTGGCCCGCGCGCTCACCGAGACCACCGCGCGCCTGGCCGCGGACGCCTCCGTACGGGCCGTGGTCCTCACCTCCAGCCACGAGCGGGCGTTCTGCGTCGGCGCGGACCTCAAGGAGCGCAACGGCTTCACCGACGCCGACATGCACCGCCACCGCCCCGTGTCGCGCGGCGCGTACACGGGGGTGCTGGAGCTGCCGGTGCCGGCCATCGCGGCGGTGCACGGCTTCGCCCTCGGCGGTGGGTACGAGCTGGCGCTGTCCTGCGACTTCATCGTCGCCGACGAGACGGCCGTGGTCGGGCTGCCGGAGGTGTCGGTGGGGGTCGTGCCGGGCGGCGGCGGGACGCAGTTGCTGCCGCGCCGGGTGGGCTCCGCCCGCGCGGCGGAGCTGATCTTCACCGCGCGCCGGGTGGAGGCGGCGGAGGCCCATGCGCTGGGCCTGGTCGACCGGCTGGTACCGGCGGGCGAGGCCCGTACGACGGCGCTGGAGCTGGCGCGGCGGATTGCGGGCAACTCGCCGGTGGGGGTACGGGCCGCGAAGCGGGCGCTGCGGCTGGGCTTCGGGCAGGAGCTGCGGGCGGGGCTGGAGATCGAGGACGCGGCGTGGCACCGGACGGCGCTGTCGGCGGACCGGAAGGAGGGTGTGGCCGCGTTCAACGAGAAGCGGAAGCCAAAGTGGCCGGGGGCGTGACCGGGGGGCGTAAGGGGCCCGGGAGACCGTCCTGTCCATAGTGGCCAATGGGCCTAAATCCTGCAAATGGGGATCGATTGCCTACTCTGGAGCCGTGACGGGCAACGGCCGGCTCCCGGACGAACCGCTGCGCACCGTGGTCGAGCTGGCGCGGGCGCTGGCGGACGCCGTCACGCCGCGCGACACCGTGCGCGCGGCAGCGGCGGGCGCCAGGCGCGCGCTCGACGGGTCGTTCGCGGCGGTGTCCGTCTGGGAGCGGGAGCGCGGGCGGCTGCGGGTGCTCGTCAACGACGGCGAGCGGGCCCCCGGCGAGGAGGAGTTCCCGCCGGACGAGTCGTACCCCCTGCACGACTTCCCCGACCTGGCCACCCACGGCGGCCCCTGGACGGCGACGGCGGACTCCCCGGGGCGGCGGGGGGAGGCGCTGCGGCGGCGGGGGCGGGGCAGTTGCCTGGTGGTGCCGCTGCTGATGCACGGGCGGGCCTGGGGTGAGCTGTATGTCGCCCGCCCGCGCGGCGCCGCGGCCTTCACGGCGTACGACACGGCCGTCGCGGCGGCGGTGAGCGCGGTGGTCGCGGCGGGGCTCGCGCAGTCGGAGCGGCTGGAGGAGGCGCGGCGGCTGGCGTTCACGGACCCGCTGACGGGGCTGGCCAACCGCCGGGCGCTGGATCTGCGGCTGGACGAGGCGGTGGAGCAGCACCGGGCGGAGGGCACCGTGGTCAGCCTGGTCGTCTGCGACGTCAACGGCCTCAAGGAGGTCAACGACTCGCTCGGCCACGCGGTCGGCGACCGCCTGCTGGAACGATTCGGCACGCTGCTGTCGCTGCACGGAGCGGGGCTGCCGGACACCTTGGCCGCCCGGCTGGGCGGCGACGAGTTCTGCCTGCTGTCGGCCGGCCCGCCGGCGGACGACGTGGTCCGCACGGCGACGGAGCTGTGCGCGCGGGCGGCGGACCTGGACC
This sequence comes from Streptomyces sp. CNP082, assembly GCF_059570535.1. Taxonomy (NCBI): domain Bacteria; kingdom Bacillati; phylum Actinomycetota; class Actinomycetes; order Kitasatosporales; family Streptomycetaceae; genus Streptomyces; species Streptomyces sp. CNP082. The sequence continues at coordinate 103,858 of NZ_JCANSZ010000012.1, forward strand.
CGGGCCAGGGGGTCGCGTGCGGGGTGGCGTCCACGGGGGACCCGATCGGCCCGGTGCTGTCGGGCCGCCGGCTGCTGCGGCTGGCGGACGCGGCGCAGTACGCGGCGAAGGCGGCGGGGTCGCAGGGGCCGGTGGTGGCGGGGCGGGACCGGGAGGTGACGCGCCTGGCGGACCACCCGCCGCGGGGGCGGAGCCGGCGGGCGTTCAGGGGAAGGCAGACGGGGAGCAGGCGGTAGGGCGGGGGCGTGGCGCAGCTCGTCCAGCGCCATCTCGGCGTCGCCGGTCACCTCGGCCGCCGTCCGCGCATCAGACATGACCACTCCTCTCTGTAGCGAAGCCCCGAGCAGGCACACGAGCGCGTGAGTCTCGTGGCACAGCGGCAGGAGTCGCTGCTCCGGAAGCGCCCGCCGCTGGTCGTCGTCGTGCTGGACGAGAGCTGCCTGCGCCGCCCGATCGGCGAACCGGCCGTCTGGAACGCCCAGTTGGCCCGGCTGGTGGGGTTCGCGGAGCTGCCGAACACCATGCTCCAGGTCGCCCCGTTCACCATGGGGGCGCGCCGGCCGTTCAATCTGCCGGTCTACATCCTGACGATGCCGGACCGCGGGTTGGTGGCGTACGCCGAGTCCGCCCAGCAGGGGCATCTCGTGCGGGACAACTCCTGCGTCGTGCCCTTGCTGACGGCCTGCCATCAGTTGCAGGCCGAAGCGCCTTCCCAAGCGGAGTCCGCAGCCGTGATCGACCAGCTCCGAAAGGGCACCCCGTGACGACTGAATCCCCCTCCCCCCGCTGGCACAAGTCCTCCTACAGCGACAACGGCGGAGCCTGCATCGAGGTCGCCGCCAACGTCGCCGCTACCCGCGGCATCGTCCCCGTCCGCGACTCCAAAGACCCGAGCGGCCCGGTCCTGGACTTCACCGCCGACGCGTTCTCGTCCTTCGTGGCGGGCGTGAAGACCGGCGAGTTCCGTACCGACTGACCGCCCGGCCACGCTCGTCGCAGCGTAACGGGTTCCCCGAGCCCCTGCCCCGGGAGACCGGCCCCCGCCACGTGGCGGGGGCCGCGGTCACGTGGCGCGACCGGGTGCGGGTGCTACCCGCGGTGCCGGCGTCGGCGCCGGTCGGCGGGTGGGCGTTCCGGGTGCGCTTTGCCGTGACGAACCGGGGCAACCCGCCCGCGAAACCGGCTCAAATCGCCCACAGGGATCGAGTTTCGCCCGGTCGTGTGCACGTTCCCACCCAACCTCGCGGCGGGACCGAGCAGACTCAGGCGGCCGGCAGCTCCCGCCCCAGCCGCGCCAGCGGCGACACCGCCATCACCGCCGGCGACACCAGCATCCCCGCCGCCGTCACCACCAGGCTCGTCCGCAGGCCCCACCCCTGCGCCAGCCAGCCGCCCAGCAGCGAGCCCACCGGCGTCAGGCCCATTCCCGTGAACGTGATCGTCGCCGCCGCCCGGCCCTGCATCCCCGCCGGGGTGGCCGCCTGCCGGACCGCCATGACCGTGACGTTCACCAACTGCCCGGCCGCGCCGAACACGAAGCCGATCGCGACCAGCACGCCCACCGTCGCCGCGGACGACCCGCTCAGCGCCGGTACGCACAGGAACACCCCGTCGGCCACCGCCGCCGCCGACACCAGTACCGCCCCGTAGCCGTACCGCCGCGGCAGCCGGGAGGCCAGCAGCGCCCCCGCCAGCGCGCCCGGCCCCGGCGCCGCGAGGACGAGCCCCACGACCGTGCCCGACAGGCCCAACTCCCGCGGCAGGTACAGCAGGTAGACGGTCATCACCGCCGCCAGCGAGAGCTGGAACGCGGCCGACGCCAGGCACACGGTCCGCAGCACGGCGTTTGCCGCCACGAAGCGCAGGCCCTCGTGGATGCGCCGCCAGACCCGCGCCGGGCGCTCGGGGCGCTCCGGCCGCTCCGGGCGCTCCAGGTGCTCCGGCCGCTCCGGGAGCCGTTCCCTCCTGCGTATTCGGCGGATCGACAGGAACGAGAGCGCGAAGCACACCGCGCCCGCCCCGACCGCCACCGCCGCCGACAGCAGCGACACCAGCGCACCGCCCAGCGCCGGGCCGCCGATCTGCGCCGCTGACCGGCTGCCCTCCAGCGCGCTGTTGCCCTGCACCAACTGGCCGCGCTCCACCAGCCGTACGAGAGACGCCTGGTAGGCGACATCGAAGAACACCGACAGCGCCCCCACGGCGAAGACGACCACGAACAGCGCCGGCAGCCCGAGCCACCCCGCCGCCCCGGCCACCGCCGCCGCGAAAGCCCGCCCGTCAGCCCATACGCACTTCGCGGTGACAAAGCCGGGGTAACCCACCCGCAAAACCGGGACAAATCACCCGCAGGGGCCGACTTTCGCCCAACGGCGCACACACGACCGCCCCTGCCCGCCGTCACCCCCGCCGTCAGCCCCGCCGTCAGCCCCGGCGGCTCAGCAGCCAGGGCTCCACCACGCCCAGCCCCCGCACCGGCCGCTGCCACATCGGCTGCAGCGTGAAGCGGTACGACGGCACCTCCCCCGTGCCGCCCTCCGCCGCCGCCTTCTCCGCCGCGGTGGCCGCCGCCTCGGACTCGGGGGCGTCGCCGTCCCGTATCAGCTCGGCGGCGAAGTCGCCGTGCACCAGCACCGTGTCCTTCGGCGCGATCGACGTCAGCCGCGACGCCAGGTTCACCGTCGTGCCGAACACGTCGCCCATCCGCGTGGTGACCGTGCCGAACGCGATGCCCACCCGCAGCTCCGGCATCGTCTCGTCGTGGGCCAGGGTCTCGATCAGCCGCACCCCGATCTCCGCCGCCGTGCCCGCGTCGTCCGCGGAGAACAGCACCTCGTCGCCCAGGGTCTTGATGAGCCGGCCGCCGTGGGCGACGACCAGGTCGGCGGCGGTCGTCTCGAACGCCTCGACCAGCTCGCCCAGCTCCTCCTCCTCAAGACGCCGGGTCAGCCGGGTGAAGCCCACCAGGTCGGCGAAGCCCACCGCGAGGCGGCGGTCGACCATCTCGTCGTCGTCCTGCGCCTGGACGACCCGGCCGGTGGCCGCGGCGAGCTGACGGCGCCAGACGTAGACGAGGAACTCCTCCAGCTCCGGCAGCAGCAGCTCGACCAGCGGGTAGGCGATCTCCGTACGGGACATGCCCTCCTGCGGCTCGGTGAGCCCTTCGAGGAACGAGTCGATCTGCCAGTCCGCGAGCCGGGCCGTGGTCTGCCCGGTGGAGCGCGCCACCTGCACCGCCATGCTCTCGCTCAGCAGCCCGGCCTCCACCAGGCCCGCGAGCCGCCGCAGAGCGAGGACGTCGGCCTCGGTGAGCGCCTTGGCCTGGCCGATGTCGGCGAAGCCCATCGCGCGCCAGAAGCGGGCCGCCAGCTCCATCGGCACGCCCGCCGCGCGCGCGGCCTGGAAGGGGGTGTAGCGGCGGTCGGAGCCCAGGATGAGCTGCTCGATACGGAGCGCGATCGGGTCTTCTTCACCCTCCGGCCCTTCCGGACCTTCCGCCCCCTCCGGATTCTCCGATCGCTCCGGACTTTCCGGACTCTCCGGTCTCCCCAGCCCCTCCGGGGCTTCTGCACCCCCGACGCCCGCCGCATCCGCCGCGCCCGCCGAGCCGTCCGGACCCGCCGGGTCCCTCCGCTCCTCCGCACCAGAGGAGCCCGCAACCTCACTCACCGGCTGCCCCCTCCCCCCGTCCGTTCCGGCCACCGCTCTTGCGGTCTCAACGATACGGGAAGTGTGGCCCAGCTCACTCCGCCTCGGCCGCGGGCCGCAGGTGCACCACGTCCCCCGCGCTCACCGGCTCCGCCAGCCCCGCCGCCGTGGCCAGCACCAGCCGGCCGTCGCCGTCCACCGCGACGGCCTCCCCCGTCACCGACGTCCCGCCCGGCAGCTCCGCGCGGACCTGCCGGCCGAGTGTCGCGCAGCCCGCCGCGTACGTCTCCTGCAGCCGGGCGCCGGCCGGGTCGCCGCCGGCGGCACGCCAGCTTCCGTACCACCGCTCCAGCGACCGCAGCACCGCGCGCAGCAGCGGGTCCCGGTCGGTGACCTTCGCGCCGGCCAGCGCCAGCGAGCCGGCCTGGGGGACGGGCAGTTCACCGGCGCGCAGGGTGACGTTGATGCCGATGCCCAGGACCACTGACTCGCTCTCGGCGTCGGGGCGCTCCACGAGGATGCCGCCCGCCTTGCGCTCCTCGCCGCCGACGGTCACCAGCACGTCGTTCGGCCACTTCAGCGCCGTGTCCACGCCCGCGGCCCGCGGCAGCGCGGTCGCGACGGCGACGCCCGCGAGCAGCGGCAGCCAGCCCCACCGGCTGACGGGTACGCCCTCGGGGCGCAGCAGGACGGAGAAGAAGAGCCCGGATCTGGGCGGTGCCGACCACGGGCGGTCCAGCCGGCCCCGCCCCGCCGTCTGCTCCTCCGCGATGAGCACCGCCCCCTCGGGGGCGCCCTCGCGGGCGCGCACGGCGAGGTCGGCGTTCGTGGAGCCGGTGGCCTCGACGACGTCGAGCGACGTCCACAGCCCTCCGGGCCGTACGAGCGCCCGGCGCAGCGCGTCGGCGTTCAGCGGCGGACGGTCGAGGTCGGACCAGCGGCTTCCCCGATCTGCACTCATACCGCCACCCTACGGCCAGGCATCCGCCCCGCCGCCGCCCCCGCGCCCGGCCGGCGCCGGGAGCCCGGTGCCGGTGGCACCCCGGGTCCCGGGGGACCGGAGGACCGGCAGACCGGCAGTCCGGCAGTCCGGCAGTCCGGCCGACCAGCGGACGCCACGCCGCGGGTGTGGCCAACGCCGCACCCGTAGGGCCGCCGCGCGCCGATAGCCTACGTAGCGGTAAGTCCCGCCCTCCCCCGGGTCCCCGCCCGGGGGTGCCCCCGACGAGCAGGAGCTGCACCGCGATGGCCAAGGCGCCCGAGCCCCCCGCCGAGACGGCGGACAGCCACACGACCGCCGGCCGCCTCGCCGACCTCAGCCGGCGGATCGAGGAGGCCACGCACGCCGGGTCGGCGCGCGCGGTGGAGAAGCAGCACGCGAAGGGCAAGCTGACCGCGCGCGAACGGGTCGAGCTGCTGCTGGACGACGGGTCGTTCACGGAGCTGGACGAGTTCGCCCGGCACCGCTCGACGAACTTCGGCATCGAGGCCAACCGCCCGTACGGCGACGGTGTGGTCACCGGCTACGGGACGGTCGACGGCCGCCCCGTCGTGGTCTATTCACAGGACTTCACGGTCTTCGGCGGCTCCCTCGGCGAGGTCTACGGCGAGAAGATCGTCAAGGCGATGGACTTCGCCATGAAGACCGGCTGCCCCATCATCGGCATCAACGACGGCGGCGGCGCGCGCATCCAGGAGGGCGTCGTCGCGCTCGGGCTGTTCGCGGAGATCTTCCGCCGCAACGTCCACGGCTCCGGCGTCATCCCGCAGATCAGCGTCATCGTCGGCCCGTGCGCGGGCGGCGCGGTGTACTCCCCGGCCATCACGGACTTCACGGTCATGGTGGACGGCATCTCGCACATGTTCATCACGGGCCCCGACGTCATCAAGACCGTCACCGGCGAGGACGTCGGCTTCGAGGAGCTGGGCGGCGCCCGTACGCACAACACCACCTCGGGCGTCGCGCACCACATGGCGGGCGACGAGAAGGACGCGTTCGAGTACGTCAAGGCGCTGCTGTCGTACCTGCCGTCCAACAACCTCAGCGACCCGCCCGCCTTCCCCGAGGAGGGCGAGCTGTCGGTCACCGACGAGGACCGCGAGCTGGACACCCTCATCCCGGACTCGGCGAGCCAGCCGTACGACATGCACACCGCCATCGAACACGTGCTGGACGACCGCGAGTTCCTGGAGACCCAGGCGCTGTACGCGCCGAACATGGTCACCGGCTTCGGCCGCGTCGAGGGGCATCCGGTCGGCATCGTCGCCAACCAGCCGATGCAGTTCGCCGGCTGCCTGGACATCAAGGCCAGCGAGAAGGCCGCCCGCTTCGTGCGCACCTGCGACGCGTTCAACGTCCCGGTGCTCACCTTCGTCGACGTCCCCGGCTTCCTGCCGGGCACGGACCAGGAGTACGACGGGATCATCCGCCGCGGCGCCAAGCTGATCTACGCCTACGCCGAGGCCACCGTGCCGCTGATCACGGTGATCACGCGCAAGGCGTTCGGCGGCGCGTACGACGTCATGGGCTCCAAGCACCTCGGCGCCGACCTGAACCTGGCCTGGCCCACCGCGCAGATCGCCGTCATGGGCGCGCAGGGCGCGGTCAACATCCTCTACCGCCGCACGCTCGCCGCCATCGAGGACGGGCAGGAGCGGGAGAGCCGGCGCGCGGAGCTGATCCAGGAGTACGAAGACGCGCTGCTGAACCCGTATGCGGCGGCCGAACGCGGGTATGTAGACGCCGTGATCATGCCGTCGGAGACGCGGCGGCAGGTGGCGAAGGGCCTGCGGGTGCTGCGCACCAAGCGGGAGACGCTGCCGCCGAAGAAGCACGGGAACATCCCGCTGTAGAAAGCCAGGAGGGCCGATGTCCGACGAGATCAAGGTCGTCCGGGGCAACCCGACGGCAGAGGAGCTGGCGGCGGCGCTCGCGGTGGTCCAGGCGCGGGCGGCCTCGTCCGCGGCGGGGGCGCGGGGCGGGCCCGCCGGCGAGTGGGCGGACCCGGCCCGGCGGGTGCTGGCCCGGCGGACGCCGCAGCCGGGGCCGAAGGCGTGGCGTACGACGTACTGGCCGTCGTGACAGCCATCGTGACAGCCGTCGTCACCGACCGTTCCAGAAGGGGGTACGCGCCCGCGCGCCGCCGGTAAGTGAGTACCCGTACTCAGGCGCGCGGGGGCGCCGGTCCTGGACCATCGGAGGATGCTCTGGTCCGACCCTCCAGACGAGCCCGACGCGGAGTTGCGTGCGGCGGAACGGCGGCTGCGCCGCGCCGGTTGGCTGCTTGCGCTGGCGGCGGTGGTGTCGCTGGCCCTGGGGGCGGCGGGACCCGGCACGCTGCCGATGTGAGGCTCACGGGTGTCACCGCCGCCGCTTACGATGGCGCCCATGACCCGCCACCCCGCCCGCACGCTCGTGCTCGCGTCGCAGTCCCCCGCCCGGCTCGCCCTGCTCCGGCAGGCGGGGCTCGCGCCCGAGGTGCTCGTCAGCGGCGTCGACGAGGACGCTGTGACCGCCGCCACCCCGGCGGAGCTGGTCCTCGTGCTCGCCGAGGCGAAGGCCGGCGCCGTCGCCGCGCGGCCCGAGGCGGCGGGGGCGCTGGTCGTGGGCTGCGACTCGGTGCTGGAGTTGGACGGCAGGCCGCTGGGCAAGCCCGAGGACGCCGAGGACGCCACGGCGCGGTGGAAGGCGATGCGGGGCCGCTCCGGGGTGCTGCAGACGGGCCACTGCGTGATCGACACGGCCTCGGGCCGGCGGGCGGGCGCGACCGCCTCGACGGTGGTGCGGTTCGGCGAGCCGAGCGACGCCGAGATCGCCGCGTACGTCGCGACCGGCGAACCGCTCTACGTGGCCGGGGCGTTCACCATCGACGGCCGCTCGTCGGCGTTCATCGACGGCATCGACGGCGACCACGGCAACGTCGTGGGGATCTCGCTGCCGCTGCTGCGCCGGCTGCTCGCGGAGCTGGACGTGCAGATCACCGATCTCTGGGTGTAGCCGGACGGGCGACCCGAAAAGATTCGGTCTCGGCTTCGTATGGTTCCCACAAAAAGATGCACCGTCCATCTGCTCCGTGGGCGCGAGACCTTGGCCACATACCGGTTTCGCGCGCACGGCCCAGAATGCGGCGTACCTTGGGAACTCAGGGCTACGCGCCCGCGTGCGGCGGCGCGGATCACCCTCTGTGTGGGAAAGCTCACCTCCGTGAGCCCGCAGCGCAGAGGTGTCGCCATTACCTAAAATCTCGGTGTTCCGAGAAGGGAGCCAACGTGCGCAAGGTGCTCATCGCCAACCGCGGCGAAATCGCCGTCCGGGTCGCCCGCGCCTGCCGGGACGCGGGCATCGCGAGCGTGGCCGTCTACGCCGCGCCCGACCGGGACGCCCTCCACGTCCGCGTGGCCGACGAGGCGTTCGCGCTCGGTGGTGACACCCCGGCCACCAGCTACCTCGACATCGCCAAGGTGCTGCAGGCCGCCCAGGACTCGGGCGCGGACGCCGTCCACCCCGGGTACGGATTCCTGTCGGAGAACGCCGACTTCGCCCAGGCCGTCCGCGACGCGGGCCTGACGTGGATCGGCCCGCCGCCGCAGGCGATCCGCGACCTCGGCGACAAGGTGTCCGCCAGGCACATCGCCCAGCGCGCCGGCGCACCGCTGGTCGCCGGCACGAAGGACCCGGTCGCGGGCGTCGAGGAGGTCACGGCGTTCGCGGAGGAGCACGGGCTGCCGATCGCCATCAAGGCCGCCTTCGGCGGCGGCGGTCGCGGGCTGAAGGTCGCCCGTACCCTCGAAGAGGTCCCCGAGCTGTACGAGTCGGCGGTGCGCGAGGCCATCGCCGCGTTCGGCCGCGGCGAGTGCTTCGTCGAGCGCTATCTCGACCGGCCGCGGCACGTGGAGACGCAGTGCCTCGCGGACAAGCACGGGAACGTGGTCGTGGTCTCCACCCGGGACTGCTCGCTGCAGCGCCGCCACCAGAAGCTGGTGGAGGAGGCGCCGGCGCCGTTCCTGTCCCCGAAGCAGAACGCCGAGCTGTACCGTGCGTCGAAGGCCATCCTGAAGGAGGCGCGCTACGAGGGCGCGGGCACCTGCGAGTTCCTCGTCGGCCAGGACGGCACGATCTCCTTCCTTGAGGTCAACACCCGCCTCCAGGTGGAGCACCCGGTGACCGAGGAGGTCACGGGCATCGACCTGGTGCGGGAGATGTTCCGCATCGCCGACGGCGAGGAACTGGGGTATGACGACCCGCCGGTGCGCGGGCACTCCATCGAGTTCCGCATCAACGGCGAGGACCCGGGGCGCAACTTCCTGCCGGCGCCCGGCACGGTGACGGCCTTCGAGCCGCCGGCCGGGCCCGGCGTGCGGCTGGACGCGGGCGTGGAGTCGGGCAGCGTGATCGGCCCGGCATGGGACTCGCTGCTGGCCAAGCTGATCGTCACGGGCGCCACCCGGCAGCAGGCGCTCCAGCGGGCGGCCCGCGCGCTGGACGAGTTCACGGTCTCCGGGATGGCGACGGCGCTGCCGTTCCACCGCGCGGTGGTGCGGGATCCGGCGTTCGCCCCGGCTTCCGCGGTGGAGCCGTTCAGCGTGCACACCCGGTGGATCGAGACGGAGTTCGCGGGCGGCATCGCGCCGTTCGCCGGCGGCGCGGACGCCGAGGCGGAGGAGGAGAGCCGCGAGACGCTGGTCGTCGAGGTCGGCGGCAAGCGCCTGGAGGTCTCGCTCCCGTCCTCGCTGGGCGCGGTCGCCTCGGCGGCGACCGGGCGGGCGAAGCCGAAGCGGCGGGCGGCGAAGAAGTCCGGCTCGGCGGTCTCGGGCGACGCGCTGGCCTCGCCCATGCAGGGCACGATCGTGAAGGTGGCGGTCGAGGAGGGCCAGCAGGTCGCGGAGGGCGACCTGGTGATCGTGCTGGAGGCGATGAAGATGGAGCAGCCCATCAACGCCCACCGCGCCGGCACGGTCAAGGACCTCGCGGCGGAGATCGGCGCGACGGTCTCCTCCGGCGGCGTGATCTGCGAGATCAAGGACTGACCGGCACGGGGCGGGCCCGCGGGGCCCGCCCCTGACGCGCCCTCACGACGCGGGCCGTACGTTCCGGGCCCCGGCCATCAGCAGCAGCGCGACCGCGGAGAACGCCGCCGCGGCGGTGAACGCGGCGCCCGTACCGTCGAAGAACGTGTGGCCCGAGGAATGCCGCAGGCCCGCGTCGAAGACCGAGACCAGCACGGACAGGCCCAGGCTGCCGCCGACGTACTGCATCGTCTGCAGCAGCCCGGAGGCCGACCCCGCGTCCTCGGGCTCGACGCCGCTGAGGATGAGGGTGGTGAGCTGCATCATGGTCAGCCCGACCCCGACGCCCATGAGCACCAGCGGGCCCAGCAGCCCGTCGGCGTAGCCGGCGGAGGCGTCGAGGCGGGTGAGCCACAGGATGCCGGCGGTGTTGAGCGCCAGGCCGGTCAGCGCGGTGCGCTTCGGCCCGAACCTGGCCTGGGCGCGCGGCGCGAGGCGCGAGGCGGCGAAGAGCGGCAGGGTGAGCGCCAGGAACGCCAGGCCCGCGCGGAACGGGCTGTAGTCGAGGTGCTGCTGCAGATACTGCGTCGTGAAGTAGAAGACGCCGAACATCCCGGCGGGGATCATCAGCATCGTCGCGTACGCGACCGACCGGTTGCGGTCGGTGAAGAGCCGCAGCACCACCAGCGGCCGGCGGACGCGGAGTTCGACGGCCAGGAAGCTGCCGAGCAGCGCCGCGGCGGCGGCGAAGGCGCCGAGCGCGAGGGAGTCGCTCCAGCCCTGCTCGGCGGTGCGGATGAAGGCGTAGACGAGCGAGGTCATGCCCAGGGTGCCGAGCAGCGCGCCGGGGACGTCGAACGGGCCGCGCTGGCGCGGGGTTTCGTCGAGGTGGCGCGGCGCGAGCCAGGCGATGGCCAGGCCCACGGGAAGGTTGATCAGGAAGACCCAGTGCCAGGACGCGATGTCCGTGAGCGCCCCGCCGAGGACCAGGCCGAGCGCCGAGCCGGCGCCGCTGATGGAGGCGAAGACGGCGAGCGCGCGGGCGCGCTGGCGGCCTTCGGGGAAGGTCGTGGCGATCAGCGCGAGGGTGCTGGGTGCGGCGAGGGCGGCCGAGACGCCCTGCGCGGTACGGGCGAGGAGCAGCCAGCCGCCGCCGGGCGCGAGGCCGGCGAGCAGGGAGGCGGCGGTGAAGGCGAGCACACCGGTGACGAGCGCGCGGCGGCGGCCTATACGGTCGCCTATGCGGCTGCCCAGGAGCAGCAGGCCGCCGAAGGCGAGGGTGTAGAGGTTGAGGATCCAGGACATCCGGGTCGGGGAGAAGCCGAGGTCGAGCGCGATGTCGGGAAGTGCGACGTTCACCACCGTGGCGTCGACCAGGAACATGAGCTGGGTGGCGACGATCGCGGTGAGCGCGAGCCCCGGGCGGGCGCGGACGGGACCTCGGGCGGCCCGGCCGTGGACGTCCTGGCCCGTGGCGGTGCTCAGGGATGTGGACACAGAGGTGCCTCCGGTAGCAGAATGAAATGGAGGGTGACTCCGCTTCACTATACGGAGGCTGCCTCCGTTTTCGCAATGGCATTCTGGGCTGCGGCGGGGACGACGAAGGGTGGTGCCCATGGCAACGGCGCAGGGCCGGCCGATGCGCGCGGACGCGCGCCGTAACTACGAACGCCTGCTCACCGAGGCCGCGGCGGCCTTCGCCGCGCGCGGTGCGGACGCCTCGCTGGAGGAGATCGCGCGTCGCGCGGGCGTCGGCATCGGCACTCTGTACCGGCACTTCCCGGACCGCTTCGCGCTCATGGGTGAGGTGTTCCAGACGCAGGTCGACGAGCTGGACGCCGCGGCACGAGCGCTGGCCGCTGAGCCCGGCGGGACGCCGATGGACACGCTGACGGCGTGGCTGCGGCGGTATCTGGACGCGTCCTCCACGATCCGCGGGGTCGCGGCGACGCTCATGGACGAGGGCCTGATGCTGGACTGCAAGAAGCGGCTGCACGGAACCGTCGAGCTGCTGGCCGCCCGCGCCCGGGAGTCCGGCGAGCTGCGCGCGGACGTCGACGCCGTGGACATCCTGCGGCTGGCGAGCGCCGTCGCCTACGCGGCGGAGAAGGCGTCGGTGAAGACCCCGGAGGACACCGGGGTGGCCGACCGCCTGCTGGGCCTGATCCTGGACGGCCTGCGCACGCGTCACGCCTGACGGCGGCGGCCCGGCGCGGGGTTACGCGCCGCGGGCCGGCGCCCGGCGCGCCCGCGGCGGAACCGGGAGCCGGGCAGCGAGACGGGGCCGCAAGACCCGGCAGCGAGACCGGGAAGCGAGACCCCGTATCGCACGCGGCATCCCGCCGCTGGACCGAGACGGCACCGGCCCCGCGACGCTCCCGGGCAAGCAGGTCCGCGAGGGCCACCGCCCCCACCGTCACCCCGGCGACGCCGGGGGCCCCGGGCCCCGCGACGCTCCCCGGGCGAGCGGGTCCGCGGGGGCCACCGCCCCCGCCGTGCCCCCTACCGCCGTCGGGGGGCCAGGTCCGCGACCCGGCCCTGGTCCGGCAGCGCCGCCGCGGTGCGCATCGTCGACGCCGCGGCCTGCGGCGTCCGGCGCTGGCCCGGCAGCGGCACGCTCTCCTCGCCGCGCCGCCGTTCACCTCCGTGCCGGGTGTGCCGACGCGCAGCCGGCGGACTGCTGTCACCGCCCACCGGCTGCTCCGGGCCCGCCACCGCGATCTGCACCCCCTGGTCCGCCAGGGCCTGCAGCTCGGTGGCCGCGCGCTCGTCGGCCGGCGGCGGGTCATCCGTGACCAGCCGCGTGATCACGTCGGTGGGCACCGTCTGGAACATGGTGTCCGTGCCGAGCTTGGAGTGGTCCGTGAGCACCACGACCTCCGCCGCGGCCTGCACCAGCGCCCGGTCGACGCTCGCCGAGAGCATGTTGGACGTGGACAGCCCGCGCTCGGCGGTCAGCCCGCTGCCGGAGAGGAACGCGCGTGAGACGCGCAGCCCTTGGAGCGACTGCTCGGCGCCGCTGCCCACCAGCGCGTAGTTGCTGCCGCGCAGCGTGCCGCCGGTCATGACGACCTCGACCCGGTTCGCGTGCGCCAGCGCCTGGGCGACGAGCAGGGAGTTGGTCACGACGGTCAGGCCGGGGATGCGCGCGAGCCGGCGGGCCAGCTCCTGCGTCGTCGTGCCGGCACCGACGACGATGGCCTCGCCCTCCTCGACGAATCCGGCGGCCAGGTCGGCGATCGCGGTCTTCTCCGCGGTCGCGAGATGTGATTTCTGCGGGAAGCCGGACTCGCGGGTGAAGCCGCCCGGAAGGACCGCCCCCCCGTGCCTTCGGTCCAGCAGCCCTTCTGCTTCCAGGGCGCGTACGTCTCGGCGCACGGTCACCTCGGAGGTCTGTACGACTCGGGCAAGCTCTCGGAGGGATACGGCCCCATTGGCCCGTACCATTTCCAGGATCAACTGACGACGTTCTGCAGCGAACACGAAACCGACAGTAACGCCAAAGACCGGGTTCTTTCAGCCGCTTCCACCGATGAGAAGAAAGTGCTCCTTGGCGACAGCCGAAGGTGGTATGGGCGCCCGGTTCGTCCCGGACTGCCCGGGACCTAGTCTCCGCCGATCGGCTTGCTGGCCTGGAGCTGGCGCGCGACCTCCGCGATCGAACCCGACAGCGAGGGATAGACGGTGAACGCCTTCGCGACCTGTTCGACGGTCAGATTGTTGTCTATGGCGATCGAGATGGGGTGGATCAGCTCGCTGGCCCGCGGCGCGACCACCACGCCGCCCACCACGATCCCGGTGCCGGGGCGGCAGAGCAGCTTCACGAAGCCGTCCCGTACCCCCTGCATCTTGGCCCGCGGGTTGCGCAGCAGCGGCAGTTTCTGCACCCGCGCCTCAATGCGCCCCTCGTCCACGTCCGACTGCTGGTAACCGACCGTGGCGATCTCGGGATCCGTGAACACATTGGCGGAGACGGTCTTCAGCCGCAGCGGCGCCACGGTCTCGCCGAGGAAGTGGTACATCGCGATCCGGCCCTGCATCGCCGCCACCGAGGCGAGCGCGAACACGCCCGTGCAGTCCCCCGCGGCGTAGACGCCAGGGGCGCTCGTCCGCGACACCTTGTCCGTCACGATGTGCCCGGAGTCCGTCAGCCGCACCCCGGCCTCCTCCAGGCCGATGCCCCGGGTGTTGGGCACCGCGCCGACCGCCATCAGGCAGTGCGTGCCGGTGATCACCCGGCCGTCGTTGAGCGTCACCTCGACCCGGTCGCCGACGCGCTTGGCGCCCTGCGCGCGCGAGCGGCTCATCACGTTCATGCCGCGGCGCCGGAAGACGTCCTCCAGCACCGCCGCCGCGTCCGGGTCCTCGCCCGGCAGCACCCGGTCCCGGCTGGAGACCAGCGTGACCCGCGAGCCCAGCGCCTGGTACGCGCCCGCGAACTCCGCGCCGGTGACGCCTGAGCCGACGACGATCAGCTCCTCGGGCAGCTCGTCGAGGTCGTAGACCTGCTTCCAGTTCAGGATCCGCTCGCCGTCGGGCTGCGCGTCGGGCAGCTCGCGCGGGCTGCCGCCGGTGGCGATCAGCACCGCGTCGGCGACCAGCTCGGCCGGCTCCCCCGCGGCGGCCCCGGTCACGTGCACCGTGCGCGAGCCGTCCGGGGCCTGCTGCGGCGAGACGCCCGCCCGGCCGCGTACGACCCGGCCGCCGGCCCGCGTCACGCTCGCGGCGATGTCCTCGGACTGGGCCAGCGCCAGCCGCTTCACCCGGGTGTTGACCTTGCCCAGGTCCACGCCGACGACGCGGGCGGCCTGCTTGTCCGGCGGGGTGTCGTCCGCGACGATGATGCCCAGCTCCTCGTACGAGGAGTCGAAGGTGGTCATCACCTCCGCGGTGGCGATCAGCGTCTTCGACGGAACGCAGTCGGTGAGCACCGACGCGCCGCCCAGGCCGTCGCAGTCGACGACCGTCACCTCCGCGCCGAGCTGCGTGGCGACGAGCGCCGCCTCGTACCCTCCGGGGCCACCACCGATGATCACGATCCGAGTCACGTGCCCCATTGTCCCTCGCCGTCCCCGGCAGCTCCCGCGCGGGGCCGCGGGTGCCGCTGTGGGGGGCCGCTTCTACGCGCGTAGGGGGTAACGGGCTAGGCTCGTCGCGTGAACGCATCCACTCCGCACGCCGCCCCCGACGCGGCGGCCGCAGCCGACCGTCTCCGCGAGCTCACCGGGGCCGAATCCCACGACGTCGCCCTCGTGATGGGCTCCGGCTGGGTGCCCGCGGCGGACGCGCTGGGCACGCCAGAGCACGAGCTGCGCGTCACCGACCTGCCCGGTTTCCCGCCGCCCACGGTGGCCGGCCACGCCGGGCGGATCCGCTCGTACCGGCTGGGCGGCAGACGGGCGCTGGTCTTCCTCGGCCGTACGCACCTCTACGAGGGCCTCGGCGTCGCCGCCGTCGCACACGGCGTGCGCACGGCCGCGGCGGCGGGCTGCAAGACGGTGGTGCTCACCAACGGCTGCGGCGGGCTGCGCGAGGGCATGCGTCCCGGCCAGCCGGTGCTGATCGGCGACCACATCAACCTCACCGCCACCTCCCCGGTCGAAGGCGCCCGCTTCGTCGATCTGACGGATCTGTACGCGCCGCGGCTGCGGGCCCTGTGCAAGCAGGTGGACCCCAGCCTGGAGGAGGGCATCTACGCCCAGTTGCCGGGCCCGCACTACGAGACGCCGGCCGAGATCGAGATGCTCCGCCGCCTCGGCGCCGACCTGGTTGGCATGTCGACGGTCCTGGAGGCCATCGCGGCCCGCGAGGCGGGCGCCGAGGTGCTGGGGATCTCGCTGGTCACGAATCTGGCGGCGGGCATGACGGGCGAGCCGCTGAGCCACGAGGAGGTGCTCCAGGCGGGGCGCGACTCGGCGGCGCGGATGGGCGGGCTGCTGGCCGAGGTGCTGCGCCGGGTGTGACGGCCGGGTTGATGACCGGGCCGTACGCGCCGGGGCGTACGCCGCGACGGGCGGGGAAGGAACGGGCCGTGACCCACGGGCCTGGACACATGAGCCGGGACACATGAGCCGGGACGGCAGGCCGGGACACATCAGCCGTGACGGCGGGCCGGGAACCGAGAGAGGACCACAGTGACTGAGGACGACAACCGGTGACCGCGGACGCCGCCGGGCTCGCCGCCCGCGCCAGGACGTGGCTGGCCGAGGACCCCGACCCCGACACCCGGGCCGAGCTGGCCGCCCTGCTGCGGGCGGACGACACCGCCGCCCTCGCGGACCGCTTCGCCGGCACGCTCCAGTTCGGCACCGCCGGGCTCCGCGGTGAGCTGGGCGCGGGGCCGATGCGGATGAACCGCGCCGTCGTCATCCGCGCCGCCGCGGGGCTGGCCGCGTACCTGAACGAGCAGGGCGCGGGCGGCGGGCTGGTGGTCGTCGGCTACGACGCCCGGCACAAGAGCCACGCCTTCGCCGAGGACACCGCCGCCGTCATGACCGGTGCCGGCTTCCGGGCCGCCGTCCTGCCCCGCCCGCTGCCGACGCCGGTGCTGGCCTTCGCGATCCGCCACCTCGGCGCGGTCGCCGGGGTCACCGTCACGGCCAGCCACAACCCGCCGCGCGACAACGGCTACAAGGTCTACCTGGGCGGTGGTTCGCAGATCGTCCCGCCCGCGGACGCCGCGATCGCCGCGGCCATCGCGGTGGTGGGCCCGCTCGCGGACGTGCCCCGCCCGGAGGGCGGCTGGGAAGTGCTGGGCGAGGAGGTCGTCGAGGCGTACCTCGACCGGGCCGCCACGGTCGTCACGGCGGGCGGTGCCCGGGACGTCCGTACGGTGCACACCGCGCTGCACGGCGTCGGCGGCGCCACCCTCGCCGCCGCCTTCACCCGTGCCGGCTTCCCGGCCCCGGTGCCGGTAGCGGCGCAGGCGGAGCCGGACCCGGACTTCCCCACCGTCGCGTTCCCCAACCCGGAGGAGCCGGGGGCGATGGACCTGGCGTTCGCCACGGCCGGCGGGGCGGACGGGGTCGACGTGATCATCGCCAACGACCCGGACGCGGACCGCTGCGCGGTGGCCGTACCGGACGCAGGCTCAGGCCAGGGCTGGCGGATGCTGCGCGGCGACGAGGTCGGCGCCCTGCTGGCCGCGCACCTCGTACGCAAGGGAGCCACCGGCACCTTCGCCGCGTCCATCGTCTCCTCCTCCCTCATGGGCCGGATCGCCCGGGCGGCGGGCCTGCGGTACGAGGAGACGCTGACCGGCTTCAAGTGGCTGGCCCGCGTCGAGGACCTGCGCTACGCCTACGAAGAGGCCCTCGGCTACTGCGTCGACCCCGCCGGCGTCCGCGACAAGGACGGCATCACCGCCGCCCTGCTCGTCGCCGAACTGGCCGCCGGGCTGAAGGCGTCGGGCCGCACCCTGCAGGACCTGCTGGACGACATCGCGGTGGAGCACGGCCTCCACGCCACGGACCAGCTCTCCGTCCGCGTAGCGGAACTGGACGTCATCGCGGCGGCGATGCGGCGCCTGCGCGACTCCCCGCCGGTGTCGGCGGCGGGCCTGCGGGTGACGCAGGCGGAAGACCTCGCGGCGGGCACCGCGGCCCTCCCCCCGACGGACGGCCTGCGCTACACCCTGGCGGGCGACCCGGCGCGGGGCGTGCAGGCGGCCCGGGTGATCGTCCGCCCGAGCGGCACGGAACCGAAGCTGAAGTGCTACCTGGAGGTGGTGGTCCCGGTCCCGGACGGCCGTCCCGGTCTGCCGGCGGCCCGGGCGACGGCGGCGGAGGCACTGGCGGCGCTGAAGGCGGACCTGTCGGCGGCGGCGGGGCTCTGATCGGCGGTGACCGGCGGCGGCCGGGCTTCGGCCGGACTCTGACCCGCGGCAGCCGGCCCTGACCCGGTCCCGGGCCGTAACGGAACGGTCCGATTCCGCACAGTCCCGGACCTTACGCGCTCAGCATCGGTCACGACGGTGAGCACGCCGTCTTCCCCGGTCCAACTGCGGGGAAACACGCGCCGGGGCGGTGCGGCCCCACTAGGCTGCCTGCCTGGCCCCCGCACCCCCCAACGGGTCGATCCTACCGAGGAGTTGACTGGTGCCTCCCGCCACGCCCTTCGACCACGGTTCACCCGGCCCGGCCACCGCGCCGCCGGCGGGCTGCCCGGCCCACGACGACCTGGTGCGGCTCGGGGGGCCCGAGGCGGCCGACTCGCAGCGGCTGCACAAGGAGCTGCGGGAGAAGTACGGCGCCGTGGCGCCGGTGCTGCTGCCGGGCGACCTGCCGGCGTGGCTGGTCCTCGGGTACCAGGAGAACCTGCGGGTGGCGCGCAGCCCGGCGACGTTCACCCGGGACTCCAGGCTCTGGAAGCACGCGGACCAGCTCACCCCCGACCACCCGCTGACGCCGATCGTCGGGTGGCAGCCGCTGACCGTGTTCACCGACGGGCAGGACCACAAGCGGCTGCGCTCGGCCGTCACCGAGAGCCTGGGCAGCGTCAACAAACGCGGCATCCGCAGCGACATCACGCGCTTCGCCAACCGCCTCGTCGACGAGTTCGCGCACCGCGGCGAGGCCGATCTGGTGGGGCAGTTCGCCCACCACCTGCCGCTGCTGGTCGTCACCAAGCTCTTCGGGATGCCGGAGGAGTTCAGCCCGCGCCTGATCGAGTCGGCCTGGCAGAGCATCGGCGGCGGGGATTCCGCGGGGGCGGCCAACGACTACCTGACGGACACGCTCGACCAGCTCGTGGCGCGCAAGAAGGCCGCTCCCGGCAACGACATCACCACCCGGCTCCTCGACCACCCCTCCGACCTCACCGACATAGAGGTGCGCGAGCACCTGCGGCTCATCCTCATCGCCTCCAACGCCACCACCGTCAGCCTCATCGGCCACGTCCTGCTGAAGGTCCTGACCGACAAGCACTTCCGCGGCAACCTCAGCGGCGCCCAGATGACGCTGCCCAGCGCACTGGACCAGGTCCTGTGGGACAACCCGCCCATGGAGCGGTGCCCGCACCGGGTGACGACCGGCGCGGTCGAGGTGGGCGAGACGGAGATCCCCGCGGGCGACCTGCTGGTGCTGGGCCTGGCCGCGGCCAACTTCGACCCGTACGTACGCCCCGACCTGTCCGCCCCGGTGCACGGCAACAGCGCCCATCTGGCCTTCAGCGCGGGGCCGCACGAGTGCCCGGGGCAGGACTTCGCGCGTGCCATCACGGAGACCGGGATCGAGACGCTGCTGACCCGGCTGCCCCAACTGGAGCTGTCCGTCGATCTGGAGGACCTGACCTACCGCAGGGACTGGACGAGCAGCCTGCTGGAGTCGCTGCCCGTGACGTTCCCCCTGCCGCGCCGGAGCACCGCGCCGGCCCACGGCGCGGCCCGTACCGAAGCCGTCCCCTCCTCCCCCGCCCCACGGCCGGAGTCCACGAGTACGGAGACGGACACTCCTGCACCGGCACCCGCCGGGGAGCCCGCCGGCCAGCAGCCCGCCGCGCCTTCTCCCGCCGCCCCCGGCACCGCCGCCCCGGCCACCACCGGCACCACCGGCACCGCCCCGGCCGGGCGCGGGCTGCGGGCGCGGCTGCGCTCCTGGCTGTCCCGTATCCGCGGCTGACCAGGCAACGCACGGGCGATCCACGGCGCCTGACCGCCCCGACCCGCCCCCTGCCGGGCGGCTCGGGACACTCACGCGTGCGCGCCTCCCCGGCCCCGAAGATCGCGAGTACGCCCACGGAGGGAGCCGGCTCGCCCTATTGTGCGTACAACGAATACACGTCTGGGTAGTCATTACCAGTCGCCGCCCGGGTCCTGCCGCGACCGACGGTGCGCGTCCCCGGACAGCCGAGGACAGCCGAGGAAGGGAGGGCCCGGTGAGGGCAGACCCAGGACTACGGGCCATCCCGCGGGCGCCGGGATGGCTGCCGCTCGTCGGCCATCTCCGGCCCCTGATGCGCGATCCCCTGGGCTTCATCTCGTCGCTCCGCGACACCGCCGACATCGTGCGCGTCGAACTCGGCCGGCAGCCCATGGTCTTCGTCACCAGCGCCGAACTCGTACACGACATCTACGTGAAGCACGCGCGGGCCTTCGCCAAGGGCCGGCTCTTCGACCGCATGGCCCCCCTCGTCGGCGGCGGCTTAGCGTCCGCCGACGGCGAGACCCACCTGCGGCACCGCAGGCTCATCCAGCCGGCCTTCCACCGCCAGCGCCTCGCCGCCTACGGCGACGTCATCGCCCGGCGCGCCCGCGACCTCGCCGACTCCCTCCAGCCGGACCGGGAAATAGCCGTCGAACAGGTCATGAGCGACTACGCGATCGGCACCCTCGCCGAGACCATGTTCGCGTCCGACCTGGGCGGGCCGGCGATCCGCGCGGTGCGGCACGACATCCCCGTGGTCCTGGACACGATGCTCACCAGGGCACTGCTGCCCCCGGCCCTGGACCGGCTGCCGATCCCCGCCAACCGCCGCTTCCTGGCCGCCGCCGAACGGCTCCGGCACGTCATCGACGACGTCGTCACCGCCACCCGGCAGGCCGACGACACCCACACCGACCTGCTGTCGATGCTGCTGGCCGCCCGCGACGAGGAAACCGGCGCCGGGCTCAGCGACGCGGAGGTACGCGACGAGCTGGCGACGATGCTCTTCGCCGGCACCGAGACGGTCGCCTCCACGTTCGCGTGGACGTTCCACGAACTCGCCCGGCACCCCGAGGCGGAACAGCGCCTCCTCGACGAGATCAACGCGGTGGTCGGCAGCGGCCCGGTCACCTTCCCGCACGTACGCGACCTGACCTACACCCGGGCCGTGCTGGACGAGGTGATCCGGCTGCACGGCGTCGTCCTCCTGGCCCGCCGCACCGCCCGCGCCGTCCGCCTGGGCGACGCCGAACTCCCGCCCCGTACCGAGGTCGCCTTCAGCCTCTACGCGGTCAACCGCGACCCGCGCGTGTACGAGGACGCAGACGCCTTCCGCCCCGAACGGTGGCTGACGGACGACCGGCCGGCGGCCTCCGAGCCCGTACGGCAGGCGTTCACCCCCTTCGGCGCGGGCACCCGCATGTGCATCGGCGACGCCTTCGCCCGCGCGGAGATCGCCCTCACCCTCGCCACCGTCCTGCCCCGCTGGCAACTGAGATCGCGTCCCGGCTACGCGGTCGAGGAGGCCACCGCCGCGATGGCCCGCCCGAAGCACGTGCCCATGACCGTGCACCCCCGTTCCCCGGTGCCCCGGCGGCAGTCCGCCGCTTGATGCACGACGAGAAGTCCGTCCGAGAAGCGTCGAAGCGCCGGCCGGACGGCTCCGCACCATGCAGATCCCCCCATCGGACAACCAAGGTGACCCACATGGACCGCGAGCCGACGATACCCCCGCTGTACTCACCACTACCGCCCGCCATCCATCCACGCCACGAGGTGGTCAACAAGCAGACCGCACAGTGGGCCAACTCCTACCAGATCGGCTCACCGAAGCTGCGGGACCGGCTCGCCGACCACGATATCGGCACCTTCGCCGCGCGCATCCTCCCCGAGGGGCACGAGGAAGTCGTGCAGCTCACCGCGGACTTCATCGTCTGGCTCTTCGGCGTCGACGACGGCCACTGCGAGGAGGGCGCCCTGGGCACCCGGCCGCACGAGCTGCTCGCCGAGCTGTCCCGCATGCTGCGCGTGGCCGAGAACCCCGAAGTCCCCATGCTGCTGGACGACCCGCTCGCCGCGGGCCTGCGCGACCTGCGCCACCGGGTCGACGCGTACGCGACCCCCGGGCAGACCACGCGCTGGGTCGAAGCCCTGCGCCAGTACTTCACCTCGGTGGTCTGGGAGGCTGGCCACCGCCGCCGGGGCACGGTGCCCGACCTCAACGACTACACCCTCATGCGCCTGTACGACGGCGCCACCTCGGTCATCCTGCCGCTGCTGGAGATGGCGTACGGCTACGACCTCCACCCCGGCGAGCGCGACCGCACCCCGGTGCGGGCGGCGGCCGAGATGGCGTTCTTCGTGATCACCTGGGACAACGACCTGCTCTCCCACCACAAGGAGAGCAGGAGCGGCGCGTACTACCTCAACGTCCTGCGCGTACTGCGGGACCCGGCGCACGGCGGCCTCTCCCCGCACGAGGCGGTCACCACCGCCGTGGCCCAGCGCGACCGGGTGCTCTGCCTCTACCTGCGCCTGCGCCGGCAGCTCGCCGCGGAGGGCACCCCGCAACTGCGGCAGTACCTGCACAGCCTGGACGCCTTCATCCGCGGCGCGCAGGACTGGGGAATCACCTCGGTCCGCTACACCCGCCCCGACGACCCGGCAGGCCTGCCGACGACGTTCAGCGACGTCCCCACGGACGACGGCACGGCGCCGCTGGACATCCCGAGCGTGTCGTGGTGGTGGGACCTGCCGGTTCTGTCCCGCACCGACCGCGCCGCCTGAGCCGACGCCGCCTGAGCTACCGACCGCGACCCGGCTGCCGGGGGGCTGCCGCCTTTGCCGCAGGCTTCACCCGATCCCAGGCGTCCGCCCATTCCCGGAGCCGGTTCTCCGGGACGTTCCCGCAGTAGCGGACGAAGTTCAGCAGCAGTTCCTTGGCGGGCATCCGTCCGCGCAGAACAGCGCCGACGGTGCTCTTGGGCAGCAGGCTCACCTTGTTCTTGACGTCGATGTACGCCCGTTCCTCCAGTTCGCGCAGCGTGGGGTTGCCGTTCTCCCGGCATATGTCCTTCATCGCGTGGACGAGCTGCCACGGCTCGGTGATGAACGGGGGCCGCGGCACGGCGACACGCGGTGCTCCTGTGGCGGAGGCTTTGAACTGGTCGGCCCTGGCCCACCGCCGCTTCGCTTCGCGCTCGTCGCCCCCGCACACGCGCGTGAACGCCTGTACGGTCCGCCACTTCGGCACCGTCTCGCCCTGCGCCGCCCGATGCAGAGTCGAACGGGAGACCATCAGGCCCCTCTCGACAGCGGTCTGCGCCATCCGGTCCCAGCTCATCCCCGACCGCCGGCGCAGTGACTCCAGCCACTGCGCCAGCGTCTGAACGGGAGTGGGCTGGGCCGGGGCGCCGGGGTCGGCAGCGCGGAGCAGGACGGGGCGGGACGGTCACCGGGGTCCGGTGCGGGGGCCCGGTACGGGGCAGGCTGGCGGGACGTCCCGCGCTGGTCACCGGGGGTCCTCCGGTGCGGGAGCCCGGGGCGGGGGTGCGTCCGGCCTCCGAGAACCCAGCCGCCGAGGACGGCGCCCGGCGAACGCCACCGTGACAAACTCGCGGCAACCCGCCCCCAAAACCGGGTCAAATCGCCCACGTGGCCCGAGTTTTGCCCAACGAGACGCACCCCACCACCCCAAGAGCCGGGTGCCGGCGCGGCAAAGGCCGACCGGAAGTCCGTGGCGCGGCCCCCGTCGGCCTTCAAGTCCCCGCTTCGGGGCTGGTGGTGCTGGATCGGCGCCGTTGACGTCGTAGCCCGGTGTGCTTCTGGGTGCTGGCGGTCGTTCGAGGTGGGCCCCGTGCTCAAAACCCACGTCGACCCAGCTCGCACCAACGCAGCCCCGCCCCGCACCAGGCCGCCACCCCGCACGGCCGGCGGCGTACGACCCGCGGGGCCCGCCCCGTACCGGGCTGCCGCCCCCGGCTGCCGTGGTCAACCGGCGTTGTCGGTGGGGCCGCATACCCTTGGGCGGGTGTGAGGGGGACGTGGGGGGCGGGGCTTCGGCCGCAGGGGGCGTTGAGCACGTCCCGGGCCCCGGGCCGCCCGACACCGCGCCCCCGGCCGGACCTTCGCCGGGCCCGCCCGGGAACGCGCCCCGGCCGGACCTTCGTCGGCCGGTTCATCCCGCACCCGGCCGCGGGCTTCGTTTTTCGGCGCCGTCCCCATCCCCCGGAGGACCCGACTCGGCAGCGTCAGGGCGGCGTGTCCTCCGGGAGGGACGCCTGATGCGGCAGGGCGCGTAGGGCGTTGGCGAGCTGGCGGGTCTGGGTGGGGTCGAGGGTGCCCAGGTGGATGGTGTAGGCGGTACGGCGGCAGGTGGGGCACGGGGCGGTGATCTCGATGTCGTCCAGCGGAAGACCGAGGCGTTCCGCCTGGTGCGCCAGGCTGCGTGCGGCGTCTTCGGCTTCCTGACGGGCGAGGTCGGGACGGACCAGCTCTTCCAGCGACATGGGCTTCCTGTCTGCGAGGCGGGTGTTCGGCGTGTCGGGCCTCGTCACGGGTGGATCCACGAGCGGCAGCGGACCCCCGTGCCGACGCCGCCGCGCGAGGCCGAGTGCAGCGATCCGCCGCCGCTGGCCGAGGTGGATGACGTTGTCGTCGACGGCCACCGTCGCGACGCTCACCCGCCGCGCGCCCGCCGCGGGCGGCAACGCGGCGCTTCCTTGCCTTCGTATGGGACCTACGTCGTCGGGGATGAGGCCCGTTCCCGGCTTCGGCGCCTGGACGGCGGCACGCACCGGGGTGCGGAACCACACGGTCTTGCCGTCCGCCCGGCACTCGTAACCCCAGTCGGTCACCATCGAGTTCAGGAGCCACAGGCCGCGTCCGCCCTCTGCGTCCCAGGCCGGGGTGACAAGCGCGGGTGCCTGGCGGGAGGTGTCGCATACGTGGACGTAGACCCACGCCTCGTCGGCCTGGACGGTGAGTCGGCAGGTTGCGTTCCCGGCGTGTTTGGCGACGTTGCTCAAGAGTTCCGAGACGCCGAGCCGGACGATCGCCACGGCATCGGCGTCGCCGCCCAGGTCCGCGGCAGCGGCGGCGGCCGTGTTGCGCCACTGCGGGATGGCACGCCCCTCGGCGGTCACGTTCCACGCGCGCACCGAGTGGCCTTCGGCGTTATCGGCGGTGACCTTCATGGGATACCTCCAGCGCTCACCTCGTGCAGGTATGGCTCAACTCGCGGCCCCGGCGCGGCAAGTCGAGCCGTGGGCCGGGACGCCATCTTTGTGATCAGCAGTAGCTGAACCTGTACTCTCTGCAACTTGGGCGGCAGCCTGGCACGACGGGAATGTTGCGCGCAAGACTTCTTCGTCGAAGGTTGACACGATCGAGTGATTGCTTGCTGCGGATGTTCCGATGCGCGGTAGCGTGCGGGCACAGGGAGGTAACCCATGACCGATGCCGAGCCCAACCTGCACCGACGTCGCCTCGGACTGCAGTTGCGAACGCTGCGGAAGACCGCCGGCCTGTCCCTTGCAGAGGCCGCGAGCAAGCTCGATCTGCCGGGAGCTCCGTCATTGAGCCGGATCGAGAACGGCAAGCAGCGCGTGGCGCCCACGGCCGTGCTCGCCTTCTTCAACGTCTACGAGGTCGCGGAGGACGACCGCCGCACGCACATCAGGGAGCTCGCGAAGCTTGCCAACAGCGGGAAGCGAAGCAATCTGTTCAACGAGTACCGGAGCACCATTCCCGACCCCTTCGCGGACTACATCCTGCTTGAGGAACTGGCGGTGAAGTGCGAGTCGTTCGCCAACTTCGTCCCCGGCCTTCTCCAGACAGAGGCGTATGCGACAGCGATCGTCGAGGGCAGTCGCGCATGGCAGCACCAGCGAGAGATCAACAACTTCGTCGCTCTGCGCATGGCACGACAGGCCGCCTTGAACCGCGAGAAGCCGCTCCACCTTTGGTGCGTCCTGGACGAGGGGGCGTTGATGCGGCGCGTCGGCGGCGACGCCGTGATGAAAGCCCAGCTTGAGCACCTGATCAACGTTTCGGAGGAGCACAAGCATGTGGACGTGCAGGTGCTCACGTTCGATCAGGGCGCCCACGCCGGCACCGATGGGGCGTTCTACCTCCTGCACTTCACGGCAGGCCCGCCCGTCGCGGCAGTTGAGCCGATGACAACCTCCCTGTACCTGGAGGAAGATGGCCACCTGGCACGGTACGAAAGCGGGTTCGACCACCTCAGGAGCGAAGCCCTCGACGTGCGGGCTTCTCGGGACTACATCGCCAAGGTACTCAAGGAGCGCTACGCATGATCATAAAACCTGACCTCACCAACGCCACCTGGGCAAAGAGCGCCATGAGCACCGGCGGCCAGAACTGCCTTGAGGTCGCCTTCGTCGACGGCGTCGTCGCCCTCCGCGACTCCAAAGACGTCGGCAACCCCGACGCCCAGATACTCATCCTCTCCGAAGCCGACTACCAAGCCTTCACCAGCGCCATCCAGAACGGCCAAAGCAACCTCCTGCTCCCCTGAGCAGGACAGCACACCGCCGCCCCTGCGCACCCCCGCGCTCGGCGAACATGTGCGCCAGCTCGCGCAGCTCGCGGATCGGCCGGGAGTGCCGACACGACACACTCCATGCCTCGTTGCGGCAGACTGTCTCGGGGGTCCCTCCCGCACTGTTCTGTACGGACCGTATCCAGGAGTCTCACTGTGAGTGCACAGCCTTTCGAAGCGCCGGACGACCCAGTAATTGCGATGCCGCCGGTCTCGGAGGCGGCGTTGCGGGCTGCGGTGCAGCGGCTGGATCCGCTGGCGGCCGTGGACTTCGAGCGGGAGTTCCACACTGCGTGGGAGCAGGCTTTGCAGGCCGACAGCACGGTCCCGATGCATACGTTCCTTCGCAAGTGGGCTGTGCATGTGGCAGTGCACCGGTACCCGGCGCGGTCGGCTCGGCTGCGGGAGTTGGAGCGGGTCGTGGGGTCGACCGAGTCGGAGAAAGAGGCGCGGGCCGCCGCGTCAGAGATCGGCGACCTGCTGGCTGCCGCGTCGGCGGAGGTTCTCGCCGCGTGAGCGATTGGCGCTGGGAGTACCTGTCGGGCGCCGAGGAGACGGTTGGCGGCCTGCCTGATGAGCAGCGCGCCGAGGTCGAGGTGATCGCACGGCGTCTTGCGGATTCGGCGGAGGTGAAGTACCTGGGTGATGCGCCGCCCGCTGAGGCGGGGCGCGCTCCGGTGCAGACGTTCGCCGAGGGCCGTTGGATGCTCTGGTTTCAGGAGTACCGGGTACGGCAGGCCGTCTACATCCTGGCCGTGCAGCGGCTGTAGCGGACCGTCAGCCCACCAGGATCGCGATCACCAGCGCCGCCGTCCCCGCCGCCACCGGCCCCAGGATCTCGTACGCCCAGTGCCACCCGCAGGGGCGCCTGAGAGCCTCAATCGCTGTAGTGGTAGCGGGCCTTGAGGATCTTCACTTCCTTGTCGTCGGCGCGATAGACGAGGCGGTGTTCGTCGTCGATCCGGCGGGACCAGTAGCCCGACAGGTCCGCCTTGAGAGGCTCGGGTTTGCCGATGCCTTCGAACGGAGTGCGCTGGATCTCCGCGATCAGGCGGGTGATCCTGCGGGCCTTCTTGCGGTCCGAGGCCAGCCAGAAGAGGAAGTCCTCCCACCCATCGGGGTCGAAGTGCACACTTCTCATGTGGCGCGCTACTCCTGTCCGCCGGCCATGCTGTCCAGTTCCTCGGTGCTGACGCTGACCGTGGTGGAACCCGCCTTGTCACGGGCGACGGCTTCCATCAGCCGCCGGGCGTTGGCCGGGGAGCGCAGCAGGTAGATGGTTTCCTGCCAGGCGTCGAAGTCGTCGGCCGACATCAGCACCGCGTCACCGCTGCGGGAGGTGATGCGTACGGGAGCGTGGTCATCGTTGACCCGCTCGATGAGCGGGAAGAGGGTCTTGCGGGCCTCGCTGGCGCTTATCGACATGAGGAACTCCCTTCGCATCGGTACCCAATGATTGTACCTGACTGGTACAGAAATCCGGTACCGCCAGCCCTCGTCAGCTCACCAGGATCGCGATCACCAGCGCCACCGTCCCCGCCGCCACCGGCCCCAGGATCTCGTACGCCCAGCGCACCGTCACCGGGCCCTGCGCCCCCTCGCGCTCGGCGTAGATGTGCGCCAGCTCGCGCAGCTCGCGGATCGACTTGTCGGCCGTCGGTGTCACGTCGGCCGTCTCCGGGTCCAGGTCGTTCGCGCCCGTGCCGCCGGGGCGGCGCATCGCCGGGTCGCTCAGGGCACGGCGGCTGGACGGGCTGAAGAGTCCGCCGCCACCGCCGGCTGCCATGCGGTCGCGGCGGCGGTTGGCCTTCTTGCGGGCGCGCAGCGAGACGGGGATGGCCCACATCTGGTACGTGGCGTCCTCGGTGACGACCTCGCTGGAGTAGCCCGCCCGGATCTCCTCGACCCGGCCCCACGGCACCACGATCGTGCGGAACGGGTTGCGCACCCGCAGCCGCTCCTCGCCCGCGTACACCACCGGGCGCAGCGTCAGCGCCACCACCATCGGCACCCCCGCGACCAGCGCGGCCACGGCGATCACCCGGGCCTGTCCGCTGCCGCGGACCAGGGCGTCCCCGCCGAGCCAGCCGCCGAGGGCGAGCAGCAGGACGCCGCCAGCGATGCCGGCGACGGAGCGGTAGGCGCGGTCGGCGTACTTCGGCCGGGTGTCCGGGGTGTCCTTGCTCATGCCGCCGATTGTGCCGGACGGTCCGGATTCCGACATCGCACGGGTGTTGCGGTCGCGCATCGATCCACCGGTACCGGAGGCGCACTCCCCGGGACGCTACGCGGGTAGATATGCTCGTCTGGTGACCATGCCCCGCATACCCACCGCAGCCGCGGGCCCGCCGGCGTCCCTCGCCGACGTGACGGCCTCCGACGGCGCGCTCCGCCGCTTCCTGCACGGTCTGCCCGGCGTCGACCCGGTCGGTCTGGAGGCCCGTGCCGCCGCCCTGGGCACCCGCTCCATCAAGACCACCGCCAAGGCGTACGCCCTGGACCTGGCGGTCTCGATGATCGACCTGACGACGTTGGAGGGCTCCGACACCCCCGGCAAGGTGCGCTCGCTGTGCGCCAAGGCCCGTACCCCCGACCCGACGGACCGGACGACTCCCCAGGTCGCGGCCGTTTGCGTGTATCCGGACCTGGCCGGCGCCGCCGCCGAGGCGCTGGCCGGCTCCGGGGTGAAGGTCGCCTCGGTGGCCACCGCCTTCCCCTCCGGGCGGGCGGCGCTGGAGGTGAAGCTCGCCGACACCCGCGCGGCACTGGCCGCGGGCGCGGACGAGATCGACATGGTCATCGACCGCGGCGCCTTCCTCGCCGGCCGCTATCTGGAGGTCTACGAGCAGATCCGCGCGGTGCGCGAGGCCGCGGCCGGGGCCCGGCTGAAGGTGATCTTCGAGACGGGCGAGCTGTCCACGTACGACAACATCCGGCGGGCGAGCTGGCTGGGCATGCTGGCCGGCGCCGACTTCATCAAGACCTCCACCGGCAAGGTCGGCGTGAACGCCACCCCGGCCAACACCCTGGTGCTGCTCGAAGCCGTACGGGACTTCCGCGCGGCCACCGGCGTGCAGGTCGGCGTGAAGCCCGCGGGCGGCATCCGCACGGCCAAGGACGCGGTGAAGTTCCTGGTGCTGGTCAACGAGACCGCCGGGGACGACTGGCTGGACAACCGCTGGTTCCGCTTCGGCGCCTCCAGCCTGCTGAACGACCTGCTCATGCAGCGGCAGAAGCTGCGCACCGGCCGTTACTCCGGCCCCGACTACGTGACCGTCGACTAGCAGGGGGACGGAGAATGACCGCTGATCACAAGCTCTTCGCGTACGCACCCGCGCCCGAGTCCCGCTCGATCGTCGACATCGCGCCCAGCTACGGCCTGTTCATCGACGGCGAGTTCACCGAGGCCGCCGACGGCAAGGTCTTCAAGTCCGTCGCCCCGGCGACCGAGGAGGTGCTCTCCGAAATCGCGCGGGCCGGCGAGGCGGACGTCGAACGGGCGGTCGCCGCCGCCCGCCGGGCGTTCACCTCCTGGTCGGCGCTGCCCGGCGCGGAGCGCGGCAAGTACCTGTTCCGTATCGCCCGCATCATCCAGGAACGCTCACGTGAGCTGGCGGTGCTGGAGACGCTGGACAACGGCAAGCCGATCCGCGAGACCCGGGACGCCGACCTGCCGCTGGTCGCCGCGCACTTCTTCTACTACGCCGGCTGGGCCGACAAGCTCGGTTACGCCGGCTACGGGCCAGAGCCGAAGCCGCTGGGCGTCGCCGGGCAGGTCATCCCGTGGAACTTCCCGCTGCTGATGCTGGCGTGGAAGATCGCCCCGGCGCTGGCCTGCGGCAACACCGTGGTGCTCAAGCCCGCCGAGACCACCCCGCTCTCCGCGCTGTTCTTCGCCGACATCTGCCGCCAGGCCGGGCTGCCGAAGGGCGTGGTCAACATCCTGACCGGCTACGGGGACGCCGGCGCGGCGCTCGTCGCGCACCCGGACGTCGACAAGATCGCGTTCACCGGGTCCACGGCCGTCGGCAAGGAGATCGCCCGCGCCGTCGCCGGCACCGGCAAGCGGCTCACGCTGGAGCTGGGCGGCAAGGGCGCCAACATCGTCTTCGACGACGCGCCGATCGACCAGGCCGTCGAGGGCATCGTCGGCGGCATCTTCTTCAACCAGGGCCAGGTGTGCTGCGCCGGCTCCCGGCTGCTGGTGCAGGAGTCGGTGGCCGACGAGGTGCTGGCGTCGCTGAAGCGGCGGCTGGCCACGCTGCGCCTCGGCGACCCGCTGGACAAGAACACCGACATCGGCGCCATCAACTCCGCCGAGCAGCTCGCCCGGATCACGGAGCTGGCGGAGGCCGGCGACGCGGAGGGCGCCGAGCGCTGGACGGCGCCGTGCGAACTGCCCGGCAGCGGCTACTGGTTCGCGCCGACGCTCTTCACCGGCGTGACCCAGGCGCACCGCATCGCGCGCGAGGAGATCTTCGGCCCGGTGCTGTCGGTGCTGACGTTCCGTACGCCCGCGGAGGCGGTCGCGAAGGCCAACAACACGCCCTACGGGCTGTCCGCCGGGGTGTGGACGGAGAAGGGCTCGCGGATCCTCGCGATGGCCGACAAGCTGCGCGCGGGCGTCGTGTGGGCGAACACGTTCAACAAGTTCGATCCGACCTCGCCGTTCGGCGGCTACAAGGAGTCGGGCTTCGGCCGCGAGGGCGGTCGCCACGGGCTGGAGGCTTACCTGCGATGACACAGGCGGATGCGAGGCTGTCGGTCCTCAAGACCTACAAGCTGTACGTGGGCGGGAAGTTCCCCCGCTCGGAGAGCGGGCGGGTGTACGAGGTGTCGGATGCGAAGGGCCGCTGGCTCGCCAACGCGCCCCGCTCCTCCCGCAAGGACGCCCGCGACGCGGTGGTCGCCGCCCGCAAGGCCGTCGCCGGCTGGTCGGGTGCCACGGCGTACAACCGCGGCCAGGTGCTCTACCGGGTGGCGGAGATGCTCCAGGGGCGGCGCGAGCAGTACGCCGCGGAGGTCGCCGACGCCGAGGGTCTGTCGAAGGCCAAGTCGGCGGCGCAGGTGGACGCGGCGATCGACCGCTGGGTCTGGTACGCGGGCTGGACCGACAAGGTCGCCCAGGTCACCGGCGGCGGAAACCCGGTCGCCGGGCCGTACTTCAACCTCTCCGCGCCGGAGCCGACGGGCGTCGTCGCGATCGTGGCGCCGCAGGAGTCGGCGCTGCTGGGGCTGGTGTCGGTGCTCGCGCCGGTGCTCGCCACGGGCAACACGGCGGTGGTCGTCGCCGCGGAGGAGCGCCCGCTGCCGGCGCTGTCGCTGGCGGAGGTGCTGGCCACGTCGGACGTGCCGGGGGGCGTCGTCAACATGCTCTCGGGGCGTACCGCCGAGATCGCGCCGACGCTGGCCGCGCACCAGGACGTCAACGCCATCGACCTGACGGGCGCGGACGCGGAGCTGGCGCGGGAGCTGGAGGTCGCGGCGGCGGACAATCTGAAGCGGGTCCTGCGCCCGCAGGCTGGTCCCGGGGGGACGGGCTGGACGGCCGACCCGGGCACGGGGCGGCTGACGGCGTTCCTGGAGACGAAGACGGTCTGGCACCCGACGGGAAGCTTGGGCGTAAGCGGCTCGGCGTATTGATCGGCGTATTGATCGGCGTACTGACAGGCGGGCTCAGCGGGCCAGCACGGTCCGGATGCCCGTCTCGACGGCCTCCATGTCACGCGGGCCGACCGGGCCCAGATCGGTGGTGAAGTAGCGGGCGGCGAAGGTGGCGTAGGCGTCGACGACGGCCACCCCCTTGACCGGCTCCGTCAGCGCGGTGGCCAGGATCGAGGGGGCGGCGCTGCCCGGCCCCTGCACCTCGACGCAGGTGGCGATTCCCAGGCGCTCGTTGACCAGGTCGTCGGAGACCACCAGGACGCGCCGGACGCCGCCGCCCTGCGTCAGTTCGAAGACGTGCCCGCGCTTCACCGCTGGGTCTCGGCGCTCATGAACGCGTCGCCCGACGCCCGGAGGAACGGGTCGGCCTGCTCACGGCGCGGCAGCTCTGCGAGAGCGTCCTCAAGCATCTGCCGCCTTATGGCGGCTGCGACCGTTGCGGAGGCGTTCGGCCCGGCCTTGAGGTAGGCAGCCACTTCGTCGGGGAGCGAGAAGGTCATGTTGATGGTCATGTTCGTCATCATACAGGGCGTCATGGTCCCGATACGGAGATCACAAGAGCCGGGGCCGGACGCACCCCCCGCGCGTCCGGCCCCGGCTCCTTCCCCCCGGTTCCCCCCTTTTCCCCCGAGCGCTGACGGGCCCCCCGGCCCCGTACCGTCTCGGTCTTGCCCCCCGCTCCCCCGATATCCCCCGGTTTTTCCCCTCCCGTGGCCCGGGGTCCCCCCGTCCCCGGTCATCGGCCCCTTCAGGCCACGAGCTCTTCGAAGGACTCCTCCCGGTCCCGCCCGAAGCTCAGCGCCTCGTCGTCGCGCAGCCGGCGCAGCGAGCGCCAGATGCTGCTCTTGACGGTCCCCACGCTGATCCCCAGCACGTCGGCGATCTCCGGGTCGGTCCTGCCCTCGTAGTAGCGCAGCACGAGCATCGTGCGCTGCATCTCCGGCAGCCGCGCCAGCGCCTGCCAGAGCACCGTGCGCAGCTCCGTGCCGCGCATGGCGTCCGACTCCCCCGGCGCCTCGGGGAGTTCCTCGGTCGGGTACTCCGCGAGCTTGCGCCGGCGCCAGGCGCTGATGTGCAGGTTCGTCATCGTACGGCGGAGGTATCCCCCCACGGCCGCCTTGTCGCTGATCCGGTCCCAGGCCCGGTAGGTGGAGAACAGTGCGCTCTGCAGCAGGTCCTCCGCCTCGAACCGGTCGCCGGTCAGGTGGTAGGCGGTGGCGTACAGAGAGGCGCGCCGCTCGGCTACGTAGGCGGTGAACGCCGCGGTGCTGTCAGCCTCCGCGGCGGCCCCCGTCCGCGCGCCGGCCGCTTCCCCCGGCACCTCTCCGTACGCCTTCCCCCCGGTGTCCCCCCCCTGGTCCGCGGCCGGCCCGGTCCCCCCGGTGCCCGAGCTGCCCGCGATCGCGACCATGTACGAGGGACGACGCCCGGCGCCGCGACCGCACCCCCGCGCGTTCGCGGCACCGGACTCCCCCGCACCGCGCGTGGCGCGGGCGGGAGTCATCCCCTCAGCGCTCCCCCCCTTGGCGTGCAGGCGTGTGTGAACCGCTGCGCTGGTGGTGCTGTCGTGCAGTGCGTTCATCTCACGCCCCCCGCCGGTGGAGTCTGCTTCGGTCGGCTTACCGTGCCGGGCTTGCCCGACGTCCAGAATCCTGTCGTCCCGACTTCATCGCGCTGTCCGCCGACTGTCACAGGCGTGCAACAGGGGGGCGCGGCCCCTTACTCAGACCCCTTGCACACACCTTGCACAACCCTCTTACACAGGCCCTTTCCACAGCCGTGATGGCAGCGAACTCGCCCCTTCCGGCGCGCCCTGCCAGAATGACCCGCGTGCCTTCTCTGTTGCTGATCGAGGACGACGACGCCATCCGCACCGCGCTGGAGATGTCCCTCTCCCGCCAGGGCCACCGCGTGACCACCGCGGCGACCGGTGAGGACGGGCTGAAGCTGCTGCGCGAGCAGCGGCCCGACCTGATCGTGCTGGATGTGATGCTGCCGGGCATCGACGGCTTCGAGGTGTGCCGGCGCATCCGCCGCACCGACCAGTTGCCGATCATCCTGCTGACCGCACGCAGCGACGACATCGACGTGGTGGTCGGGCTGGAGTCGGGCGCCGACGACTATGTGGTCAAGCCCGTGCAGGGGCGGGTGCTGGACGCCCGGATCCGCGCGGTGCTGCGCCGCGGCGAGCGGGAGACGACGGACTCCGCCACCTTCGGCAACGTCGTCATCGACCGCTCCGCGATGACGGTGACCAAGGACGGCGAGCATCTGCAACTGACCCCGACGGAGCTGCGGTTGCTGCTGGAGCTGAGCCGCCGGCCCGGCCAGGCGCTCTCCCGCCAGCAGTTGCTGCAGTTGGTCTGGGAGCACGACTACCTGGGCGACTCCCGCCTGGTCGACGCCTGCGTACAGCGGCTGCGCGCGAAGGTCGAGGACGTACCGTCCGCGCCGACCCTCATCAAAACCGTACGCGGCGTGGGCTACCGGCTGGATCCGCCCTCGTGAGCCCGGGCCCCTCCGACGCGCAGGGGCGGCAGGGGCTCGTACGCGGCTGGGCGGCGGGGCTGCTGCGCTGGATCAGCCTGCGACTGCGTCTGGTCATCGTGTTCGCGCTGGTGGCCCTGGTCTCGGCGGTGTCGGTCGCCGGCATCGCGTACTGGCTCAACCGGGACTCGGTCCTCACCCGCACCCAGGACGCGTCGCTGAAGGACTTCCGGGAGTCGCTGCAGGACGAGAGCGGCGAGCTGGACCTGCGCTCCGGCTGCACCGACCTCGCCAAGGCCGCGCGGCGGCTGTCGGGCACCACGCAGAACTTCGACGTGATATTGATCTCCGGCAGCGGTGGCAGCAGCGACGAGCCCGGCTGCGTGGAGCGCTCCGACGCCTCGTTCACCCTGCACGACGTGCCGAAGACCCTCAAGACGGCGGTCGGCCAGCGGCGTTCGGACGGCAAGTGGCCGTACCACCTGTACTGGCAGCGGGTGACGATGGACGGCACGCCGTATCTCGTCGGCGGCGCACGGGTGATCGGCACCGACTGGACCGGCTACATGTTCAAGTCCCTGGACTCCGAGCGCCGGGACCTCAACTCGCTGGCCTGGTCGCTGGGCATCGCCACCGGCCTGTCCCTGATCGGCTCCGCGCTGCTCGCGCAGGGCGCCGCGTCCACGGTGCTGCGGCCCGTGCAGCGGCTCGGGGACGCGGCGCGGCGGCTCGGCGAGGGCAAACTCGACACCCGGCTGCGGGTGACCGGCACCGACGAGCTGGCCGACCTGTCGCGGACGTTCAACCAGACCGCGGAGCGGCTGCAGCAGCGGGTGGAGGAGCTGAGCGAGCGGGAGAAGTCCAGCCGGCGGTTCGTGGCGGACATGTCGCACGAGCTGCGTACGCCGCTGACGGCGATGACCGCGGTGTCGGAGGTGCTGGAGGAGGAGCAGGAGAACCTGGACCCGATGATCGCGCCCGCGGTGCAGCTCGTGGTGCAGGAGACCCGGCGCCTCAACGACCTGGTGGAGAACCTGATGGAGGTGACCCGCTTCGACGCGGGCACCGCCCGGCTCGTACTCGACGACGTCGACGTCGCCGACCAGGTCACCGCCTGCATCGACGCCCGCGCCTGGCTGGACGCGGTGGAGCTGGACGCCGACCGCGGCATCGTCGCGCGCCTGGACCCGCGCCGCCTCGACGTGATCCTCGCCAACCTCATCGGCAACGCGCTCAAGCACGGCGGCTCCCCCGTGCGGGTGTCGGTGCACACCACGGCGGACGCGCCCACCGCCGGCGATCTGCTGATCGAGGTCAAGGACAACGGCCCCGGCATCCCGGCCGAGGTGCTGCCGCACGTCTTCGACCGGTTCTACAAGGCCGACACGGCACGGCCGCGCTCCGACGGCAGCGGCCTCGGACTGTCCATCGCGGTGGAGAACGCCCGCATCCACGG
This sequence comes from Streptomyces sp. CNP082, assembly GCF_059570535.1. Classification (NCBI taxonomy): domain Bacteria; kingdom Bacillati; phylum Actinomycetota; class Actinomycetes; order Kitasatosporales; family Streptomycetaceae; genus Streptomyces; species Streptomyces sp. CNP082. The sequence goes on from NZ_JCANSZ010000012.1 coordinate 139,322, forward strand.
CGGTACGATCACCGCGGCCAACGACCCGGCGGGCGGGGCGGTGTTCACGCTGCGGCTGCCGCGGGACTCGTCGGCGGCGGCGAAGGCCCTGGAGCAGGAGGACGAGTGAGGGCGGCAGCCTCGAACCGGCCGGTCCGCGCGGCCCTGGCGGCTCTCGCCGCGGTCGCCGTCGCGGCGCTGGCCACCGGGTGCGGCATCCGGCCCACGTCCGTGCCCGTGGACGCCGGCAGCGCGCCGTCGCGGGCGGAGTGCGCGCCGGGCGGGCCGTCGCAGGCGTCGAGCCCGGCGGACGGCGAGACGCTGCGGACGGTGTATCTGGCGTGCGGTACGCGGCTGGCGGCGGTGCCCCGGGGCGTCCCCGACGACCTGGCCGGGCGGGAGCTGGCGGCGCACCTGCTGGCGGAGCTGAAGCGGGAGCCGGGCGAGGACGAGAAGCAGGCCGGCTACTCCACCGCCGTCACCGGGCTGCGGGTGACGGACGGGCACGCCGGGGATCCGGCGGGCACGGTGCGCCTCAGCCGGGATCCACAGGGGCTGGGGTCGCCGGCGCTGGCGCAGCTCGTGTGCACGTACGCGTGGGGCGAGGAGCGTACGGCGGTGCTGGCGGGCCCCGGCGAGGAGGATGTGCCGTACACGTACCGCTGCACCGACGACGCGCTGCGGACCCCGGAGAACACCGTCGGCGAGCCCGCGACCTGAGCCCTTCCGCTCCGCGGGGCCGGTACGCGGGCCGGGTGGGAAGCCTCCGCACCGGGCATCGCACTCGAGCGGCGGTTTGCGGGAACCGTACGGGCCGGTAGCCGCGTCATTGCCTGCGTGCAGCGCCATGCGACGGGCGGTACGGCCGCCCTGCGATTCCGGGTGGCCGGCGTTGTCCTCCTAGTCCTGCATCTGACCGCAGTCTGGTGGTTTACGCTCCGCCCCCATGCCGTGCCGTGGGTTGACGCGGCGAATCTGCGACCCCTCAGGACGATCCGGGCGGAGTTCTCCGACGACCCCTGGTCGGCGCTGCGGTACACCGTCGAGTCGCTGTTCGTGCTGGCCCCGGCCGGGGTGCTGTTCCCGCTGATACGCGGGCGGCTCCACGCCTCGGCGGCGGGGTCGTTCGCGCGGACCGTCTTCGCGGGGGCGATGCTGGCGCTGGCGGTCGAGCTGCTGAAGACGACGGTGCCGGGGCAGGTCGCAAACGTGGACACGATGCTGCTCTACATCCTGGGGATAGCGCTGGCGCATCTGGCGGTGGTCCCCGCCACCCGGGCGCGGCTGCGCCGGCGGATCCCCGACGGGCGCGCGGCGGGGGCGGCACACGCGGAGGAGGCGGCCGGAGCTGAGGGCGCTGAGGGGTCTGAGGGCGCTGAGGGGTCTGAGGGGGCGGCGCGTACGGAGGACGGGGCTCAGGGGACGACCCCGAGAATCACCAGGGTCGAGATCGCCCCGTAGGGCGAGGTTTCGTCCGGCTTGTGTGCCTACGGTGGAATCACCGGCCCACAGGACGCGGGCCGCGAACGCCGACCCGAGGAGTGACGCAGCCATGGCCATGCCGACGAGACCGCGCGAGGGCCGGATGATCGCCGGAGTGTGCGCGGGCCTGGCCCGGCGCTTCGACACGACCCCCAAGACGGTGCGGATCATCTTCCTGGTGTCCTGCCTGCTGCCGGGCCCGCAGTTCCTGCTCTACCTGGCGCTGTGGGTGCTGATGCCCAGCGAGGAGAAGGTGCACAGCCCGGCCTGGTGAGAACGGACTCCGACGACACGGACGACGGCATGACGCCGGGGCCAGCATCCGCTGTGGATGCCGGCCCCGGCGTCATGCGTGCGTACGGACGTCAGCCCGTCAGCCCGTCAGCCCGTCAGGCCGGGCAGGGCCGGCAGGCCGAGCAGGCCCGTCAGAGCCGTGAGCTGGCCGAGCTGATTGAGCTGGCCGAGGGCCGGCGGCTTGGCGGTTTCGTTCGTGCCGTTGTTGCTCCCCACGTTGGAGCCGGTGACGGACTCCAGCGGGGCGGTCAGCCCTCCGACCGGGTCGGGCACGGCGGGGGCGGGTGCGGCGGAGGCGGTGCCCGCTCCGGCGACGGCGAAGGCGGCGCCGAGCAGTGCGGTACCGACGATCTTGCGGGTCTTCATGGAATTCAGGTCCTCGTCCTTGCGGATATCGAGCGGCAGACGAAACGCTGCCAGCGGGATTCCGCCGTGGCAAAGACCGCCTCGCCGGCGGGGGAATTGGCCCGTACGGCCCCATCCGCGGATCGTACGACCATCCTCACACCCCGGGACTCACCCCGAATTAGCAGGTCAGGGTTGGTTTGAGCGGGTCAGCGAAAGAGCCATTCCGACTTCAGACGGGCGTATCCGGGCTTGATCACCTCGTTGATCATCGCCAGCCTTTCATCGAAAGGGATGAAAGCCGACTTCATGGCGTTGACAGTGAACCACTGCATGTCGTCGAGGGTGTAGTGGAACGTACGCACCAGCTCCTCGAATTCGCGGCTCATGCTCGTGCCGCTCATGAGCCGGTTGTCGGTGTTGACCGTGGCGCGGAAGTACAGCCGGCGCAGCAGCCCGATGGGGTGCTCGGCGTACGAAGCGGCGGCGCCGGTCTGCAGGTTGGACGTCGGGCACAGCTCCAGCGGAATCCGCTTGTCGCGCACGTACGCGGCCAGCCGGCCGAGCTTGACCGTGCCGTCCTCGGCGACGTGGATGTCGTCGATGATCCGTACGCCGTGGCCGAGCCGGTCGGCGCCGCACCACTGCAGCGCCTGCCAGATCGAGGGCAGGCCGAACGCCTCGCCGGCGTGGATGGTGAAGTGGTTGTTCTCGCGCTTCAGGTACTCGAAGGCGTCGAGGTGGCGGGTGGGCGGGAAGCCGGCCTCGGCCCCCGCGATGTCGAAGCCGACGACGCCGAGGTCGCGGTAGCGGTTGGCGAGTTCGGCGATCTCCAGCGAGCGGGCGGCGTGCCGCATGGCGGTGAGCAGCGCGCCGACGCGGATGCGGTACCCGGCCGCGTGCGCGCGCCGCTCGCCCTCCCGGAAGCCCTCGTTCACCGCCTCCACCACCTGCTCCAGGCTGAGCCCGCCCGCCAGGTGCTGCTCGGGGGCGTAGCGCACCTCGGCGTACACGACGCCGTCGGCGGCCAGGTCCTCGGCGCACTCGGCGGCGACCCGCACCAGCGCGTCGCGGGTCTGCATCACGCCGACGGTGTGGGCGAAGGTCTCCAGATAGCGCTCCAGCGACCCGGAGTCGGCGGCCTCCCGGAACCAGGCGCCGAGCTTTTCGGGGTCGCTCTCCGGCAGGCCGGAGTAGCCGGTCTCGCGGGCGATGTCGACGATGGTGGCGGGGCGCAGGCCGCCGTCGAGGTGGTCGTGGAGCAGCACCTTGGGCGCCCGCCGGATCCGCTCGGCATCCGGCACCGCCGCCGCCCGCTCCGCGCCTCTGCCGTTGTCGTCCGCCATGTGGCACCCCTCTCTCGTCACGATTTGCGCCATCCTACGCGCGTAGAGCGGTGCCCGGCGGCGGGCGCGGTGCCCGGCGGCGGGCGCCGGCCGCGGGTGGCGCGGCAACGCGGTACCCGGGTACGCGGGGCGAGGCGGGGGGCGGGGGCGGAGTCGGCGGGGGCCGGGGGGCGGAGACGGCGGGGGCGGAGTCGGCGGAGACGGGGACGGCGGAGACGGCGAGGGCGGAGACGGCGAGGGCGGGGACCGCCACCGACGCGAGCCGAAGGCGCCGCGCGTGGCGGTGACGACCGGGCTGCGGCGGGGGTGCAGGTGCATGAGGCCGGTTCGGACGGGGCGGCCCGCACCGGGGGCGGGGCGCGACCGCCGTGGCGGGCGGGGCGCCAGGCGCGCTGGGCGGGCGGGGCGCCAGGCGCGCTGGGCGCGCAGTGGCGCTGCGGGCTCGGCAGTGTGGTGGCGGACCGGGGGGAGTCGGGTGGGTTTGTACGGGGGCGGGGTCCGGGGGTGCCGGGGGCGTGCTCGCGGGGTGCGCGGGGCGGCGCCGGGGCAACTGCCCTGTCGGTGGGCCCGGTCGGTCCCCCCGGGAGGGGGCCGTGCAGACCACTGGGCAGGGGGGCCGGCATCTGAAATCGTGCTGCCATGGCACAGGAGACCAGCGTGACCCGCCCCGCCCGGCTCGGACGCGCCATCGGGGCGCCCTCCGCGCAGGCGGTGGTGCTGCTGCTGCCCGCGGGCGAGGAGGAGAGCAGCCGGCGGCCGTCGCGGCTCGCCGCCGCCTCCGTGTGGTCGCTGGCCCGCCGGCTCGGCCGCGCCGGTCGCGCCGAAGGTCTCGTCGCGCACACCGTGCACTACCGCTACCGGGGCTGGAACGGCGCGGCGGCGGACGCCGCGCAGGACGCGGAGTGGGCGCTGGAAGAGGTCGTACGGCGGTACGGGGACGTGCCCGTGGCGCTGGTCGGCACCGACGTCGGCGGCCGGGCCGCGCTGCGCGCCGCCGGGCACGAGGCGGTCGTCTCGGTGCTGGCGCTGGCGCCGTGGCTGCCGGACGTGCGGACGGCGGACGCCGAGCCCGTACGGCAGTTGAGCGGGCGCACGGTGCTGCTCGTCCACGGCACGGACGACGGGCGCACCGACCCGGACCTGTCGTACCGGCTGGCGGTACGGGCGAAGAAGGCCAACCGCGACGTGTGCCGCTTCGAGGTGCACTCCGACGGGCACGGGCTGCACCAGCACCGGCCCGAAGTCCTCGCCCTGGCCTCCGACTTCGTCAGGGGCTCGCTCTTCGGCCGGCCGTACAGCAGGCCGCTCACCGACGCCCTCGCGGCGCCCCCGCCGATCGGCCTGCGGATGCCGCTCGCGGCGGGCTTCGCCCCGGCGTAGGGACAGTTGCGGCGGACCGCGGCCGGCCGCGGTCGCGGGCCGGTGCGTTGTCGGAGGAGCGGCCTACCCTGGGGTGGGTGTGCGGGGATGTGCGGGTGTGCGGCTGTACGGCTGTACGTGGGAAGCGCCGCCGGTGCCCAAGAGCCCGGGGGCACCCGCGGAACCCCGGGGGCCCGCAGAACCCCGGGACACCCGCAGGACACCGGGACACCCGCAGAACCCCGCCCCTCACCCCGCCAGCAACTGCCCCCGCCGGCCCAGCAGGAACCGCCGGAACGCCCCCACCGGGGCCGTCTCCTGCTGGCCCGCAACCCACGCCACCCCGATCTCCCGCACCGCCCGCGGGGCCGTGACGCCCAGTTCCACCACCCCCGGCCGCGGCACCGCCGGGGGCGGCAGCAGGGCGACGCCGAGGCCCGCCGCCACCAGGCCGCGGATCGTCTCCGCCTCCTCCCCCTCGAACGCGATCCGCGGCGCGAACCCCGCCTGCGCGCACAGCTCCTCCGTCATCCGCCGCATCCCGTAGCCCGCCTCCATCGTCACGAACGGGTCCTCCGCCACCTCCGCGAGCCGGATCCGGCGCCGCCCGGCGAGCCGGTGGTCGTCCGGTACGACGAGCCGGAGGCGCTGCTCGTCGAGGCGCCGCGCCACCAGGTCCGGCGCGTCCGGCACCGGGGAGGTCAGGCACAGGTCCAACTCGCCCGCGCGCAGCCGCTGCAGCATCCACTCGCCGTAGTTCTGCACCAGCGCGAAGCGCACCCGCGGGTGGTCCCTGCGGAACTCCCGCAGCAGCCCCGGCACGGTCTCCGAGCCGAGCGTGTGCAGGAAGCCGAAGGCCACCTTGCCCGCCTCGGGGTGCGCGTCGGCGCGTACGGCCTCGGCTCCGCGGGCGACCTCGGCCAGCGCGCGGTCCGCGTACGCGAGGAAGTCGCGGCCCGCGGTCGTCAGCGAGAGCGTACGGCCGCGGCGGGCGAAGAGCGCGACGCCCAGGTCGGCTTCGAGCCGCACCATCGCGCGGCTCAGCGTCGGCTGCGGGACGCCGAGCGCGCGGGCGGCGCGGGTGACGTGCTCCTCGCGCGCGACGGCGGCGAACTGCGCGAGCCGGGGCGCGAGCACCGCCCCCCACTCCCCCGGCTCGCCCGCCGAAATGTCTTCCTGATGACGGGACCGTGACAGCGACCCCCGTGACCTCTGCTCATTCACCACAGCATCGATTATCGCTGTTTTCCGCATTGGACGCATGAGCACGGGAGCCGTACGTTCCTTGTCATGCCCTCTGATACCGGGGCGCTTACGCCGCAGGTGAGCGCCCTTGCCCAGCACGCCCCCGGCGAGCCCGGCTACCGCCGCGTGCTCCTCGGCCTGTTCGCCGCCGGCGCCGCCACCTTCAGCCTGCTGTTCTCCACCCAGGCCCTGCTGCCCGACCTCTCCGCCGACCTCGGCGTCAGCCCCGGCGCGGCCAGTTGGACCGTCTCCGCCACCACCGCCGCCCTCGCACTGGCCGTGCTGCCGCTGAGCGCCGTCTCCGAGCGGTTCGGCCGGCAGAAGACGATGGCGTGGTCGCTGGCGGCGGCCGTGCTGCTGGGGCTTGCGATGCCGTTCGCGCCCGACCTGGGTGCGCTCGTCGCGCTGCGTACGCTCCAGGGCGCGGCGATCGCCGGGATCCCGGCGTCGGCGCTCGCGTTCATCGCCGAGGAGGTACGGGCCCGGGCGGTGATCGGCGCCGTGGGGCTCTTCGTCGCGGGCAACAGCATCGGCGGCATGGCGGGGCGCATCCTCACCGGCTGGACGGCGGACGCCTGGGGCTGGCGCGCGGCGCTGGCCACCGTCGCCGTGCTCTCGCTGCTCTGCGCGGTCGCGTTCGGCGTACTGCTGCCGCGCGCCCGGCACTTCACCGCCGCCCCGCTGGCGCCGCGGGCGCTCGCGCGGACCGTACGCGGTCATCTCGCCGACGGGCTGATGCGCCGGCTGTACACGATCGGGCTGCTGTTCATGACCGTCTTCGGCGCGGTCTACACGATGATCGGCTACCGGCTGGCCGGCCCGCCGTTCGGCCTGTCCGCGGGCCTCATCGGCTCGGTCTTCGTCATCTACCTCGTCGGCACCGGCTCCTCCGCCGCCGCCGGCCGGCTCGTCGCCCGCCTCGGCCGCCGCGGCACCCTGTACGCCGCCGCCGGCACCACCGCCGCCGGCCTGCTGCTGACGGTCAGCGACGCGCTGGCCGTGGTGCTGGCCGGGCTCGTGCTGCTCACCGCGGGCTTCTTCGCCGGGCACGCGGTCGCCTCGGCCTCCGTCAGCCGCACGGCGACGACCGGCAGGGCGCAGGCGTCGGCGCTCTACCAGGTCGCGTACTACGCGGGGAACAGCGCGGGCGCCACCGCCGGCGCGATCGCCTTCCACGCGGTCGGCTGGAACGGAGTGGTCGTCCTCGGCATCATCGCCCTCACCGGTGTCACGGGCATCACCATTCACGCCACACTCCTGGCCACCGCCGAGGCCCGCACGGCAGCGTCCGGCCGGGCCGTGCCGGAACCCGCTGCGACGGTCCGGTCACAGGCCCGCGCAAGCCGCCCCGTATCCCGCGAAGCGACAGGTCAGCCGACAATTGCCGACCGCGCCCGCGCCGCCGAAAGCACCGGCGCGGAGACGATCCGGTAACGGGTTCGTTGCCTGAGGTTCAGCTCTGTCTACGCGCGTTACGATGCCCCCGAAGCAGCGCCGGAAAGAGGCGCTTCGCAAGACGAAGGGGAAGTCCTCTTGCGCCGGGTAACCAAGATCGCCGCCGCGGGTGTGGCAACCGCGGCCCTCGCTTTCACCAGTGCTGCGTGCAGCAGCGAAGACAGCGGCAGCAGCAACAAGGGCGTCGGCCTCGCATTCGACGTCGGCGGTCGCAGCGACGCCTCCTTCAACGAGTCTGCCGCCCGCGGGTACGACAAGGCCAAGAAGGACTTCGACCTCGGCGGCAAGGAGCTGACCGCCCGCGAGGGCGAGACCGAGGCCGACCGCGAACAGCGTCTCACCTCGCTGGCCGAGGCGGGCTACAACCCGGTGATCGGGGTCGGCTTCGCGTACGGCAAGTCGGTCAACAAGGTCGCCCAGGACTTCCCCGACACCACCTTCGCCGTGATCGACGAGGCGTCGCAGGCGAAGAACGTGGCCGGCGTCACCTTCGCCGAGCACGAGGGCTCGTACCTCGCGGGCGTGGCCGCCGCGCTGAAGACCAAGTCCGGCAAGGTCGGCTTCATCGGCGGCGTGCACAACAACCTGATCAAGAAGTTCGAGGCCGGCTTCGTCCAGGGCGTCAAGGACACCAAGCCCGACGTCAAGATCGACGTGAAGTACCTCTACGAGAGCGACATCAAGGGCTTCCAGGACCCGCTGCGCGGCAAGAGCAGCGCCGAGGGCATGCTCGACTCCGGCTCGGACGTCATCTACAGCGCCGCGGGCCTGTCCGGCACGGGCTCGATCGAGGCCGTGGCCGCGCAGGACGGCGCCTGGGCGATCGGCGTGGACTCCGACCAGTATCAGGACAAGGCGCTGGCGGACTACAAGGACTCGATCCTGACGTCGGTGGTCAAGAACGTGGACGTGGCCGTCTACGACGTGATCAAGAGCGTCCAGGACGAGAAGCCGATCACCGGCGACACCGCCTTCGCGCTCAAGGACGACGGCGTGAGCCTCGCCACCTCCGGCGGGTTCATCGACGACATCCAGGGCGAGATCGACGCCGCCAAGAAGAAGATCGCCGACGGCGAGATCACGGTCAACGACACTCCCTGAGCACGGTACGTGTCCCGGGGTCCGGTGGACGGCGCCAGCCGGCCGTCCACCGGACCCCGTACCTCTGCCTCCGGACTACGCGCGTAGCGTGATATGCCGTAACTCGCGTCACGTAACTCGCGTCTTCCGTACGGCGCTTCGGTACGTCCGCCGCCCCGTATCCACCGCCTCGACGAGGAGTGCGCCATCCACACCCCCAGCAGCAGCTCCACTGCGCCCGACCCGCCCGCGGGGACGGCCGCCGTCGAGCTCCACGGCATCACGAAACGCTTCCCCGGCGTCGTCGCCAACCACGACATCGACATCACCGCGCGCCGCGGCACCGTGCACGCCCTCGTCGGCGAGAACGGCGCGGGCAAGTCCACCCTGATGAAGATCCTCTACGGCATGCAGAAGCCGGACGAGGGCACGATCACGCTCGACGGCGAGCAGGTCACGTTCCACAGCCCGGCCGACGCCATCGCGCGCGGAATCGGCATGGTGCACCAGCACTTCATGCTCGCCGACAACCTCACCGTGCTGGAGAACACCGTCCTGGGCAGCGAGAAGCTGCACGGCATCGGCGACCGGGCGCGCGCGAGGATCATGGAGCTGTCCGAGGCGTACGGCCTGGGCATCCGCCCCGACGTGCTGGTCGAGGACCTCGGCGTCGCCGACCGGCAGCGGGTGGAGATCCTCAAGGTCCTCTACCGCGGCGCCCGTACGCTCATCCTCGACGAGCCCACCGCGGTCCTCGTCCCGCAGGAGGTCGACGCGCTCTTCGACAACCTGCGCGGGCTGAAGGCCGAGGGCCTGACGGTGCTGTTCATCTCGCACAAGCTCGGTGAAGTCCTCGCCGTCGCCGACGACATCACCGTCATCCGGCGCGGCACCACCGTCGCCTCGGTCAAGCCCGCCGACGTCACCCCCAAGCAGCTCGCCGAGCTGATGGTGGGCACCGAGCTGCCCACGCCAGAGACCCGCGAGTCCACGGTCACCGACGTGGCGATGCTGCACGTCAGCGAGCTGCACCTGAGTGCCGTCGATGCCGACGGCGTGCTGCGCGAGGTGCTGGACCACATCTCCTTCACCATCCACAAAGGCGAGGTGCTGGGCATCGCCGGCGTGGAGGGCAACGGCCAGTCCGAGCTGGTCGAGGCCATCATGGGGCTGCGCGACCCGGACGGCGGCAGCATCGTCCTGGACGGCAAGGACATCAGCCACGCCGCCACCCGCAAGCGCCGCGAGGGCGGCATCGGCTACATCCCCGAGGACCGCCAGCGGCACGGCCTGCTGCTGGAGGCCCCGCTGTGGGAGAACCGCATCCTCGGCCACACCACGGAACGCCCCAACAGCCGCGGCGTGCTCATCGACGCCGCCGGGGCCCGCCGGGACACCAAGCGGATCGTCGAGGAGTACGACGTCCGCACCCCGGGCATCGACGTGACCGTCGCCTCGCTCTCCGGCGGCAACCAGCAGAAGCTGATCGTCGGCCGGGAGATGAGCCACCGGCCGAAGCTGCTCATCGCCGCCCACCCCACGCGCGGCGTGGACGTGGGCGCGCAGGCGGAGATCTGGGAGCAGATCCGCGAGGCCCGCCGCGAGGGGCTGGCGGTGCTGCTGATCTCCGCGGACCTGGACGAGCTGATCGGCCTCTCCGACACGCTGCGGGTGATGTACCGCGGGCGGCTGGTCGCCGACGCCGACCCGGCCGCGATCACGCCGGAGGAGCTGGGCAGCGCCATGACGGGCGCGGCGAGCGGCCACCTGGAGGACGACGCGGCGGCGCAGGACGCGCCCCCGCGCAAGACCGCGGGCGGCGGCCCCGCTGCGGACCCGGCTGCGAACCCGGCTGCGGACCACGGCACGGAAGCCTCCACCGACGACGGGCAGGACGGAGGCCGTACCCGATGAAACGCCTCGACAGGGACAAGCTGATCACGGCGGTCGGCGCCCCGGTACTGGCGATCTTCGCCGCGCTGGTGCTCACCTCGCTGATCATCCTGATCTCCGGGAAGGACCCGTTCCGGGCCTACCAGGTCATGATCGAGTTCGGGACGACCGACCGCAGCGCCGTCTACATCGTCAACAAGTCGACGATGTTCTTCCTCTCCGCGCTGGCCGTGGCCATCGGCTTCCGGATGAACCTCTTCAACATCGGCGTCGACGGCCAGTACCGCATCGCGGCCTTCTTCGCCGCCGCCGTCGGGGGCGCGCTGTCGCTGCCCGGCATCATCCAGATCCCGCTGATCATCCTGGTCGCCATGGGCGTCGGCGCGATCTGGGCGGGCATCGCGGGCGTGCTGCGCACCACCCGCGGCGTCAGCGAGGTCATCACGACGATCATGCTCAACTCGATCGCCGGCGCCGTCATCGGCTACTACCTCACCGCGGGCCGCCTCGGCGAGAAGGACGGGAACCTCACCCACACCCCCGATCTCCCGTCCTCCAGCCGCATCTTCATGTTCGAGACCTCGGTCGGGGACATCAACGGCTTCGTCATCTTCGCCGTCCTCGCCGGCGTACTGTACTGGTTCATCCTCAACCGCACCCGCTTCGGCTTCGACCTGCGCAGCGTCGGCCAGTCCGAGACGGCCGCCGCCGCGAGCGGCGTGGACGTCAAGCGCATGATCGTCACCAGCATGGTGCTCTCCGGCGCCGTCGCCGGCCTGGTCGGGATGCCGACGCTGCTGGGCGAGTCGTACAACTACGGCACCGACTTCCCGCTCGGCGTCGGCTTCACCGGCATCGCCATCGCCCTCCTCGGCCGTAACCACCCCGTGGGCATCGCGATCGGCGCGCTGCTGTGGGCCTTCCTGGAGCGCACCGGCACGCAGCTTGAGTTCGAGGGCTACGACCAGAAGATCGTCGAGGTCATCAAGGGCATCATCGTGCTCTGCGTCGTCATCGCCTACGAGGTAGTCCGCCGCTGGGCGCTGCGGGACCAGCAGCGCCGCGTCGGCGAGGAGCTGGCCCAGGCACGTACCAACGACAAGGCGGAGGTGGGCGCGTGAGTACGGTGACCAGGACGGGCGCCGCCACGCCCGCGAAGCAACCGTCCGCAAACGGCGGCAAGCGGCGGCTCGGGCTGCCGCAGGTGCTCCTGCTCGTCGCCGGCGGCCTGCTGCTGCTCTCCGCGGTACGCGCGCTCACCGACACCACCAACCTCACCGCCTCCGCGCAGATCGGCGGCGCGCTCGCGCTCGCCGTGCCGATCGGCCTGGCCGGTCTCGGCGGGCTGTGGGCGGAGCGGTCCGGCGTGATCAACATCGGCCTCGAAGGCATGATGATCCTCGGCACGTTCTTCGCCGGCTGGATCGGCTGGCAGCACGGGCCGTGGGCGGGCGCGCTCGCCGGTGTGATCGGCGGCGCGCTGGGCGGCCTGGTGCACGCGATGGCCACGGTCACGTTCGGCGTCGACCACATCGTCTCCGGTGTGGCGATCAACATCCTTGCGCTGGGCGCCACCCAGTACATGGCGAAGCTCTTCTTCGCGGACGGCGACGCGCTGGCGGCGGGCGGCACGGACAAGCAGTCGCCGCAAGTCGACGACATGCACACGTTCTCCGTACCCGGGCTCACCGACTGGCTCGGGGACCTGGAGGACGAACACTGGTTCTTCCTCTCCGACACCGCGGGCATCCTGCGCGGGCTCACCGACGACGTGTCGTACCTGATCCTGGTCGCGGCGGCGCTCTTCGTGCTCACGTACTTCATCCTGTGGCGCTCGGCGTTCGGGCTGCGGCTGCGGTCCTGCGGCGAGAACCCGGTGGCCGCCGAGTCGCTGGGCGTGAACGTCTACCTGTACAAGTACGCGGCCCTGACCGTCTCCGGCGCGCTCGCCGGGCTCGGCGGCGCGTTCCTCGTCACGTTCACCCACATCTACCTGGAGGGCCAGACGGGCGGCCGGGGCTACATCGGCCTGGCGTCGATGATCTTCGGCAACTGGCGGCCGGGCGGCACCGCGCTGGCGGCCGGGCTGTTCGGCTTCACCGACAGCCTCCAGTTGCGCGGCGGCGGCGAGGCGGTGCACGCGCTGTTCCTGCTGCTGGCCGTGCTGCTCGCGGTGTACGCGGTGTGGAAGTACGTACGCGGCGGCGCCCGGGCGGCGATAGCGGCGGGCGTCGCGGCGGTGCTCCTCGGCGTGCTGTACGCGGCGACGGACACGGTGCCGCGCGAGGTCGTGGAGGCCACGCCGTACGTCACCACGCTGGTGGTGCTGGCGGTGTTCGCGCAGCGGCTGCGGGTACCGAAGTGGATCGGCAAACGCTACCGAAGGGGAGAGAGCACGTGACGGACGCGGCTGGCAGCGCCGGGGACGACGGGCGCTGGGAGGCGCTGCGGCGGGCGGCCCGGGACGCGATGTCCCGGGCGTACGCCCCGTACTCCCGGTACCGGGTGGGCGCCGCGGCGCTGGTGGACGACGGCCGTACGGTCGTCGGCTGCAATGTGGAGAACGCCTCGTACGGCGTCACCCTGTGCGCGGAATGCGGCCTCGTATCCGCGCTGCACGCCAGCGGCGGCGGCCGGCTCACCCACTTCACCTGCGTCAACGGCGACGGGCAGCTCATCCTGCCGTGCGGGCGCTGCCGCCAGTTGCTCAGCGAGCACGGCGGCCCCCGGCTGCTGCTCGACACCCCGGCGGGCATCCGGCCGCTGGCCGAGCTGCTGCCCGACGCGTTCGGCCCGTTCGAGCTGAGCAGGTCCCAGACCGGAGGATCGCAGAACTAATGGACGCCATCTCCGTCATCCGCGCCAAGCGCGACCGCGAGCGGCTCACCGACGAGCAGATCGACTGGGTCGTGGCCGCGTACACCCGCGGCGAGGTCGCGGACGAGCAGATGTCCGCGCTGGCCATGGCGATACTGCTCAACGGCATGGACCGCGACGAGATCGCCCGCTGGACCGCGGCGATGATCGCCTCCGGCGAGCGGATGGACTTCACCTCCCTGCCGCGCCCGACCGCCGACAAGCACTCGACGGGCGGCATCGGCGACAAGATCACGCTGCCGCTGGCGCCGCTGGTCGCCGCCTGCGGGGCGGCGGTGCCGCAGTTGTCGGGCCGCGGCCTCGGCCACACCGGCGGCACGCTGGACAAGCTGGAGTCCGTCCCGGGCTGGCGGGCCTCGCTGTCGAACGACGAGATGATGGCGATCCTGCGCGACGTCGGCGCCGTGATCTGCGCCCCGGGCACGGGCCTGGCGCCGGCCGACCGCAAGCTGTACGCGCTGCGGGACGTGACGGGGACGGTGGAGTCGATCCCGCTCATCGCGTCCTCGATCATGTCGAAGAAGATCGCCGAGGGTACGGGCGCGCTGGTGCTGGACGTGAAGGTCGGCTCCGGCGCATTCATGAAGGACCTGGACAAGGCGCGGGAACTGGCGGCGACGATGGTCGGCCTCGGCAACGACCACGGGCTGCGCACCGTGGCGCTGCTCACCGACATGTCCACGCCGCTGGGCCTGACGGCGGGCAACGCGCTGGAGGTCCGCGAGTCGCTGGAGGTCCTGGCCGGCGGCGGCCCGGCGGACGTGGTGGAGCTGACACTCGCGCTGGCCGCCGAGATGCTGACGGCGGCCGGCCTGCCGGACGCGGACCCGGCGGCGGCGCTGGCGGACGGCTCGGCGATGGACGTCTGGCGCCGCATGATCGCCGCCCAGGGCGGCGACCCGTCGGCCCCGCTCCCCACGGCCCGCGAGACCCACACGGTGGAGGCCGCGGCGGCGGGCGTGCTCACGCGCCTGGACGCGTACGCGGTGGGCCTGGCGGCCTGGCGCCTGGGCGCGGGCCGCGCCCGCAAGGAGGACCCGGTCCAGGCGGCGGCGGGCGTGGAACTCCACGCGAAGCCGGGCACACCGGTGACGGCGGGCCAGCCGCTGCTGACGCTGCACACGGACACCCCGGAACGGATCCCGGAGGCGCTGGCGGCGCTGGAGGGGTCGTACGACGTGGCACCGCCGGGGGCGGCGGTGAAGCGGGGACCGCTGATCCTGGACCGGCTGGACTGAGCGGGGGGCGGGGGCGCGGGGGCGTCAACACGACCGGGAGTCGTTCGCTCGTTCGAGCGAGATAAACCGATATGCCGATGGAATCGCCGGATCGGCGACTAGCGTCCCTTTCGTGGTCAACTCCCCACACGAGACGCACCACCGGGCCTTCCAGCAGATCCCGGGGTTATTCACCAGCGCCTTCAGGCTGCTGGACCTCCCGTTGCCGGGCGACGCCGTGGTGACGGCGATCGACAGCGACGTCACGGAGGTACGGCCGGTAGAGCGCCACGTGGACACGCTGCTGCGGCTGGAGTTCCCCGACGGGAATACCTACTTCCTGCTGGTCGAAGCCCAGACGAAGCCGGACGAGGACAAGCCGGACAGTTGGGCGTACTACCTCAGCTACGTCCGCAACAGATACGGCCACCATCCGATCCTCCTCGTCGTCTGCCGCGACCGCCGAACCGCCCTGTGGGCCTCCAGCCCCTTCCGTATCGGCCACCCGTCCCACCCGAACCTCACGCTCACCCCGCTGGTGCTGGGCCCGCACAACGTCCCGAAGATCACCGACTACGAACGCGCGGCGGAGGACGTGCCGTTCGCGGTCTTCTCCGCCATTACGCACAGCAATGACCCGGATGCGGGTGCCATACTGGCAGTGCTGGCGGAAGCCCTGCAGAAGACCGACGACGACACCCGCACGATCTGCGTCGAACTGGCGGCCAGTGGTCTGGAGAAGACCCCGGCCGGGAAGATCTGGAGGAACTTCGTGGAGACCGGCTTGTTTTCCTTCCGTAGCTACGTCGCCGAAGGACTACGCGAAGAGGGCCAAGAAAAGGGGCGCGCTGAGGGGCGCGAAGAAGGACGAGCGGAGGGGCAGGCGGTGAGCGTGCTCCGGGTGCTGGCGGCCCGCGGCATCCCCGTGGATGACTCCACACGCGAACGCATCGCCGACTGCACCGACTTGGCCATGCTCGACACTTGGCTCGACAAGGCCATCACCGCCACGAGCGTCGAAGAGCTCTTCACCGACCCGCCGCAGGACTGATCGCGTGGAGCACGGCATGTTTTTTCTCCGCGGCTTCGTCGCCGAGAGCCTACGCGAGCAAGGCCGTGTCACGACGGAAGTGTCACGTTGAGTATGACCCCGCACAGGCAGGCACGTGAGCGCGTCACCCTGACTCTCCCTCCGGACCTCCTCGCCGCGGCCAAGGCAGCAACACACGGCAATCTCTCCGCCTACGTGGAACGCGCCGTAAGAGCCCAGGTCCTGCGCGACGCGGCCGATGCCGTGAGCCGGTGGCGCGGGGACGCCAGCGGTGCCGTCGAAGACATCACGGAGGCGTTCGGCGAGGACATCGCGTAGACATGGACCTCCACGGCTGAGCCGCGGTCCGCGGCCCCGGCGCCCGCGGCAGGCGGGTGGCGGGGCCGGCGGGCCCAGGTCCTAGAACCGCCGCGTGATCAGCGCCCGCTTGACCTCCTGGATCGCCTTCGTGACCTCGATCCCCCGGGGGCAGGCGTCCGTGCAGTTGAACGTCGTGCGGCAGCGCCACACCCCGTCCTTGTCGTTCAGGATCTCCAGGCGCTGCTCCCCCGCCTCGTCCCTGCTGTCGAAGATGAAGCGGTGCGCGTTCACGATCGCCGCCGGGCCGAAGTACTGGCCGTCGTTCCAGAACACCGGGCACGAGCTCGTGCACGCCGCGCACAGGATGCACTTCGTCGTGTCGTCGAACCGCTCCCGGTCCGCCGCCGACTGCAGGCGCTCGCGCGTCGGCTCGTTGCCGTGGGTCACCAGGAACGGCATCACGTCGCGGTACGCCTGGAAGAACGGCTCCATGTCGACGATCAGGTCCTTCTGCACCGTCAGGCCCTTGATCGGCTCCACGGTGATCGGCTTCTCCGGCGAGATGTCCTTGATCAGCGTCTTGCACGCCAGCCGGTTGCGGCCGTTGATGCGCATCGCGTCGGAGCCGCAGATGCCGTGGGCGCAGGAGCGGCGGAAGGTCAGGGACCCGTCCATGTCCCACTTGATCTTGTGGAGCGCGTCGAGGACCCGCTCCTTCGGGTCGATCTCGACCTGGAAGTCCTCCCAGTACGACTCCGCCGCCGTCTCCGGGTTGAACCTGCGGATGCGGAACGTCGCGGTGATGTACGGGGACTCTGCCGGCCGGGCAGCCTCGGCCTCGGCCTTGTCCATGACGGGGGTTGCCATCAGTACTTACGCTCCATCGGCTGGTAGCGGGTCTGCACGACCGGCTTGTAGTCGAGCCGGACGGTCTCCGCGCCGTCGTCGCCGACCTCGCGGTACGCCATGGTGTGGCGCATGAAGTTGACGTCGTCGCGGTTCGGGTAGTCCTCGCGGTAGTGGCCGCCCCGGGACTCCTTGCGGGCGAGCGCGGAGATCGCCATGACCTCGGCCAGGTCGAGCAGGTTGCCCAGCTCGATCGCCTCCAGCAGGTCGGTGTTGAAACGCCGGCCCTTGTCCTGGATGCTGACGTTCCGGTACCGCTCGCGCAGCTCCGCGAGCTTCTCGACCGCCTCCTTGATGGTCTGCTCCGTGCGGAAGACCATCACGTTCTTGTCCATCGTCTCCTGCAGCTCGCGCCGCAGCTCGGCGACCCGCTCCTGGCCCGCCGAGTCGCGCAGCCGCTCCACCTCGCCGACCACGAACGCCGCCGGGTCCTCCGGCAGTTCGGCGTGGTCCGCCGTCGCGGCGTACTCCGCCGCGGCGATGCCCGCGCGGCGGCCGAAGACGTTGATGTCGAGCAGCGAGTTGGTGCCCAGCCGGTTGGCGCCGTGTACGGAGACGCAGGCCACCTCGCCGGCCGCGTACAGCCCGGGGACGACCGTGGTGTTGTCCGCCAGCACCTCGCCGCGCACGTTGGTGGGGATGCCGCCCATCGCGTAGTGCGCGGTCGGCTGGATCGGGATCGGGTCGGTGTACGGCTCGATCCCCAGGTACGTGCGCGCGAACTCGGTGATGTCCGGCAGCTTGGCGTCGAGTTGCTCCGGCGGCAGGTGCGTGAGGTCCAGGAAGACGTGGTCGCCCTCGGGGCCGCAGCCGCGCCCCTCGCGGATCTCGGTGTAGATCGCGCGGGAGACGACGTCGCGCGAGGCGAGGTCCTTCATGACGGGCGCGTACTTCTCCATGAAGCGCTCGCCGTCCTTGTTGCGCAGGATGCCACCCTCGCCGCGCGCGCCCTCGGTGAGGAGGATGCCCATCCGCCAGATGCCGGTCGGGTGGAACTGGAAGAACTCCATGTCCTCCAGCGGCAGCCCGCGCCGGAACACCGACGCCTGCCCGTCGCCGGTCAGGGTGTGGGCGTTGGAGGTGACCTTGAAGAACTTGCCGTTGCCGCCCGAGGCGTAGATGACGGCCTTGGCCTGGAAGACGTGGATCTCGCCGGTCGCCAGCTCGTACGCGACCACGCCCGCCGACCGCTTGATCCCGTCGGTCTCGGTGATGAGCTGGTCGAGGACGTAGAACTCGTTGAAGAACTCCACGCCCTCCTTCACGCAGTTCTGGTAGAGCGTCTGGAGGATCATGTGGCCGGTGCGGTCCGCCGCGTAGCACGCGCGGCGCACCGGCGCCTCGCCGTGGTTGCGCGAGTGGCCGCCGAAGCGGCGCTGGTCGATCCGGCCCTGCGGGGTGCGGTTGAAGGGCAGGCCCATCTTCTCCAGGTCGAGGACCGCGTCGATGGCCTCCTTCGCCAGGATCTCGGCGGCGTCCTGGTCGACCAGGTAGTCACCGCCCTTGATGGTGTCGAAGGTGTGCCACTCCCAGTTGTCCTCCTCGACGTTCGCGAGGGCGGCGGCCATGCCGCCCTGGGCGGCGCCGGTGTGGGAGCGCGTCGGGTACAGCTTGGTCAGGACGGCGGTGCGGCTGCGCTTCGTCGCCTCGATGGCGGCGCGCATGCCGGCGCCGCCCGCGCCGACGATCACGGTGTCGTACTTGTGGATCTGCATGAGGGGAACCTCTTCGCCGCGTCAGCGGATGTTCGGGTCGAAGGTGAAGATCACCAACGTGCCCAGGAGGACGGTGAAGACCGTGGCGGAGTACAGCAGCATCTTCAGCCAGAAACGGGTGCCGTCGCGCTCGGCGTAGTCGTTGATGACCGTGCGCAGCCCGTTGGCGCCGTGCAGCATCGCGAGCCAGAGCATGACCAGATCCCAGCCCTGCCAGAACGGGGAAGCCCAGCGGCCGGCGACGAAGGCGAAGCTGATCTTGCTGACGCCGCCGTCCAGCACCAGCTGGATCAGCAGGTGGCCGACGACCAGGACCGCGAGCACGACCCCCGACAGCCGCATGAACAGCCAGCCGTACAGCTCGACGTTGGTGCGAATACGGGGCGTGGACGCGGTGGCGCGGGGCGTGCGGGCGCGGGGGGCCTCGATGAGCGGGGCGGGGTTGTCGGCGGAGTACGCGGCGGTGGAGCCGGTCAGTTCGACGTCGGTGGTGGCCATGTTCCTCAGCTCCCGAACAGCTCGCGCGCGGAGTGGCCGAGCACCGGATAGATCGCTCCGGCCATCAGCACCGCCCAGATCCCGACCACGGTCCACAGCATCGGCTTCTGCAGCCGGGTGCCCTTCGACCAGAAGTCGACGGCGATGACGCGCAGGCCGTTGAGCGCGTGGAAGAGGACGGCGGCGACGAGCCCGTACTCCAGCAGCGCCACGATCGGCGTCTTGTACGTGGCCACCACCTCGTCGTACGCCTCGGGGGACACCCGCACCAGCGACGTGTCGAGGACGTGGACGAACAGGAAGAAGAAGATGAGGACGCCGGTGACGCGGTGCGCCACCCAGGACCACATGCCTTCCCGGCCGCGGTAGAGCGTTCCAGCCGGCACGGAAAAACCCTCCGGAAACTGATCGGGGGCCGGCCGTCAGGGCTCGGGCAGTGCACTGTCGGTCATGACCCGGCCGGGTACGGTCCACCGGCCTTCGCCATCGTAGCGACGGTGCGTCGGCACACCGGTCATGGGGGCTCAGGTGTGATCAATCAGGCACGCGCGTGGCCTAACGGCGCAGGCAGGAGGGGCGATCCGGGCGATTGCGCCCCTTTATCCACCCAAGACACCCCTGCTTTCCCACGTCGGCGCCAGGAGCACTCCCCGCCGCGCCGCCCGAACACGACACCCCCCGACGATCGACGGTCGGATCCCATGAGGCTTCGCGGCGATCACCGCTTCCTCCTGAAGTCGCTTCGGCTGTGCAGGCGTACGCGACCCACTAGATCTAGACAAAGAGTCCCCAACCGTTGACGGGGAGTGATCTATGAGTCATCGTACGAGCAACTATTCACATTCGCGGTGGAATGTGCAGTATGGGAGGGGTTGACCGATGCTGCGTTTCATCGGGCTGCGGGGCGCTCTGGCAGGGATCACCTTATTGGCGCTTCTTGCCAGTGGGCTGCGCATGGCAGAGCCAGTCGCGTCGGCGGCTACGACAGGTCAGCACAGTGCAGCCGAAGTAACGAACTCCATGACAGCGCGCATGTCGGAGCCGTTGGATCCAGAGCAGCCGATGACGCTGAAGGAGCGTCGGGCGCAGGTGGCCGAGTTGCGGGCGCCGGATAAGCGGGGCGCCTCCATCGAATTGCCAGGTGAAACGCTTAACGGACCATCGAGGAACCCTGATCTGGGGCCAGGCGAGGCATCCCGCGACGAGACCAGGCCACTGGCCGTCAGCCCCGTTTCGAACATGCGGGTAGCCCCGCATAATTGGTTCGGCTTCGATGTCGAGTGGGGGGACCTCAAGTGGGACAACCCCGTAGGAATTGAGTCCTTTCACCACGCCCTTTACCGAGCCTCGGACGATCAGTTGATCAAGCAGTGGTGCCACTCGGATCCGGAAGGGGAGCGAGACTGGTACCCCACCAGCCAGTGGGCAGTCGACGACCCGACCATTCTGGAACTGGGTGTCGAGTATTACGCGAAGATCGCGGTGTCGGCCGACCCGGGCACCTATTCAGATCCGCGCGGTTGGGGCTGCGCCACCGGGTGGAGTGAAGAAGTCAGGTCCCCGAATATCGCAGCACAGGGGCCTCCACTGCGCATCGCTGCCGATGAGAAAATCGGCTGCGTCTGCTCCGACACGAGCGGGCGTCAGCAATTCCAGGGTTATCTGGGGGATCCCGTTAACACCGGCACCGGGGCACTCAATGAATCGGTCGTGGATGCCACGGTGGCGGCTCCAGGAGTCCCGTTCGAACTGCGACGTACATATGCATCGGACAATGGCCGTGAAGGCATGTTCGGTAAGGGCTGGACGTCTGTCTACGACGTGGGACTTCAGGTTTCAGAAAGTGAAGTTACCTATGTCGCCGACAATGGGTCACGCCTGATTTTTACGAAAGATGCCGCTAGTGTCTCGTGATCCGGTTCGTGTCAGTTCGAGTTGTTGTTGACAAGCTTCTTCACGCTGGTCGCGACGAGCCGGACCTTCGCGAGGATCTCGCCGGTCGTTGCGGTCCAGGTGAATGGTTTCGGGTTCTGGTTCCAGGAGTCGATGTAGTCGCGGATCTGTTTGACCAGGACGTTGACGCTGGAAAACGTGCCGCGACGGATCGACTGCCGGGTGATGACCCCGAACCAGATCTCGATCTGGTTCAGCCAGGAAGAGCCGACAGGG
>NZ_JCANSZ010000013.1:0-146319 GCF_059570535.1 Streptomyces sp. CNP082
CTTCTGCGACCCGCACTCACCCTGGCAACGCGGATCGAACGAGAACACCAACGGCCTGCTGCGGCAGTACTTCCCCAAAGGCACCGACCTGTCCGTCCACAGCCCAGAAGACCTCGAACACGTCGCCCAGCAACTCAACCGCCGACCACGCAAAACGCTCGACTGGAGAACACCAGCCGAGCGCCTGCGTGATCTACTGACGACCACGTAAGCCATCAGGTGTTGCGAGGACCCCGAGAATCTGCCGGGTGCGGGGCGGGCCCTGGTGTCTTGCGGCGGCACCGCCAGGCAGCACCGCCCTTCTCCGCTGGCGCGGCGGAGGGTGCGGTGGGCGGCGTGCGGGTCGAGCATCCTGACTCGGCAGTTGTCCGCCTCGATCCAGGCGTGGGGGCGGCGGGTGCACTCTCCAGCGCGTAGCCCACCCCGCGCGCCCTGGTACGGCGACCCCTGCCGCTAGTTACGAACTCTCGGCACCACGCCTTGTGTTATAGGTCCATTTTTGTCCTATTCCACGGTATTCTTCCACGGGGATCGGGGGGACGCCTCGACGCATCCGCTCGCGGTAAAGAATGCCTGCCAGGTGATCCACTTCGTGAGCAACGAGGCGGGCCTGACCTTGGGAGAAGCGGGACAGTCTGGGGGTGCCGTCGAGGTTGCAGTGAGCCACGACGATGGAGAGGGCGCGTGGGACGAGGCCGCGCACGTCGAAGAAGCTCAGGCAGCCTTCGTACTGTTCGTCCTGTTCTGCCGAGGATTCCACTATCGTGGCATTCAGTAGAATAATGGCGTCCGCGTCGGCATCTGGTGGGAGGATGACGGCTGCGGAGCGGTCGATGCCGAGTTGGGGTGCGGCGATGCCCATGCCTTTGCCGAAGGTGTGTAGTTGCCGTACTCGGTCGGTGGCGGCCATGAGTTCGCGGATGACCCGCTCTGCTTCTTCCTCTTCAGTTGGCAGGTCGAAGGGGCGGGCGAGGCCAGTGAGGACCGGGTTGCCGAGTTGCGCGATTCCGGCGTTCGCCATTGCGTGGCTGGTGGCGATGGCGTCCACGGCTTGATTTTCTTTCTCTTCGTGTTGGTTCTTTAGGCGCCATTCGACGCGGTATCGCGCGTGCAGAGGCGGATCAACGGTGCTCCAGGTGAACACCGTCTGGTCGTTTCGGGTCGACTGCTGGAGCGGTGTGCGAAGGGGAGCGACGTCGGCGCTCATTGATGTCTCGGTGCCCCATGCAGTCGGTGCGGCATCGGCTGGGAATGCTAGTTCCACGGACAGGCAGCGGGTCGGTAACCTGATTGCGCGTTGGAACCAATTTCCCCACTTCTGGTCGCTGACGCTGTAGGAGTAAGTGATCTCCGTCTGTTGGCCGGGGTAGAGCGGAAAGCGGCTCGTGGGATTCTGGAACTGGAGCCAGACTTCCTTGAACGCATCACGGTCGTGTTTGACGATCCATTCCATCGGCTCGCTCCCGCAGTGGGCTTCTAGTCCCAGTTCTTCCCAGGTAAGGGGGAACTTGCGGTAGAGGGCGTTGGAGCGTTCCGGGTTGGTGGGGTGGCGGTCCACGGCGATGCGTACGAGGTAGCGGGTGACTGGCTCGATGCCGTTGTTCCGTAAGAGTCTGCGCATCCGCAGGTAGTAGCTGCCGGCGTCGTACGTGAGGCCGGCTTCGTCCTCCAGGACCAGCAGTCCGGTGCCCGCGGGCGGATCGTCTTGGACGGCGGTGGCGGGTGTGGTGTCTGTTCGCTGCCATGCCTGCCAGAGGGCGCCGGCGGCGCGCAGCTCGGTGTCTGCTCGGCGGGCGAGTGGGGAACTGCCGTGCTCGCGGCCTGCTTCGAGGTGGCTGACGTAGGACGGGTCGATGTTGAGTCGGCTGGCGAGGGCCGCCTTCGACAGGCCGCGGACGTTGCGCCAGTGCGTGAGTTCCGCGGCGAACGTGGCCCGTTCCTCGCTCTTCACAGGGGCCGGTCCTTTCCGGGAGTTCAGCGGGCTCGTGAGTGAGTGCGGCTCATCGTCGCCTCATCGTGCCCCTCTGAGGGTCAATGGTGCCAGGCGGGGGCGCCTGGATCTGCCTCTCTGGTCCTCGACGTGTGGAAGGGGAGCACCATGGAAGCCGTACTGGTCACGGGCGGAGCCGGGTTCATCGGCTCTCATCTGGTCAAGCGTCTGCTGCACTTCAGCGATGTCCGCCGGGTCACCGTGCTGGACGCGCTCACCTACGCCGGTCACATCGAGAACCTGGGTGAGGCGTTCTTGTCGCCGAAGCTGGAGTTCATTCAGGGCAGTGTCCTGGATGAGCCGCTGGTAGACGACCTGGTTCGCAAGCACTCGGCGATCGTGCACCTGGCGGCGGAGTCGCACGTGGATCGCTCGTTCTACGAGGCCGGGAACTTCCTGGCGACGAATGTCATCGGCACGCACACGCTGCTCGATGCCGCCAAACGGCACAGAACGGCCAAGGTGGTGCACATCTCCACCGACGAGGTCTACGGTCCTGTGCCGTCCGGTGCAGCAGGTGAGGGTGATCCGGTGCGGCCGACGGTGCCGTACGCGGCGTCGAAGGCGGCCAGCGACCTGGTGGCGCTGGCGTACTTCCGTACCTACGGCGTGCCGGTGTGCGTGACCCGCTCCGCCAACAACTACGGACCGGCGCAGCACCCCGAGAAGATGATCCCGCTGTTCGTCACCAGCCTGCTCAAGGACGACAAGGTCACGCTCCATGGCGAGGGCGAGCACGTGCGGGACTGGCTGCACGTCCAGGACAACTGCAGCGCCATCGAACTCGTACTCCGAGATGGCCGGCCGGGCGAGGTGTACAACATCGGTGCCGGCACCAACGTGACGAACAAGGAGCTGACCGCCCTCATTCTGCGGGAGTGCGGTGCCGACTGGTCCTCGGTGACCTGCGTACCGGATCGACGGGCCAACGACATCCGGTACGCGATGGACTGGTCGAAGATCCGCTCCCTCGGCTACTGCCCTCGCCGAGACCTGGCCGAGGGCATCGCCGAGACCGTCCGCTGGTATAGGGAGAACCCGGGGCGTTGGGCACCTTTGCTGCGCAACCCTGAGGCGCTGACGCCGACGGTCCAGTTGACGAAGGCGGCCGGATGATGACCAGCAGGCGGATCATCGTCACGGGAGTGGGCGGTGCCCCCGGATTCGACCTGGCCAGATCGCTGCTCAGGCTCGGCCACCAGGTAACCGCGGCCGACGCCAACCCACTCTCCCCCGGACTGCACATTCCGGAAGCACTCCCCGCGGTCCTGCCGGCTGCTGACGCACCCGAGTTCGAAAAGCAGCTCCTCACGCTGTGCCGCGAGCACACTGCGGAGGCGATCATCTCGTGTGTGGAGGCGGAACTGCCGCGGCTGCTGGCTCTGCGCTCGACGCTGGCAGCCGGCGGAGTGAGGGTCTGGCTGCCGCCCGCCGCGACCGTCGATGCCTGCGGGGACAAGGCCCGCTTCGCCGCCGTGCTCACCGAGCACGGTATCCCGACCCCACGCACCTGGCTCCCCGAGCAGATCGACACGATCCCTGACCGGCTGCCGCTGGTCGTCAAGCCGCGGCGCGGGCACGGATCGCAGGGCATCACCTACTGCACCAGCCGCAGCGAAGCGAAGGTTTTGTGCCGCCTCACCTCGGACCCGCTCGTGCAAGAGCGCATCGACGGCGGCGAGTTCACCGCCGATTGCCTCGTCGACCGCAGCGCGCGCGCCTCCGTCGTCGTGCGTCACAGGCTGCTGGTCAAAGCGGGCCTGTCCATGGTCTCCGAGACCGTCCACGACTCGGAGATCACCGGCTTGGTCAAAGCAGCCTTGAGGGCCGTGGGCGCCGAGGGCGTGTGCTGCGTACAGGGCTTCACCCGCACCGGCGAGGAGCCACGCGTACTCCTGACGGAGGCCAACGCCCGTATCGCCGGCGGCTTCCCGCTCGCCGAAGCAGCCGGAGCCGACCTCGTCGGTCAACTGATCGCCGGCCTCTTCGAGCAGCCCATCGATCATGCCCGGCTCAGCTACAAGCCGGGCGTGCGACTGACGAAGTACATCGAGACACTCCGCATCGGAGGCAACCGATGAACCCTCAAGGCGCGGACTCAGCCTGGGCCGTGGCCCGTAACGCCGCCCCCTGCCTGTACGGGCCGGAGGACGACGCCCTCATCAAGGCTCTGCACAGCGGCTACTACGGACACAACGAGATCACCGCCCGCTTCGAGGACGAAGTGGCCGCCTTCCTGGGCGTTCCCGACGCCGTTGCCGTCGCCTCCGGCACCGCCGCCCTGCACCTGGCCCTGATCACAGCCGGCATCGGAACGGGCGACGAGGTGGTGGTGCCGTCGATGACGTTTTGCGCCACCGTCCAAGCGATCAGAGCATGCGGTGCCCACCCCCGGTTCGCCGAGGTCGACCCGAAAACCTTGTGCGTCACCGCCGAGACGCTACGGGAGGCCATCACGCCGGCGACCCGGGCGGTCGTACCCGTGCTCTACGGCGGCCGGCCCATCGACCTCAGCAGCATGCTGGATACTCTGGCCGGCCGGCACATTACCGTCGTGCAGGATGCCGCACACGCCTTCGGCTCCCGTACGTACGCGGGCATGGTCGGCGCGGATCCTCGGGTGGTGACGTGCTTCAGCTTCGGGCCGATCAAGAATCTCACCTGCGGCCAGGGCGGAATGGTCATCCCCCGCAACCCCGGGCAAGCCCACAGGATTCGCACCGCGCGGATGCTCGGCGTGGCGGAAACAGCCGAAGAGCGATCCACGGCCACGTCCTACGACGTCCACGGCATGGGCCTGCGCTACCAGATGCCCTCGTTGAACGCCGCAATCGGCCGCGTACAACTCGCCCACTTCTCGCAGGCGCAGGACGTGCGCAGGGGCCTGTGGCGCGCGTATGCCGACGCTCTGGGCTCTCTCGACGACATAGATCTGGTCGACGTGGATCCGGAGCACGCCGTGCCCTCCCTGTGTGCCGTACGGGTCCCGGCCCGCGACGCGGTGTTCGCCTTCCTGCGACGCCGCGGAGTCGGCGTGGGCGTGCACTACCCGCCGAACCACCTGCAGCCTGCCTTCGCCGCCTGGCGGCGCCCGCTGCCGGTGACGGAGAAGCTGGGCAGGCAGGTCCTGACTCTGCCCTTCCATCAGCACCTCAGCGAGGACGACGTCAAGCATGTAGCACGCCTTCTTGAACAGGCCGTAAATGCACGGAGGCCACGGTGAGCGGCACTACACTCCCGCGGGTGTCGAACCTTCCCCAACACCCCGCGTTTCGCTTGATCGTCACCGGCGGCGGCACTGGCGGGCACACCTACCCCGCCCTCACCGCGGTGCACACCCTCAAGGCCCGCCTGCACGCCAGTGGACGGGCTCTCGACGTCCTGTGGGTCGGCACGAAAGGCAGCCTCGAAGAACGCGTTGCCCAAGGCGAGGGAATCGCGTTCAAGCCCGTCGCGACCGGCAAGATCCGCCGCAGCTCCAACCCATTGAAGCTGGTCTCTCCTGCCAACGTACGCGACATGGGCCGGGCCGCCCGCGGCGTCGCCCAGGCCCGCGCCATCGTCTCCGGCTTCCGCCCCGACGTGGTCCTGGCAACCGGTGGTTACGTCGCCATCCCCGTCGGCATGGCGGCGAAGATGCGCCACCGCCCCCTGGTCGTCCACGAACAGACCGTCAGGCTGGGGCTGGCCAACCGCACGCTCGCCCGCGGCGCCGGCGCCACCTTCGCCGTCTCCCACGAAGCCACACTGCCGCTCCTGCCCGATCACTGCCGCACCGACGCGGTCGTGACCGGCAACCCAGTGCGGGCCGAGCTGATGGCCGGGCAACCTGAGAAGGCTGTCGAGACCCTGGACCTGCGGGGCTTCGACCGGCATCTGCCCACCATCTACGTCACGGGCGGAGCACAGGGCTCCCAGCAGATCAACAACCTGATCCGCGATGCCCTGCCCTGGCTCCTCACCAGCGCCAACATCGTCCACCAGTGCGGTCCGGACAACCTCCCCGAGCTGCAACGGCACACCGCGACCCTGCCCGCCGACCTGGCTGCCAAGTACCTCGTCACAGGCTACGTGGGGGCGGAACTCCCCGACGTCCTGGCCCTCGCCGACATCGTGATTGCCCGCTCAGGAGCGGGAACCATCGCGGAAATGACCGCACTCGGCAAGCCATCGGTCCTCATCCCGCTGGCCACATCCGCCGGAGGCGAGCAGGCCCACAACGCCCGCCACCTCGCCGAAAACGGCGCCGCGGTCGCCCTCCTGGACGACACCGACAGCCTGCGCCAGGCCGTGACCCCGCTTCTCTCCGACGCCGGCCAACGGAGGGACATGGCCGCTCGCGCCACGGACCTGGGCCGACCGGACGCAGCCGAGCGCCTCGTCGACGTACTCCTCAACGCCACACGCGGTAAGTAGCAGGCCCTCGCCTGGTCATGGCCACATCGATTCGCCGGATCGCAGGCGCGCGCTACCGGCGTCGGGCCACCGCCCCGCCAACGCACGCCAGGACCTCCCGCCCACCGAAGGCGACTTCAAGCTCCCTCGTCGCCGCCGTCGGCGCCGCTCCCGGACCACGACGTAAGAGGCCGGGACGTCCGCACTCGGAGGAGTGCAGGGCCCGCCCAGAGCCAGGGCCCGCCCCGGGGTGCGGGGCGGGCCCTGGTGTCTTGCGGCGGCACCGCCAGGCAGCACCGCAAGACGGCTTGGCCGGCCGGCGTTCCCCCGGAAACACCGGCCGGAGTCGTCGGCTCAGCCGAAGCGGCCCGAGACGTAGTCCTCGGTCGCCTGCACCGACGGGTTGGAGAAGATCTTGTCGGTGTCGTCGATCTCGATGAGCCGGCCCGGCTCGCCGACGGCGGCCAGGTTGAAGAACGCGGTGCGGTCCGAGACCCGGGCCGCCTGCTGCATGTTGTGCGTCACGATGACGATCGTGAAGCGGGTCTTCAGGTCCCCGATGAGGTCCTCGATGGCGAGGGTGGAGATGGGGTCGAGGGCCGAGCAGGGCTCGTCCATGAGGAGCACCTGCGGCTCGACGGCGATGGCGCGGGCGATGCACAGCCGCTGCTGCTGGCCGCCCGAGAGGCCGGAACCCGGGCGGTTGAGGCGGTCCTTGACCTCGTCCCACAGGTTCGCGCCCCGCAGCGACTTCTCCACGATCTCGTCCAGCGCGCGCTTCTTGTACGTGCCGTTGAGCTTGAGGCCCGCAGCCACGTTCTCGTAGACGCTCATCGTCGGGAACGGGTTGGGGCGCTGGAAGACCATGCCCACCACGCGCCGTACGGAGACGGGGTCGACGCCGGAGCCGTAGAGGTTCTCGTCGTCCAGCATCACCTTCCCCTCCACCCGCGCGCCCGGGATGACCTCGTGCATGCGGTTGATGGTGCGCAGGAAGGTGGACTTGCCGCAGCCGGACGGGCCGATGAAGGCGGTCACGGACTTCGGCTCGACGGCCATCGAGATGTCCTCGATCGCCTTGAAGTCGCCGTAGTAGGCGGTGAGGCCGCTGATGTCGATGCGCTTGGCCATGTCAGATCACTTCTCCTTGGCCGTCAGCGGCCGGTTTTCGGGGCCTTCCAGCGGGCGATGCCGCGGGCCAGCAGATTGAGGATCATCACGAAGACGATGAGGACGAGGGCGGCGCCCCAGGCGCGGTCGAACGACGCCTCGGTGCCCGCCCCCCACTGCTGGTAGATGTACAGCGGCAGGGACGCCTGGCCGCCGTCGAAGGGGTTGTTGTTGATCGCCGGGCTGCCGAAGACGAGCAGCATCACCGGGGCGGTCTCGCCGGTGATGCGGGCGACGGCGAGCATGACGCCGGTGGTGATGCCGCCGATGGAGGTGGGCAGGACGACCTTCAGGATCGTCTTCCACTTCGGTACGCCCAGGGCGTACGACGCCTCGCGCAGCTCGTTCGGGACGAGCTTCAGCATCTCCTCGGTGGAGCGGACCACCACGGGCATCATCAGGATCGCCAGCGCCAGCGCCCCGGCGAAGCCGGAGTAGCCGAAGTCCAGGATCATGATCCACAGGCTGAGGACGAACAGGCCGGCGACGATCGACGGGATGCCCGTCATGACGTCCACGAAGAACGTCACCGCCTTCGCCAGCGCCCCGCGGCCGTACTCCACCAGGTACACGGCGGTCAGCAGCCCGATCGGGGTGGCGATGAGGGTGGCGATCAGCACCTGCTCGATGGTGCCCAGCAGCGCGTGGTAGACGCCGCCGCCGGGCGCGATGTTGACCACGCCGCTCATCGAGTGGGTGAGGAAGGTGCCGTCGGTGACCCCGATGCCCTTGCTGACGGTCTCCCAGACCAGCGACGCCAGCGGGACCACGGCCAGCAGGAACGCCACCCACACCAGGGAGGTCGCCAGCCGGTCCTTCGCCTGCCTGCGGTCCTCGGCCACCGCCGAGATGACGAACTGGCCGACGACGAAGAGGATCGCCGCGATCAGGCCCCACTGGATCCGGTTGCCGAGGTCGGCGAGCACGCCGATGAGGGAGCCCACGGCGGCGGCGCCGGCCGCGATGCCCAGCGGCGCCCAGCGGGGGAGCCGCGGCTGCTGGATGCCGAGCCGGTCGATGCCTTCGACCTTGTCGGCGACGATCTGCGCGCTCATGCGTTGGCCCCCGAGTACTCCTTGCGCCTGGCGATGATCAGCCGGGCGGCCCCGTTGACCAGCAGCGTGATGACGAACAGCACCAGACCGGACGCGATCAGCGCGTCCCGCCCGAACTGCCCGGACTCGCCGAACGACGCGGCGATGTTCTGCGCGAACGTCCCGCCGCCCGCCTGCAGGATCTCCGGCGCCAGCAGCGCCGACGGCGACAGCACCGTGGCCACGGCCATCGTCTCGCCGAGCGCCCGGCCCAGGCCCAGCATCGAGGCGGAGATGACGCCGGAGCGGCCGAAGGGGATCACCGTCATGCGGATGACCTCCCAGCGCGTGGCGCCCAGCGCCAGTGCGGCCTCCTCCTGGAGGCGGGGGGTCTGCGCGAAGACCTCGCGGCTGACGTTGGTGATGATCGGCAGGATCATCACGGCCAGCAGGATGCCCGCGGTCATCAGTGACCGCGGCGCGGTCCCGTCGAAGGACAGCACGACGGTCCAGCCGAGGTACCGGTCCAGCCACTCGTACGTGCCGACCAGGTGCGGCACGAGGAACAGGGCGCCCCACAGGCCGTAGACGATGGACGGGACGGCGGCCAGCAGGTCGATGACGTACGCGAGCGGCGCCGCCAGCTTCTTCGGCGCGTAGTGGGTGATGAACAGCGCGATGCCGACGGCGATCGGCACCGCGATGACCATCGCGACGACCGAGGAGACGACCGTGCCGAAGGCCAGGACGGCGATGCCGAACTTCGGGTGGAGGGAGTTGGCGTCCCACTCGAAGGTGGTGAGGAAGTTGCCCTCGTTGTCCGCGAGGGCGAGGGACGCGCGGTACGCCAGGAACGCGGCGATCGCGGCCATGATCAGCAGCAGCGTGATCCCGGACCCCTTCGAGAGGCCGGAGAAGATCTTGTCGCCGCGGCGGGTGCCGCCCTTGCCGTCCGACGGCAGGACCTGCGATGGCGGTGGGGCGGGGGTTTCTATGTCGGTGGGTGGAGCAGTCATACGTGAATCTCCGGTCTGGTGTGGGGCGAGGCGCGGTCCGCGCCCGCGTCCCGGCGGCGGTGCACCGGATGGCCCCCCGCCGGCCGGACAGGGTGGTTCGCCGGCCGGCGGGAGGGCGGTTCAGGAAAGGCTGTCGACGGTCTTGGCGACCTCGGTCGCCATCTCCGCGGGCAGCGGGGCGTAGCCGACCTCGACGATCGACTGCTGGCCGGCCTCGCTGGCGGTGTAGCCGAGGAAGGACTTCACCGCGTCCAGGGTCTCCGGCTTGTTGCCCGTGTCGCACATGATCTCGTACGTCACGAGGGTGATCGGGTACGCGCCGTCCTCCTTGGTCGCGTAGTCCAGCTCCAGCGCCATGTCGGGGGCCTTGCCGACCCGCTCGCCGACGGCGATGGCCTGGGAGGCGTTCTCCACGGTGGCCTCGACGGGCTCGGCGGCACCGGTGTCCAGCTTGACCGTGGTCAGGCCGTTGGACTCGGCGTGCGAGATCTCCATGTACGAGATGGCGCCGTCGGTCTGCTTGACCTGCGAGGACACCCCGGCCGAGCCGCTGGCCGCCTGGCCGCCCTCGATCGGCCACTTCTTGTCGGGCTCGTGCGGCCAGGCGTCGGGCGCGGCGGTGTTGAGGTAGGCGGCGAGGTTCTCGGTGGTGCCGGACTCGTCCGAGCGGTGCACGGGCTGGATCTTGGTGCCCGGCAGCTCCGCGTCGGGGTTCAGCTTGGCGATGGCCTCGTCGTCCCAGTTGGTGATCTTGCCGCCGAGCACGTTCGCCAGGGTCTCGGCGTCGAGCACCAGCTCGTCCACGCCCTCGACGTGGTACGCGATGGCGACCGGGCCGCCGACCATCGGCAGGTTGATGCCCTGCCCGTCGGTGCAGACCTCCTTGGACTTCTCCAGCTCCTCCGGCTCCAGCGCGGAGTCGGAGCCGGCGAACGCCGTCTGGCCGTTGAGGAACTCCTCGATGCCGGCGCCGGAGCCGACCGGCTTGTAGTTGACCGTCAGGTCGGGGCAGGCGGCCTGGTAGTCGGCGACCCACTGCTGCACGGCGTTGTCCTGGGCGCTGGAGCCCGAGGCGAGCAGCTCGCCGCTGCCGCCGCACGCGATGTCGCCGCCGGCGGCGGCCGAGCTCTTGTCGCCGCCACTGGCCTTGTCGTCACCGGAGTCCGAGTTGTCGTCCGAGCCGCACGCCGAGAGGACGAGGGCGCTGGAGAGGGCGAGTACGCCTGCCGCGGTGCGGAACCGGATCCTGCTCTGAGACTTCACTGAGGGCTTTCCTTCCTGAGGCCGCACTGACAGAGGCGGCTTGATCACAAATCGAGACATGCGGAGTCGTGGGGTCTAGGGGAGATCCGCGACCGGCGGCACGAAGCGGTAGCCGACGTTGCGGACGGTGAGGATGATCCGTGGATCATGAGGGTTGTCCCCGATGCGGTCGCGCAGCCGACGGATGTGCACGGCGATCGTGTTGGACTTCGGTGCGCTGCCACCCCACAGCTCGGCGCTGATCTGGTCTCGGGTGACGACCTTCTCGGCGTTGGCCACCAGCAGGTGCAGCAGCTTGAACTCGCGGAGCGGAAGCTGCACCAGCCGGCCGTCGACGCGGGCCTCGAAGGTGGCGGGGTTGACGCTGTACGGACCGGAGGCGACCGACTGGTCCACGTCGTACGTCGCCGGGCTGGCGACGCCGAGCATCTTCAGGACCTCGTACGGCCGGTACGGGCGGGCGACGCAGGCGCTGGCCCCCGCGGTGAGCGCCTCCACGGCGTCCTCCGCGTCGTCGGGGCCGACGCCGATGATGACCGGCGTGGCGCTGCGCCGCCGCAGCACCTCCACCACCCGGGCGCCGGGCACGAGCGGCAGCTTGGCGCTGACCAGTACGGCGTCGGGGGACTGCAGGCCGACCTGGAGCAGCGCCTCCGCCCCGTCGGCGCAGAAGACGACCTTCACCTGATGGCCCGACAGGTGCTCCGCCAGATCGTGCGCCACCTGTTCGTCCGGGTCGGCGAGCAGCAGGACGTGACCCTGTCCATGGGCCTGCCCCTGGCGCTGGCCGGGTATCGCCGGTGTGTCCATCGGTCGGTCACCACCCCCTTCGTCGCCTCATATGGAAATCGGTCACAGCGGACTGGGACGGTGGTGGCGGTTAACTGAAGGTGAACATCGGAACAGGAGCGCGTGATGCCGTTATCAGCTCGTTATGAACGGCTCGATCCACTCCACGACGCGCCTCACCGTCCGCTTGAGAGACCGCCGCGGGGACCGCCGGGCGGACCGCTTCGCGGCCCTCCGGGCGCGCCGCCTCACAGCCCGCCCGAGCCGCCCGAGTCGCCGCCGGTGTCACCCGCGCCGCCGGGCCGGGCGCTGTGCTTCTTCAGCCGCGCCAGGTCCCGCTGCAGCTTGTCCTCCTGCGCCTCGCTGAGCGGGATGTAGCCGGCCTCTGAGGCGAAGTCCGTGTGGCCGGACACGTAGAACTCGACGAACGCCTCCACCTCGGGGCGCTGCAGCGCCTTCGCCGAGGGGTAGAGGAACAGCGGCCGGGCCAGCGGCGTGTACGAGCCGTCCTGGACCGACGCCGTGCTGGGCGCGACGCACCCGTCGCCGCCGTCGATCTCCAGCGCGCGCAGCTTGTCGCGGTTCTCGTCGAAGTAGGTGAAGCCGAAGTAGCCGAGCCCGCCGGGGTGGTCCGCGACGCCCTCGACGAGCGTGTTGTCGTCGGCGCTCGGGGTGAAGTCGGCGCGGGACGCCTTCTCCTCGCCGTTGACGGCCTCGGTGAAGTAGTCGAACGTGCCCGAGTCGGTGTCGGGCCCGTAGAGCTGCAGCGGCTCGTCCGGGAACGCGGGGTCGACCTCCTGCCAGCTCGTCAGCGTGGAGCCGGGCTCCCAGATGCGCTTGAGCTGGTCGGTGGTGATGCAGTCGATCCAGTCGTTGCCGCGCGGGACGACGACGGTGAGCGCGTCGTTGGCGATGGTCAGCTCGCGGTACGGCACGTCCCAGTTGGCGCAGGTCTCCTGCTCGAAGTCGTTGATCGGCCGGGAGGCGTCGGAGACGTCGGTCTCACCGGCGCAGAACTTGTCGAACCCGCCGCCGGTGCCGGACGCCTCGACCGTGACCCGTACCCCCGGCTCCTGCCGGCCGAAGCGCTCGCCGGCCAGCTTCGTCAGCGGCTCCACGGTGCTGGAGCCGTCGATCAGCACCGTCCCGGTCAGCCGCTCGGGCCGGTCCGCACCGGCGCTCGCCTCGCTGTCGTCGCCGCACGCCGCGAGGGAGGCGAGGGCGGCCGGGGCGAGGAGGAGGGCGGCCAGGCGGGTCGCGGTGCGCTTCGTCTGCATCGGGCTCACCTGACTTCTCTGCGGATGCCCCGGGGTTCAGGCCGGGGACGGATCGGACTCCTGCGGGGCAGGGCGCGGGCAGCCGGATCGTTCTCGGGGCGGTCCGGTGTCCACCGCGCGCGGGGGTGGTGGGGGCCGCAGAGATCAGGGAATCTCAATTGTCAGTCCTCCCGGGTAGGTTCGGGTGTATGGCGTCTGCGGCGGTCAGTGGTGGGAGTGCCGGGCATGCCCGGTACACCTTCCGTGTGCGTCTTTCGGCGACCGACCGCCGGGCGCTGGAAGCGGAGTGGGGGCGTTGCCGGTGGCTGTGGAACGAGTCGGTGGCCCGTTCGAAGAAGGCGTACGCGGGGGGTGAGAAGGTCGGTCCGGCCGCGCTGGACCGGATGCTCACCGAGGCCCGGCGGGTGAGTCCGTGGCTTGGCGAGGGAAGTTCGGTACCCAGCAGCAGGTGATCCGGGATTTCGGGAAGTCCCGCGCGAAGGCGTTGAAGGACATCAGGGACCGGCTTCCGATGGCCCGCCGGTCGGGGATGCCGCGGTGGAAGACCAAGCGTGAGGCGCGGCCGAGTCTGAACTACACGCGGCGGGGTTTCCGTCTGAAGGACGGGCGTGTGCACCTCGCGGGCGGGATCGTGGTGCGGGTGGTGTGGTCGCGGGCCCTGCCCGCGGAGCCGTCGTCCGTGCGGATCTACCAGGACGCCACCGGATCCTGGTACGCGTCCTTCGTGGTGCCCGCGCCGGTCGAGCCGCTGCCCAAGACGGGCCGGGTGATCGGGATCGACTGGGGCGTCAGCCAAACGGCGACCACCACCTCCGATGCCCACGACCTTCCCCACTCCGGGCACGGACGCACCGCGGCGCAGAAACTCGCCCGCTACCAGCGCATGATGGCCCGCCGGAAACCGAAACGCGGTCAGCCCGCGTCCGGCGGCTACAGGGCGGCGAAGGTCCGGGCGGCGAAGCTGCACGCCAAGGTGGCCCGGCAGCGCCGGGAAACCGCCCGCACATGGGCCAAGCGTGTCGTGACCGACCACGACCAGCTTGCTGTGGAGGACTTCCGGCCGAAGTTCCTCGCGAAGACCACGATGGCCCGCAAGGCCGCGGACGGGGCGATCGGCGCCGCGAAGACGGCCCTGGTGGAGATGGCCCGCAAGCACGGGCGCACCGTCCACCTGGTCCACCCCGCGCACACCACGATGGACTGCGCGAAGTGCGGAGCGAGAACCAAGCACGCACTGCCCCTTTCCGAACGCACGTATACCTGCACCGCGTGCGGCACTGTCTCGCCCAGAGACAAGAATTCCGCGCGCGTGATGCTGGTCCGGGCTGGTCTCAACCCGGCTGACGCCGAGGGTGGAAGACCTGACGGAACGCTGTTTCGCCAGGCTGCCTGAGTCAGGAATCCCCCTTCCTCGGGGGGAGGTTTCAATGCTCTCCGCTGATCGATCGATTCGGACATAACTCCAGGTCCGTATCGAACTGATGGCAGTCGGCCATGCGGGGCTGCTTCGGTTATCGCGGGGTGAACAGTGGACGACCCGGACATGATGCGTTACACATCCGTGATGAAACTCCGGGTAAGGGGGGAAAGCGCAGGCGGGGGTGGGTGCGCGCGAGGGTTGCGCGCGGTGTGCGCGCCCGCTAGATCGGATCTAGCGGGCGCCTGCCGGTTTCTGGCGCCTGCAGGGTGAGGCCCCGGGCGCACCGCCCGGGGCGGCCCGGACCAGGGAGGTGCCCGATGCGCAACGGCGAGCCCGGCGTACGCGATACGCCAGGACCGGCGCTCTCAGCCGGTGCGGCCGGTGCGTCCGCGCGGCTGCGCGTCGCCTGCGTCCTGGGCGGCCCGGCCGAGGCCGGCTGCGCTCCCGCCGCCGTCATGCGCTGGCTCGACGAGCTGGCCGGCGAGCGGAGCGGCCTGGCGCTGCGCGTCCTGGACCTCGCCGACTTCGACCTCCCGCCGCACTACCCCCGGCGCCCCACCGCCCAGATGTCCTCGTTCACCGCGGAGCTGGCGTGGGCGGAAGGGTTCGTCGTCGTCACCCCCGAGTGCAACCGCAGCTTCCCCGCGCAGCTCAAGCACGCCATCGACATGGGCTACGACGAGTGGCACGCGAAGCCCGTCGGCTTCGTCTCGTACGGCTTCGGCTGCGACGGGGTGCACGCGGTGGAGCACCTGAGGTCGGTCTTCACCGAGCTGCACACGGTCACGGTGCGCGACTCGGTCGGCATCGACCTGCGCTTCACCGATGAGAAATTCCCCGCGGGCGGGTCTGTCTACTCGGACGGGCTGGTACGCGCCGCCGGTGCCCTGCTGGACCAGCTCACCTGGTGGGGCCTCGCGCTGAGGGAGGCCCGCGCGGCGCGACCGTACGTGGCGTAGCAAACGCCGCACACATACCTGATATTGATGAATCTGGAGAAGAAGGACATGACCAAGGACTCGTCCGGCCCGGCGATCGAGACGTCGGGACTGGTGAAGGTGTTCGGCGAGACCCGCGCGGTGGACGGCGTCGACCTCGTCGTCCCCCGCGGCACCGTCTACGGTGTCCTCGGCCCCAACGGCGCCGGGAAGACCACCACCGTGAAGATGCTCGCCACCCTGCTGCGCCCCGACGCCGGCGAGGCCCGGATCTTCGGCAAGGACGTCGTCCACGACGCAAACGACGTACGCTCCCGGGTCAGCCTCACCGGCCAGTACGCCTCCGTGGACGAGGACCTGACCGGCACCGAGAACCTGGTGCTGCTCGGCCGCCTCCTCGGGCACCGGCCCGCCGCCGCGCGGGTGCGCTCCGCGCAGTTGCTGGAGGCGTTCGGCCTGACCGAGGCGGCGGGCAAGCAGGTCAAGAACTACTCGGGCGGCATGCGGCGGCGCATCGACATCGCCGCGTCCATCCTCAACACCCCCGACCTGCTCTTCCTCGACGAGCCGACCACCGGCCTCGACCCGCGCAGCCGCAACCAGGTCTGGGACATCGTCCGCGCGGTCGTCGCGCAGGGCACCACCGTCCTGCTCACCACGCAGTACCTGGACGAGGCCGACCAGCTCGCGTCCCGCATCGCCGTCATCGACCACGGCAAGGTCATCGCCGAGGGCACCAAGGGCGAGCTGAAGGCGTCCGTCGGCGCCGGCTCCGTCCACCTCCGGCTGCGCGACGCCGCGCAGCGCGCGGAGGCGGTCGCTCTGCTGCAGACGGCGCTGGCCGGCGCGCAGGTGCAGCTTGAGCCCGACCCCGTCGCGCTCACGGCCCGCGTCGGGGACGGCGCCGGGGACCACGGCGCCGCCGCCCAGGCCGCCGCCGCGCTGGCGGAGCTGGCCCGCGCGGACATCACCGTCGACAACTTCTCGCTGGGTCAGCCCAGCCTGGACGAGGTCTTCCTCGCCCTCACCGACCGGCAGTCCGGTGCCGGAACCCAGGAGGCAGCAGCATGAGCACCGCGACCGAGACCCGTACCGAAGACCTCGCGCCGGTCACCACCGAGAGCCTGGCGGAACTGCTCGTCGCCAAGGAACGGCCGCCGCAGCCGAGCGCGTGGTCGGCCTCCCTGACGTTCGGCTGGCGGGCCGTGCTGAAGATCAAGCACGTGCCCGAGCAGCTCTTCGACGTCACCGCCTTCCCGATCATGATGGTGCTGATGTACACGTACCTCTTCGGGGGTGCGCTGGCCGGCTCCACCTCGGACTATCTGCAGTACCTGCTCCCCGGCATCCTGGTGATGAGCATCGTCATGATCACGATGTACACCGGCGTCTCCGTCAACACCGACATCGACAAGGGCGTCTTCGACCGCTTCCGCTCGCTGCCGATCTGGCGCCCCTCGGTGATGGTCGGCTACCTGCTGGGCGACATGCTGCGCTACGCCATAGCGTCGGTGGTGATGATCGGCGTCGGCCTCATCATGGGCTTCCGCCCGGACGGCGGCGTGGTGGGCGTGTTCGCGGGGGTGGCGCTGCTGATCGTCTTCTCCTTCGCGTTCTCCTGGATCTGGACGATGTTCGGCCTGCTGCTCCGTACCGAGAAGTCGGTCATGGGAGTCAGCATGATGGTCCTGTTCCCGCTGACGTTCCTCAGCGACATCTTCGTCGAGCCGGAGACGATGCCGGGCTGGCTGCAGGCGTTCGTCAACAACAACCCGGTCACGCGCCTCGCCTCCGCGGTCCGCGACCTGATGCACGGCAACTCGGCGGGCGCGGACATCGCCTGGACCCTGGGCTGGGCGGGCGTGATCGTGGCGGTCTTCGGCCCGATCACGATGCGCCTGTACGCCAGGAAGTGACGCGACCGGAGTCCGACCGGGCCCGCCCGCCTCTGCCGACTGATCTGCCGACAGAGGGGGGCGGGCCTGATCGCGTCCGCCCACCGGTCTGCTAAGTTCGGCCGCATGTTCCTCCCCCGTGCATAGAGCCGGCGCCGCCGCGCCCACCGGGCGTGGCACTTCGCCGCCCCTGTACGCACGTGTCTTTGAGGAACACCACCATGTCTGCGCCGTCCTACGCGGCTGTGCTGCGCATCCCCCATGCCTCCCGCACCTTCGGTGCCGCCCTGCTGGGGCGGTTGTCGTACGGGATGGTCCCGCTGTCCCTGCTGCTCTCCGTCAAGGACGCCACCGGGTCGTACGCCGCGGCCGGGGCCGCCATGGCGTGCTTCGGGGCGACCAGCGTGACCCTGTCGCCGGTACGGGCGGCGTTCATCGACCGGCACGGCCCGCGGTGGGCGCTGCCGCCGATGGCCACCGCGTACGCGGTGCTGCTCGCGGTGCTGGCGGTCGCCACCGCCGGCGACGGCGCGGACGCCGCGGGGCTGACCGCGCTGGCGGCGGCGGCCGGGGCGTGCACGCCGCCGCTGGGCCCGGTGATGCGGGTGCTGTGGGGCGACCTGGCGCCGCCGGAGCTGCTGCCGCGGGCGTACAGCCTGGACGCGGTCGCCGAGGAACTGCTGCTCGTGACGGGGCCGTTGCTGGTCGGCGCGGTGGTGGCGGTGGCCCCGGCGCCGGTGGGGCTGGGGGCGGGCGCGGTTCTGGTCCTCTGCGGCACGCTGGCGCTGGTCACGTCACCGGCGGCCCGCGCCCGGCGGGGCTCCCGCGCCAGGCCGGCCACGGCGCCCGCGCCCGGCTCGGATCCCCCGCTTCGCCCTGGCCGCCCTCCCGGCCCTCCTGGCGGGGGTCGCGCTCGTGCTCACCGGCCCCCGCCCCCCGGCTCGTGTCCGTCATGTCACCTCGCCTGGGCTGCCTGGCGGCGGAGGCGGATCGCCGAGATGAGGAAGAAGACGCCGCCCACCGTCGCGTAGCTGGCGAGGACGGCGAGCGACGGGTCGTCCCTGCCGCCCAGCAGCACGAAACCGCCACCCGCCAGGACGGAGAGCCCGCCGCTGAGGATCATCGGCCACTGGCCGCCGAGCCGGTAGCGCGCGAGGGCGACGGCCAACTGCACGATGCCCGCGGTGATCGCCCAGGCTCCCCACACCCGCAGCACGTCGGGGATGCCCGAGGCGGCGGCGGCTGCCAGTCCGGCGGCGGTGAGCAGGCTCAGGGCCATGTTGACGCGGAGCAGCGCCCGCGGCCGTGCGGCACCGGAGGCGCGGTAGTCGGTCACGGCTGCCCACACGTCGAAGACCGGATAGATCACCAGCAGCGCGACACTGACCGGGTTGAGGTCCGAAGCCGTGAAGGCGAGCAGGGCGGCCCAGACCACGGCGAAGCCGAAGCGGAGGTAGTACAGGTTCCGCAGCCGGTCGGTGGCGCCGGTGGTGGCCGCCGCGGTGCCGAGGCGGCCGGTCTCGATGGAGCTGGACATCTGATCTCTCCTGACGGTTGAGGTAGAACGGTCGGTACACGCAAGAGGGTGAAGCACTCCCGGGCGGGTGTCAAGACCGATCGTTCTATCTGTTAGCCTGGACACAGACGGGACGCAGCCGGACTACCTCAGGAGGGAAGCGCATGTCGGAAGCACGGACCAGACTGCTCACCACGGCCACCAGGCTCTTCTACTCCGAGGGCCTGCACGCCGTCGGCATCGACCGCGTCGTCGCGGAGGCCCAGGTCACCCGCGCCACGCTCTACCGCCACTTCCGGAGCAAGGACGACCTCCTCGTCGCCTATCTCAAGCAGGTCGACGAGGCGGTCCGGGCGGGCGTGAACACCGCCCGTGAGCGGGCCGCCTCCCCGGACGACACCATCCGGGCCATCGGCCGGGGGATCGCCGGCGACATCCAGCGCGACGGCTTCCGCGGGTGCGCGTTCATCAACGCCGCCGCCGAGTACCCCGACCCGGACCATCCGGTCCACCGGATGGTCCTCGAACACCGGCAGTGGTTCCTGGACACCATGACCGAGCTTTTCGCCGCCACCGGCAAACCCGACGCGGGCCCCGCCGGCCGGCACTTCGTCATGTTGCGGGACGGCGCGATGGCCGCCGGCTGCCTGAGCGACCCGAAGACCGTCAGCGAGACATTCCTGCGCGGGGTCGAGGGGCTCCTGAAGTACCTCAGCTTCCTGTGAGAACGCCACGGTTCCCGGTCGCGGGTACGCGCCGGGAACCGTCAGCCTCGGCGGCGGCGGTGGTGGGCCGTCTCGTACGGCGGCATCCGCCGGGTCAGCGCCGCCGCCGGGCCTCGCGCTCCGCGCGCTTCGCCGCCTTCGCCTGCGCCTTCTCCGCCGCGCGCCGTTCCCGCTCCGCCGCGCGGGCCGCCTGTGCCGCCTTTTCCGCCTCGGCGCTGTCGTACAGCAGCGCGGCCAGGGAGAAGCGGCAGCCGTAGCTGCGCATCGAGCCCTGCTTGATGAGCAGGAAGCCGTCGCCGGTCCGGTACAGCAAGGTGCGCGAGGAACTGGCCGGGTGCTGGGGCCGGTAGGCGCGGGCGTGTGCCTCCAGGCGGGCCATGGCCTCCTCGCGGGTGCCGGTGAAGTTCTCCAGGACGTTCGCCGACATGGACTTGCGATCGCCGAGACCGTCGGTCTCCTCGACGATCAGGCCCCACCGCTCGGACATGGCCGCCCCCCTCAGGCGAGTCACAGGCACCGCACCCGTACAGACTATGAGGCGGCCCCGCGGCGTGTCGGGTACACGCCGCGGGGCCGCTGCTTCGGGGACTCGCAGGCAGGAGAGTCCCCGGGGGTCAGGCCCCGATGCGCCCGCCGCCACCGCGCCAGACGTTGACGACCGCTGGGCGGTTCGGCTTGCCCGGTCCGTCCGGCCACGCCGAGCCCGGGTTCTCGTACGACGCGCCGTCGACCTCGCCCGGGTGCTGCACCGCGACCAGCACGCGGTCCTCCTCCACGATCGGGCCGCAGGTCTCCGCGCCGGTCGGCACCGTGAGGAACTGCTTCACCTGGCCCTCGTACCGGCCCGTCGTCGCCACGCCGAAGAGCCCGTCGTGGTTGCCCAGCGCGTTGCCGTCGGTGGAGATCCACAGGTTGCCGTACGGGTCGAACGTCACGTTGTCCGGGCAGGAGATGGGGCTGACCTGCTCCTTCGGGAAGCCCGCGAAGTACGTCGAGGGGTCGGCCGGGTCGCCGCAGACCAGGAACAGCCGCCAGCCGAAGCCGGTCGACGCGGGGTCGTCGTGCTTCTCGGACAGCTCCAGGACGTGGCCGTGCTTGTTGGCGTTGCGCGGGTTCGCCTCGTCGGCCGCGGCGTTGCTGTCGACGCCGCGCCTGCTGTTGTTCGTCAGCGCGACGTACACCTTGCCGCTGTTCGGGCTGGGCTCCACGTCCTCGGGGCGGTCCATCTTCGTCGCGCCGGCCTTGTCGGCGGCGAGGCGCGTGAAGACGTAGACCTCCTCGGCGGTCATGCCGTCGACGTACGAACGGTCGCCGCTGGCCAGCTTGATCCACTCGCCGGTGCCGTCGAACTCGCCGTCCGCCGGGAGCGCGCCGCTGCCGTCGATCTCGCCCGCCGGGCTGTCGCCCTTGAGCTTGGCGACGTACAGCGTGCCCTCGTCCAGCAGCGTCATGTTGTGGGCGCGCGCCCAGCGGCCGGTGCCGCTCACCATGCGCTTGCTCGACACGAACTTGTACAGGTAGTCGAAGCGCTCGTCGTCACCGGAGTACGCGACCGCGCGGCCGTCGCGCGTCAGCCGGATGCTGGCGCCCTCGTGCTTGAAGCGGCCCAGCGCGGTGTGCTTGACCGGGGTCGAGTCCGGGTCGTACGGGTCGATCTCGACGACCCAGCCGAAGCGGTGCACCTCGTGGGGCTCCTTGACGACGTCGAAACGGTCGTCGAACTGCTCCCACTTGCGCTCCGAGGCGCCGCCGGAGAGGCCGTAGCGGGCGAGGCGCTGCTTGGCGACGGGGTCGGTGACGGACCCGGCGTTGGCGAAGTACTGGTTGAAGTTCTCCTCGCCGGAGAGCACCGTGCCCCACGGGGTGGTGCCGCCGGCGCAGTTGTTGAGCGTGCCGAGCACGCGCCGGCCGGTGGCATCGGCGGAGGTCTTGAGCAGGTCGCCGCCCGCGGCCGGGCCGCGCAGCTCGAACTCGGTGGTGGCGGTGACCCGGCGGTTCAGCGGGTGCCGCGGCACGGCACGGAGGCTGCCGCCGCCGCGCTCCTCCTCGACCGCCACGACGGACATGCCGTGCGCGGCCCAGCCGATCTCGGCCTGCTCGCGGGTGACGTTCTCCGGGTCGTACCCGGGGAGCATGATCTGCTCGTCGGAGTACTCGTGGTTGGCCACCAGCAGTTGCCGGTCGCGCTCACCCAGCGGCAGCAGGGCGAGGAAGTCGCAGTTGTAGCCGAACTGGCCGGCCTGGGCGGCGGCCGACTGGCGGGCCGGGTCGAAGGCGGGGGCGCCGCGCAGGATGGGGTCACCCCAGGCGATGACGACGTTCTGCTCGTAGCCGTCGGCCACGGTGACGGTGTCGGCGGTGTTCGGCGCGACGGGGTCGAAGCGCAGCCCGCGGGCGGCGTCGCCGCCGCTGCCGGGCCTGCCGCCGGGCCCCCGCCCGAAGGTGCCGGCCGGCGAGGTCGGCGCGGCCGACGCCGGCACGGCCCCGGCCAGCCCGGCGCCGGCCGCCACGACGGTCACCGCGGCACCGGCGCGCAGCGCCCGGCGGCGGGAGACGGCGCGGGCGACGATGTCGCCGGCGTACTCGTTGTCGCTGGTGTTCGGAACCTCGTGGAAGCACGCGTCGCCACAGCGGTAGCGACAGGTCATGGCCGAGCGACCGCCCGGGTGCGGCGAGCCGATGAGCGGCAGAAGTCTGCGCACGATCCCCTCCGGATTCTGTGAGTTCGTGCCGGACGCTAGGCGCGGAGTCCCGCCGGGGTGCGACGCGGACTTGAATTCCAGGTGAACCGCGGCGGTGGACGCACGGCGGCGGTCACCGTACGTAATCGGATGAGTGCGAGGGTCCGTGGCCGTTAGGATTTCGAGCATGGCGGCCACTGGAGAAGAGCAGCAGGGGACGAAGGCGTTCTACGTCTCGACCCCCATCTACTACGTGAACGACGCTCCGCACCTGGGCCACGCCTATACGACCGTCGCAGGCGACGTGCTCACCCGCTGGCACCGCCAGCGCGGCGAGAAGGTGTGGTACCTCACCGGCACGGACGAGCACGGTCAGAAGATCATGCGCACCGCGGAGGCGCACGGCGTCACCCCGCAGGAGTGGTGCGACAAGCTCGTGGAGGAGGCGTGGAAGCCCCTCTGGGAGCACCTGGAGATCGCGAACGACGACTTCATCCGCACCACGGAGAAGCGGCACACGGACCGGGTGCAGGAGTTCGTCCAGGACCTGTACGACAAGGGTGAGATCTACCAGGGCGGCTACGAGGGTCCGTACTGCGTCGGCTGCGAGGAGTACAAGACCCCCGGCGAGCTGCTCGACGGCGAGGGGGAATACGCGGGCCTGAAGCTCTGCCCGATCCACAAGAAGCCGGTGGAGATGCTGAAGGAGGAGAACTACTTCTTCAAGCTCTCCGAGTACGGCCCGAAGCTGCTGGAGTTCTACGAGGCGCACCCCGGCTTCATCCAGCCCGAGTCGGCCCGTAACGAGGTCGTCAGTTTCGTCCGGCAGGGCCTCAACGACCTGTCGATCTCCCGCTCCACCTTCGACTGGGGCGTGCGGGTCCCGTGGGACGACAAGCACGTGATCTACGTGTGGATCGACGCCCTGCTCAACTACGCCACGGCCGTGGGCTACGGCGCCGACGAGGAGAAGTTCTCCGCCACCTGGCCGGCGGACGTCCACCTGGTCGGCAAGGACATCCTCCGCTTCCACGCGGTGATCTGGCCCGCGATGCTGATGGCCAACGGGCTGCCGCTGCCGGGCAAGGTCTTCGCCAACGGCTGGCTGATGGTCGGCGGCGAGAAGATGTCGAAGTCCAACCTGACCGGCATCAAGCCGCAGGACCTCACGGACCACTTCGGGGTCGACGCGTACCGCTGGTACTTCCTGCGGGCCATCCAGTACGGCCAGGACGGCTCGTTCTCCTGGGAGGACTTCACCCACCGCTACACCAGCGAACTCGCCAACGACTTCGGCAACCTGGCGTCGCGCGTGGGCGCGATGACCGTCAAGTACTTCGACGGCGACCTCCCGGCGGCCTCCGCCGCGGGCGCCGCGGAGCAGGTGATCGTGGACGGCCTGGCGCACGCGACGGCGGAGGCCGACCGGCGGATCGGCGACGAGCTGGACTTCGCGGGCGGCATCGCGGCGGTCTTCGACTTCGTCAAGAAGGTCAACCTGTACCTGACGGAGCAGGAGCCCTGGAAGGTCGCGAAGGACTCTTCGCCCGAAGCCCAGGCCCGCCTGGCGACGATCCTGTACACCGCGGCGGAGGCCCTGCGCGCGGTCGCGGTGCTCCTGCACCCGGTGATGCCGCGGACGGCGCAGCAGCTCTGG
Organism: Streptomyces sp. CNP082; assembly: GCF_059570535.1. Taxonomy (NCBI): domain Bacteria; kingdom Bacillati; phylum Actinomycetota; class Actinomycetes; order Kitasatosporales; family Streptomycetaceae; genus Streptomyces; species Streptomyces sp. CNP082. The sequence goes on from NZ_JCANSZ010000013.1 coordinate 23,767, forward strand.
GCGTCCCTGGGCGCGGAGCCGGCGCTGGGCCCGCTGGCGGACCAGCGGATCGCGGAGGCGGCCCAGTGGGGCCGCCTGCCGGCGGGGTCGCGGGTGACGAAGGGCGCGATCCTGTTCCCGCGCCTGGAGGAGCCGAAGCAGGCGTAGGCGTTTCCGTTTCCGGGCCCGCCGCCTCGCCGGGCGGCGGGCCCTGCCGTGGCTGGGGGCTCAGCGGGCTGCGGGGGCCCGCCGCCGAGCCGGTCGTGCCGTCGTGCCGTCGTGCCGTCGTGCCGGGCGCGGCGGTCGCGCCGGTGGGCGCCGGGCGTAGCGTACGGCGCTCACCAGGGCACGACACCGCCGCCGGTGGCGAACTGGTCGTCGCCGAAGAACCCGCCGGTCGGCCCGTCCGGCGCGAGCAGCGCCAGCCGGACCGGCACGCGGGCGCCCTCCGCGACCGTGCGCACGCCGTCGCGGCCCGGGGTGAAGCCGTTGAGGTCGGTGCCGACCAGGCCCGGGTTGGCGGCGTTGACCAGGATCCCCCGCGACCGGAGCTCGGCGGCGTACATGACGGTCAGCGCGTTGAGCGCGGCCTTCGAGGAGTTGTACGCCAGCAGGCGCCGGGCGCTCACCGGGCTCTCCGGGTCGGACATCAGGGTCAGCGAGCCGAGCGGGCTGGACATGTTGACGATCCTGCCGCCCCGGCGGAGCAGCGGTATCGCCGCCCTGGTGACGGCCACCATGCCGAACACGTTGACGTCGAACGTCCGACGCAGCTCAGCCGCACCGATGTCGACCGGGTCGGTGCCCCACTCGACGGCGACGCCCGCGTTGTTCACCAGCACGTCCAGCGCGCCGATCTCCTTCATGGCGGCCTCGACGCTGTCCCCGTCGGTCACGTCGAGCCGGACGAACCGGACGCCCAGCTCCCGCGCCGCCGACCGGCCGCGGTCCTCGTCGCGCGCGCCGAGGTAGACGATCAACCCCTCCGCCGCGAGCCGCCGCGCGATCTCCTTGCCGATGCCCTTGTTAGCGCCGGTCACCAGCGCCACTTCACCGTTGTCCATGCCCCCAGTGCAGCGCCGGTGCGACCCGGGCGGAAGAACCGCCTGAGTCCGGTGGGTCTACCCTTCAGGTATGGCAGAACTGGAGGTACGCGAGCTGCGCTACTTCCGCGCGGTGGCCACCGAGGGGAGCCTGTCGAAGGCGGCGACCGCGCTCGGCATGGCACAGCCTCCGCTGTCCCGCGCGATCAGCCGGCTGGAACGCCGCCTCGGAGTGCGGCTGCTCGACCGGAACAACCGGGGTGTCACCCTCACTCCCGCCGGCGCGACCCTGCTCACGGAAGCCGACCGCGTCCTCGACGCGGTGTCGGCGGCCACCCACCGCACCCGCAGAGCCGCCCGCCCCGCGCCGACGCTGATCGTCACCGCCAAACCGGGCGTCGCGGCGGCGCTGCTCACCCGGATCGTCGACGCCTACCGGGCACGGCCGGCCGCTGCGGAGGTGGAGATCCTCGTCAGCGGCTACGGCGAACAGCCCGGTCTGGTCCGCTCCGGCCGGGCGGACCTGGCCCTGGTCGGCTCACCCCACCCCGGGGCCGGGCTGGACACCGAGCCGCTGGTCAGCGAGCCCCGGGTGGCGGCGCTGCCGGCGACACACCCCCTCGCCGCCCACGCGGAGCTGTCGGTGGCGGACTTCGCCGGCCTGCCGATGCCGCGCTGGGCCGGCGCGACGCCGGAGGAGACCGACTTCTGGTCCGGCCGGGACACGGTGCCCTCGACCGCACCGGTCACCGGGCCGTTCATCCAGGACACCGCACAACTCGTGGAGGTCGTCGCCCTCGGCCAGGCCGTCGCCCTGGTCCCCGAGTCACTGGCCGCAAGCAACCCCCGCGCCGACGTCACCTACCGCCCCGTCCGCGACGCCAGCCCGTACGTGGTCTCCGTCGCGTGGGCGTCCGGAGCCCGCGACCGTCTGATCGCCGACTTCGTGCACGTGGCGACCCTCTCCAGCGCACTCGCCGAGGTCTTCTAGGGGGATCGTGCGGGAGTGCGGCAGGGCTCAAGGCGTGGGTGCGGCACCGGGGAGTTTGAACGCGGCCCATACGGCTTTGCCGGGGCCGTTGCGGTCGGTGGCGCCCCAGTCCTCGGCGAGGGCTGCGACCAGGAGCAGTCCGCGGCCGTGGTCGTCAGTGTCCGCGGGGGCCCGGAGCTGCGGCGGGAGGACGACGACCTCGACCCCGGCGACACCGTGACCGTGGTCGCGGACCCGGAGGGCGAGGTGCGGCCGACGACGCCGGGGCTCACGGGAGCGGCGCCGGAACTGTTCGGCGTCGCTGCCGCCGCCGCGGTATGCGCGGGCGCCGTGGTGTGGACGGCACGCAGGCCCGGCCGTACGGAGGGGAGGCCCGGAATGTGGCGGAAGAAGCAACAGCCGGTGACGGAACAGGAAGTCACCCTCAGGAGCATCCTGCAGGCCCGGGTGTTTGACCGGCGCGGCTACATCCGCGTCAGCCCCGGCGCGTTCCCCGGCCTCACCCAGCAGCGCGCGGCGGCCATCGCGGCCGAGGAGGGCCTGAAGACTGAAGGGTTCGGCAACCGCGGCTTCTGGCGCTTCGGCGAGCAGGTGATCGACGAGGTCACGCCCGAACCCCGGGAGTGACACCGCCGATTGCCCTGGCTTCCCTCCAGCGGTCAAACTCTGTGATCGGCCGCGGCGCCGCCTGTGTCCGTTGTGCCGCCCGCGGCCGGGGTGTCGGCCGGGTGCCGGGGGCGCGGGCCGAATGGGGAGGCGGAGACGGCGGCGGCCAGGAGGGCGGCGGCGAGCGGGACGGCGAAGCCGGCGCGGTAGCCGTCGAGCAGGTCGGCGGGGGCGTCGGAGGCGGTGGCGGCGGTGCTGACCGCGGTGGCCGCGGAGAGCCCGAGGGCGGCGCCGAACTGGAAGCAGGTGTAGAGCAGCCCGCCGGCCAGCCCCTGCTCCTCCTCGCGGATGCCTTCGGTGGCGGTGATCGTCAACGGCCCGTAGGCGAGCGCGAAGCTCAGCCCCAGGAGGATCAGGCTCGGGAACATCGCCGCGTACGACCAGTCGGCGCCGACCGGCAGGAAGAGCGCGTACGCGAGCGCCGCGAGCAACAGGCCGCCGAAGATCACCCGGGAGTTGCCGAAGCGGGAGACCAGCCGGGGAGTCAGGGTCGGCGAGAGGATCGCGTCGATGCCGATGACGATCATCGCGAAGCTCGTCTCCAGCGTCGACCAGCCGCGCAGCTCCTGCAGGTAGAGCACGACGAGGAACTGGAAGCCGAAGAACCCGGCGGCGAGCAGCAGCGCGGCGAGGTTGGTGCGTATCAGCCGGCCGCTGCGCAGGATGCCCAGACGGACCAGGGGCGTGGCCGCGCGGCGCTCGACGGCGGTGAAGACGGCGAGCAGCGCCAGGGCCGCGGCGACGGTGGCGAGGGTCGCGGCCACGGAGGCGTGCGCGGCCCGCTCCACGGCGAGGATGAGCAGCATGAGGGAGGCGGTCAGCAGCAGCCCGCCGGCCGCGTCGGTACGCTGCCCGTCGCGCTCGGGCCGCGGCGACGGCGGCAGCAGGGCGAGCGCGGCGGCCAGGATCAGGGCGGACAGCACGACCGGCGCGAAGAACACCCACCGCCAGCTCACCGCGGTGAGCAGCCCGCCGGCGACGAGCCCGAGCGAGAAGCCCGCGGCGGCGGTGCCCGAGTAGATGAGCAGCGCCCGGTCGCGCTGCGGCCCCTCCGCGAAGGTCGTGGTGATCAGGGACAGCCCGGCCGGAGTCATGAACGCGGCGGCCACACCGGTGACGAACCGGGCCAGGATGAGCATCCAGCCCTCTTCGGCGAGCCCGCCGAGTCCGGAGAAGACCAGGAAGACGGCGAGCCAGGTGACGAACATCCGGCGCCGTCCGAACAGGTCGGCCGCGCGCCCGCCGAGCAGCATGAAGCCGCCGTAGCCGAGTACGTACGCGCTCATGACCCACTGCAACTGGCCGGTGGACATGCCCAGGTCGGCGCGGATGGAGGGGAGCGCCACGTTGAGCATGGCGACGTCGATGCCCTCCAGGAAGATCGCCCCGCACAGGACGAACAGCACGCCCCAGTGGCGTGCGCTGAGCTGGTTCATCTGAGGTCCTCGATGGGTGAGAAAGGGGGACGGGCCGGGCGGAACCGCCTCGGGCTCTTCCACCCTCGATCAGCCCCGGGGGCGGAACAACGGCGAAGATCGCAATGTTCGTTCAGTCAGGCTTACCGATGGGAAGAGCCGCACGGGCCGGCGGGGCTGACGGAGCTGGAGGGACGACGATGGAGCAGAGGGAGCTGGAGTGTTTCCTGGTGCTCGCACAGGAGCTGCACTTCGGCCGCACGGCGGACCGGCTGCGGCTGTCCCGGGCCCGGGTGACCCAGCTTGTCCAGCGCCTGGAACGGCGCGTCGGCGGCCGGCTGTTCGACCGCACGAGCCGCCGGGTCGCCCTGACCGCCCTCGGCCGGCAGTTGCGGGACGGCATCGAACCGCACCACCGGGCCATCGACGCCGCGTTGCGACGGGCGCGGGCGGTGGCACAGGGCGTCGACGGCGTGCTGCACGTCGGCTTCGCCACCCCGGCGGCGGGGGAGGTCGTGCTGCGGGCGGCGGAGGCGCTGCGGATCGACCTGCCGGGACTGGCGGTGGAGATCTGCGAGGTGCCTCTCACCGACCCGTACGGGCACCTACGCGACGGCACCTACGACGTCCAGCTCCAGGAACTGCCGGCGGACGAGCCGGTTCCGGCCGGGCCGGCGGCGGACGGCCCGGCCCTCGGCCAAGGCCCCGTCCTCTACACCGAGCGGCGGATGCTCGCCATCGCCGCCGGCCACCCGAGGGCGAAACGCGCCGCCGTCGCGCTGGACGACCTGGCCGGCGTACCCCTGCTGACGATCGACGGCCACGTGCCGGACAGCGTCCTGGGCGAACACGCCACGGCGCGCACACCCGGCGGCAAACCGATCACCCCGGGCCCCGCGATCACCAACATGCAGGAGGCCCTGACGCTCGTCGCAGGCGGCCAGGGCGCACTGCTGACGGCCGAACACGCCGCCACGTACCACGCCCGCCCGGGCGTCACCTACCTCCCGGTGACCGACGCGGCTCCGGCCCGCTACGGCCTGGTGTGGCGGGCGGGGGAACACACCGGCGCCGTACGGGCCTTCGCCCGAACCGTGCTGAAGGTGACCGGCGGCCCACCCCACCGGGAAAGCCCCGCCCCCACGCCGCCCACCACCGAGCCCCGCAGCCTCACCCGCACCTGACCGCGGTGGCCGGCCCCGCCCGGCAGCGCTCGCCGCCCTCCGGCCGGGCGGGGGGCCGTTCCCGGCCCGGAGCTGCGGTGGGGGTGCGTCTGAGACGGCGAAAGTCGGCGCGGAGGGCCTGATTCGGGCCTGACAGGGGGGTGTTACCGCGAGTTACGACCAGATTCCTCCGCTCGGCGCACCCGCACCTGTCGGCGGGGTGGCGCAGGTGCGGGGGCGTGTGGTTGGCGTCGTGGACCTCGACCCGCACGGCGCCGTCGTCGATGGTGACGTGCACCCGGAACTGGCGGCCCCGGGGAGTGCCGTGTACGAGCGCGTTCGTGGCCAGCTCCGAGACACACACGCGGATATCGTCGGCGCGGTCGGCACAACCGGCCGCGCCGACGAGTGACACGACGAAGTCACGCGCCTGACCGACCGAACGGGCACTCCGGAGGAACTGCCGCGCATACGTGGTCATCGGTCTTGCCTCGTTCCGGGTGGAGCTGAGCTGTCGTCCGTGTCCGTCGCCCCGTTTGGGGCGTGGCGCGGACCCGCCGTCGGTACGGGCGACTCCCCTCCTTCGCCCAGCGTTAGCGGTGTGCTAGGTGCCCCTTCCCGGCCCAGGTAGAAGCCGACGCCATCGGTGCGACCGTTGCGCGCCAGCTCGCCGGCCTGGGGCTCCGAGTCGGTCATGGCCCCTCCTTCTTCGTTACTTAGTGCACGCAAATCACAACGCAGCGCGCACGGCGGCCGGTAGCGTGGAGCGGGAGCCGAATCATGAGAGTCATAAGAGTTCGGGGGCGACACTGACGTATGGGCAGGGGCGAGCCGAACATCCAGCTGGCCAGGCTCCTTGCGGAGTCGGGGCTGAGTGAGACGCAGTTCATCCGTGCGGTCAACCGGCTGGCAGCCGAGTCCGGCCTGTTCATGCACTACGACCAACCCTCGGTGAGCCAGTGGTTAGGGGGCACGAGGCCGCGCCAGGTCGTCAGACCGTTCATCGTGGAGGTTCTGGCGCGGCGGCTGGGCCGTCCCGTGACCCTCGCCGAGGTGGGCTACGCCAGTCCCCGTGCCACGTCGGAAAAGCGAACGTTCTCGTGCACCGTCGAAGAGTTGGTAGACCTCGTGAGGAGCGATATGGACCCGACCCGTCGAGGAGTGTTGGGCGTCGGACTCTATTCCGCCGCTCTGGCCATCCCGGCGTGGCCCGACATCGTGGGCCGCATGGAGGCTGTCCAAACTGATCGGGCTCGGCGTATCGGCATGGCCGACGTGGAGGCTGTGTCGACGATGACCGATCGCCTTTCTGAACTTGACGGCCATTTCGGGGGGCGCTACGCGCGGCCGTTGTCCGCCGCCTTTCTGGCCAACACGGTTGCGCCCTACTTGAGGGCGGACGGGTCGAGCCGCGTCCGCAAGGCCATGCTTTCTGCGACGTCCCTCCTGTGCTACCTGACTGGCTGGATGGCTGTGGACGAGGGGCTCCAGGGACTCGCCCAGCGGTACTACGTCAAAGGGTTGGAGTTGGCCGGTGCCGCCGCTGATCAGATGACCTACTGTCACATTCTCCGGGGGATGTCTGTGCAGGCCGCCAACCTGGGGCATGGTGCAGCAGCCAGCCGTCTGGCCGACGCCTCCGCGGCGGCATCCCCAACGGCCGGACCTCGGATGCGGGCCTTTATCGCCGGGCAGCAGGCACATTCCTACGCGATGGCCGGCGACCGGTCGAAAGCCCTGCAGAGTATCCGGGAGACCGAGGTCTCCCTGGAGAAGGCGGAGAGTCAGGTGGGTACCTTCGGTGGCTTCACCCCGGCTACCCTGGCCTATGCCACCGCCCAAGTCCGCTACGAGCTTGGGGATGTGGCAGGAAGTGTGGCGTCCTTTCAGTTGCATTTCCGTCTACGTGATGCCACTGACAGCCGAAGGTCTGCGCTCTGGTTTGGCGCCATGCTGGCCGAACGCCAGCTAGAAGTAGGCCATCTGGAGGCCGCATGTGCGACCTGGACGCGGGTTCTGGACGATTACCCCACCGTCCACTCGGGACGAGTGGACGAACGAGTGGCCAAGATGAATGCGCTCCTCCGGCCGTATCGGTCCAATGCGGTGGCACGTGACGTTTATGAGCACGCCCGTCAGCTCTCCGCAGAAAGACGTGCGACCAGCACGTGACACGACGACAGGCCGTCGCTCTGGAGCAGATGGACGGACGGGCCGCTGCGCAGGCCGAGGACTCGTTCCGTCTGATCTACGCCGAGGCATTCGCTGAGCCGCCGTACGACGAGACCGAGAACGAGGTGAACGCCACCTTCCGGCGCTTCCGCTCCCAGACCCGCAAGATCGCCTTCCGCGCCGCCCTGGCCCGGACCGAGGACGGTGAGCCGGTCGGTATGGCGTACGGGCATCCACTCAGCGCCGACACGGGATGGTGGGACCAACTCGCCGAACCCGTCAACGAGGACATGCGGCGCGGGGACGGCCGCCGGACGTTCGGTCTCATGGAACTCGCCGTGCGAACGCCCTGGCGCCGGCAGGGCATTGCCCGCCGCCTCCACGAGACGCTGCTCGTCGGCATCGCGGCCGAGCGCGTGTTGCTCAACGTCCACCCCGGCAGCGAGGCGGCCTCGGCCGCGTACCGGACGTGGGGATACCGGAAGGTCGGCGAAGCGCGGCCTTGGGGCGGTGCGGATCTGCACGACGTGATGGTGCTCGATCTGGGCTGAGCGCGCAGCCAGGCGCCCGCCGCGTGCGCTTCATCGGGTGAAAGTGAGCCCCTGTGGGCGGTTTGCCTAGGTATAGCGGGCGGGTTGCGGTGAGTTTTAACCCTCCGCGTTCACACAGGGCGGTCAACGCGCGGGAAACGCGCCTCAGGGCGGTGAATGCACGCCTCCGGGCAAAAGTCAGCTCTCGTGGGCGATTTGACATGGTTTTGCGGGCGGGTTGCCGTGAGTTACGGCCTTCCCCTCCACGGGAGCGGCGAGCCGCGGGCGGACGCGGCGGCATCGGCCGCGTATCAGGCGTGGGGGTGGCGAGGCACGGCCTTGGGCCGACGCTGATCTGCACGTCGTGATGGTGCTCGATCGGGGCGGCGTGCGGCCCGTGCATGCATAGCGGTGACGGATGCGCAGTTGGCGGGCCAGGCCGTGGAGCGTTCGGATCCCGCAGCGGCGGCCCAGTCGCCGGGAAGGTGTCCGTAGGAGACCGCCCGGCGCCGGGCCGGCCTGCGAGTCCGGCCGCATCGTCCCGCTGGAGGCAAGGGTGGCCAGGTCTGCAGACTCAGCCGGACGTGCGCCCAGGGGCGTTGACGCAGTGGTTGATGGTCGGCGAAAGAATCGACAGCAGAGGGCTGCCGGAGTTCGTCACGGAGCAGTTTTGCCCGGACCCGTTGACGATGTTGTCATTGCTTCCGGAGTTGACGACATCTTCTCCGCTGCCGTTTCCGTTGCCACTGTCGTCGCCGTCCCCGTTTCCGTTGCCGTCTCCATCGCCATCCCCATCGCCGTTCCCGTTGCTGTCGCCGTCTCCGTTTCCGTTGCCGTTTCCGTCCCCGTCTGCTTCTCCTGGCGCGAGGAAGAAGACGAAGTTGTTGTTCCTGCCTGCCTCGATGAGCGCCTCGATGCAGCCGCCCGGTTCGCGTTCGAAGATCTCGGGGATGTCAGTGATGCAGATGGAGTACTCTCCTGTCGACGCGAATTCGAGGTTGCAGTGGCCGTTCGCGTCGGTCACGCACTCGTCCTCGGTGTCGCCCGCAGCGTTGACGGTCTGGACGGTGACTCCCGCAAGGGGTTCGGAATTCCCGATGGTCTCCAGGCTCTCAATGCTGTGAACGGTCACGGAGCCTGTGGCGATAGGAGCCTGTGCGTGAGCGGCGGCGACCGGGCCAGCGGCAATCGCGGTGGCAGCGGATACCACGATAACCAACCGGGCTGCCCTGCGTCTTACTGTACTGAGCATGAGATGACCTTCTGCGAGAGAGGTGCCTGTCGGCAGGCAGCGGTGACTGCTTGAAGTGGTGATATCACAGAAGGTGTGCAATTTATCGCATTTCGGGCTTGGTGCCATTCCGTCGCCTTTCGGATCGTGCCGCCCGGAAGGAGGTCTCAGTCGGTGACCTGGCGGAAGCTGATCAGAGTGCTGGCAATGCCGACGAATGCCAGGAAGTGCTCGGCCGTGCGCTCGTAGCGGCGGTGCAGAGGGCGACGGCCGTTGAGCCGGGACGGGCAACAACCGGTGGGCACTCTCCGGGAAGCACGGACAGCCACACGCCGGGACCACTCCCCGGACGAGTGGCGGGCCCTACGTGCCGCGGCTGGTTTCTCAGATATCAAAGCTGGGGCCACCGCCCCTTCGTAAAGAGAAAAGGCAGGCACTCTCCTGGTTACGGCTCGGGCAAAGCAAACACCGGTGCCTCCCGGGGAGGACGTAAGGGCCGGTCTGCTCAGACGGCGATGACTTCCACGGGCGCGGCGGCCGTGGCGGCGGTCATCAGGTGCATGGGGCGGCGCCGGCTATCGGTTACGTCGGTCGCCAGAGGGCGTCTTCGCTCTCGCCGACGCGGTCTTCGTCGCCGAAGAACTCGTCTGCCTCGGCGCGCAGTTGCCGGTAGTCCACCCGCGGTGCGCGCTGCCACGTCCGCTGGGGTTCGGCGACCGGGACAAACCGCCGGCAGAGCGGGTCTTACGGGGCTGGGTCGGCGACTGGGCATCGTCGGGCTCAGCCGTGGCGGGGCTTGGTCGGCGTGCGGTTGTACGGGTGCCAGGTGTGGGTCTGCACCGTGAAGCCCATCGGTTCCGGGAACGTGAGCGGCTGGCCGAAGATGCCCTTGTCCGTCTCGACGTACACCCGGCCCTCCAGCTCAAGAACGTGCCAGGTCGCGTCGTTGGGGTCGATGATCAGGTAGACCGGGATGCCCACGGCGGCGTAGCGCTCCCGCTTGTCCTCCCAGTCGCGCTTGATGGCCGTGCGGGTGCTGGAGACGGTCTCGACCACGGCCAGCACGACCTGCGCGGGCCAGTCCGCGTCCGCCTCGTCCGCCGGGCGGTCCTCGCTACGGATGATCACGGCGTCGGCGCGCGGGCGGTAGTCGTCCGCCACCAGCAGACCGCGCTCAGACCATGCCTCGAACGGTTCCGGGGTGTGCCGGACGAGACTCCGGCCCGGCAGGTCGTGGACGTGTCCGGGATTGGCCTGCATGACCAGTTCGCCGTCGAGCAGTTCCACCCGCAGACCGTCCGGAACGTCGAGGTCGTGCCAGAGCTGCACCAGCGCGTTGGCCTTGTCCACGGACCTCACACCTCCTGTGGCTCTCCTCCCTACAGCATAGGGAAGGCTGAGACCCCGGCTGGCTCGTCGGCCATCGGCTAGGGGGTGGCCAGGGCCTCGGTGGGGGCGAGGCGGGAGGCGCGGACGGCGGGGTAGAGGCCGGCCAGGGCGCCTATGGCCAGGGTGGCGGTGAGGCCGCCGAGCAGGGTCCAGGGCGGTACGACGGCGGGCCAGTCCCGGTAGAGGGCGAACGCGCCGGTCGCTCCGCTGCCGAGGAGGGCGCCGCCGAGGCCGCCCAGCGCGGAGAGCAGCAGCGACTCGGCGAGGAACTGGGTGCGGATCTGTCCGCGGGTGGCGCCCAGCGAGCGGCGCAGGCCGATCTCGGCGCGGCGTTCGAGGACGGAGATGACCATGGTGTTGGCCACGCCGACCCCGCCGACCAGCAGGGCCACCGCGCCCACACCCAGCAGCAGACCGGTGAACGCCTGGCTGGCGGCCTGCTTGGCGGACAGGGCGTCGGAGGGGCGCGAGACCTGGGCCTCGCCGGGGGCCTGGGGGTTGGCCGTGGCGCCCAGCACGGCGGCGACCTCCTCGACGTGCGCGTCCTGGGTCCTGGTGTAGATGGTGGTGGGACGGCCGTCGAAGCCCAGTTCCGTCTCGGCCGCCGGCCAGCCGACCAGGGCGGCGGCGTCCACCTCGGGGGCGAGGGGGGCCTCGCGGAGTATGCCGACGACCGTGAACCAGCGCTCGCCGATGAGCACCTGCGTACCCGGTTTGGCGTGCCCCACGCCGAGGCGTTCCGCCGCGGTCGCGCCCAGCACCGTGGCCGGGTACGCGCGCATGGCGTCGTTGAGCCACGTTCCGCTGCGCAGCTCCGCTCCGATGGTGGCGCGCAGGTCGGTGCGGGTGGCGTAGACGGCGAGGCCGTTCGTCTCGATCCTGGGGGTCCTGTCGTTGCGGTAGACATCGGCGTCCTTCACCTCGCCCACGGCGGACACCGACTCCACCTGGTCGATGCGGCCGATCATCCTCTCCGCCGTGGCGGGGAGCGGGGCGTCGCCTCCCGCGAGGGTCTGGCCGGGGGACACGGTGAGCAGGTTGGTGCCCAGGGAGGCGAGGGTGCGGTCGAGTCCGGCCCGGGAGGACGAGGAGATCCCGACCACGGCGACCATGGCGGCGATGCCGATGGCGATGCCCAGCGCGGAGAGGAAGGCGCGCATCGGGCGGGTCCGCAGGCCGACCGCGCCGACCCGGACCACGTCGTCCGGGTGGAGACGGGCGGGCTGAAGCTCTTCGTCGGGTGTGCGCGGGCGGCGGCGGAGCCGGGTCCCGGTCATCGGCGTGCCTCCGGGTGGTGGGTGGTCTCCGCCGGGTCTGGCGTGATCCGTGCAGGGGCTGCCGTGTCCTGTGGAGGGGCTGGCGTGTCCTGTGGAGGGGCTGGCGTGTCCTGTGGAGGGGCTGTGCTGTCCCGCGGAGGGGCTGCCGTGTCCTGCGGTGGGGCTGCGGTGTCCCGCGCCGGGTTCCCGGTGTCCCCCGCCGGGGCCGCGGTGTCCTCGACGACGCGGCCGTCGCGCATCCGCACCTGGCGGGGCAGGCCCGCGGCCAGCTCCCGGTCGTGCGTGATGATCACGACCGTGGTGCCGGTGGCGTGCAGGTCCCGCAGCAGCCTCAGCACTCCGGAGCCGGCGGCCGTGTCCAGTGCGCCGGTCGGCTCGTCGGCCAGCAGCACGGACGGCTCGCCCACGACCGCGCGGGCGATGGCGACGCGCTGGCGTTCACCGCCGGACAGCTCGTGCGGCTCGTGGGCCAGCCGGTGGCCCAGGCCGACCCGCTCCAGCAGCGCCGCCGCCTGCCGCCGGCGCTCCGCGCGCCGCCGGCCCGTGTACAGCAGGCCGTCGGCCACGTTGTCCAGCGCCGGAGTGCCCGGGGCGAGGTGGAACTGCTGGAAGACGAAGCCGATCCGGCGGGCTCGCAGGGCCGAGAGCTGCGCGTCGGAGAGCGCGCCGGTGTCGCGGCCGTCGATGCGTACGGTGCCGGAGGTCGGCACGTCGAGGGTGCCCAGGATGTGCAGCATGGTGGACTTTCCCGAGCCGGACGGCCCGACGATGCCGAGGAGTTCGCCGCGGGCGATACGCAGCCGGACGCCGTCGAGCGCGGTGACGCCGCCGGGGTAGGTCTTGGTGACGTCGGTCAGAGTGATCATTTGGGCATCCCCACGGTCGTGCCCTCGGCGATGCCGTCGCCGGAGACCTCCACCTGTCCGCCGGCGAACAGCCCGGTGCTGACGGGGACGTAACGGGTCGTCGAGGCCGTCTCGTCGACCACCTCCACGCCGAAGCCGCCCCGGGGCAGGACGAGCAGCGCGGCCACGGGCACGGTGAGCACGTCCTCACGGGTGCCGGTGGTGAAGTCCACGTGCACCGCCGCCTGTTCGTACGCGGCGGCGGCCTGCCGCGCCTTCCCGCCCTTCAGTCCGACGACCAGGTTGACGGACGTCTTCGCGGCTTCCTTGCCGGTGGCCGGCTGCACCTCGGTGGAGACGTCGGTGACCGTGCCCGCGGCGGTGCTGTCGTCGGGGAGCCGTACGGTGACCGCCGTGCCCTGGGCGGCCAGGTCCCGGTCCGCGGAGTCGAGCTCCACGGTGACGGCCCTGGCGGTGCCCGTGTACGTGAGCACCGCGCCGCCCGGCCCGGTCTGCTCGCCCTCGGCCGCCTGCTGGCTCTCGACGCGCACCTTCCCGGGCGTGAACACCACCCGCCCGTGCTCGACCTTCCCGGTCTCCGGCAGCTCCCGGTCCTCCTGCCACCGCTCGACGGCCTCGGCGGTCAGGTCGCTGTACGTCTCGTCCACGGTGAAGCCGGTGTAGCCGAGCGCGGCCAGGTTGGCCTCCAACTGCTCGACGTCGGGCCCTTCGGCCCCGGCCGCCAGGTCGCGGAAGGCGGGTTTCGCGCCGTACATCAGCACGACGGGCCGGTTGTCGACCTCGTACAGCATGCCGCCGCGGCCGATCCGCCGGCCCTCGGCGGGCAGCGCGGTGAGGGTGCCGGGCAGCAGGCCCGGCACGGTGGTGGCCGGGCCGTAGCCGAGTTCGCCGTCCTCGCTGCGGGTGGCCTGAAGCGTCCGCTCCGTGACCGCGGCGGTCCTCGGCGGCAGCCTGTCCGCCCCCGTGCCCTGCGGGTCGCTGCCGCGCACGGCGAACCAGCTCGCGGCCAGCGCGCCGCCGGCGGCCAGGACCAGGGCGCCGACGACGAGCCTGCGGGCGCGCCGCGGGCGCCGGCGCCCGGGCGTGCCGGAGGGATCGGGTGGAGACAGCTCTGCCGGCTGTACTGCCGACCGTGCGGCGTCCGGCCCGCCCATCACTCGCCCTCCGGGTCGGGCAGCGCGGCCCGGCACTTCTTCTCGGCGGCCTCCAGGTCAGGATCCTCGACGGCCTCGGGTACGGGCGAGAAGCCGCCGTCGGCGTTGGGGTCGGGCCAGGACTCCACTCCGTTCTCACGCATGCACGCGGCCATCTTCAGCCCGCGCCGTACGTCCTCCTTGTGGTCGTCGGCGTCGCCGGTGCTCGGCATCTGGTACTTGCGGCAGGCCCGCAGGGCCTTGTCCAGCTTCTGCGGATCCTCGCCCCTCACCGGAGCCGGCGCGCCGTTCACGGGGTCCTCCACGTCCAGGCCCTGCGCGCGCAGGCACTTCGTCAGCTTCAGGGCCTTGTCCTGGAGTCCGGAGTCGTCCGAGCCGCCCAGCGCGCCGGATCCGCAAGCCCCCAGGAGCACGGCCAGGGCGGGCACCGCGACCGCCCTCGACACCCGGCCCGTCGTTCTTCCCATCCGTGACACTCCTCGTCACCCTCCTCGTCCCGGTGCGCCGCCGGCCCCGGCCGGGCCGATCCGTGGGGCGCGGAGGAAGCGTGCCGGGGCCCGATCAGCGGGCCTTGAGTCGAACCTCAGAGTTCGCTGAGCGGCGGCGCCCCGGAGCGCGGCGGGCGCCGGACCGTCCCCGGTCCCGCCCGGGCGGGGCGGCGGCCCGGGGTGCGGGAACGCTGAGCGAACTCTCAGCCGGCGCTCAGCTTGGCGCGTCATGATGCGCGCACTGGCCCGATCGCGTGCGCGCACAGGAGGCAGGGATGAGCGAAGCCGGCACCGCGCCCCGGCCGGCGGCGAAGCCGCGGCTGCTGGTGGTCGAGGACGAGCCGAACCTCCTTGAGGTGCTGGCGGGCAGCCTGCGCTACGCCGGGTTCGACGCGGTCACCGCGGCGACCGGCCACGAGGCGCTGGCCGCCGCCCGGCGGCATCGCCCCGACGCCGTCGTCCTCGACGTGATGCTGCCCGACATGGACGGCTTCGAGGTCCTGCGCCGGCTGCGCGCGGACTGCCCGGCGCCCGTGCTCTTCCTCACCGCCAGGGACGCCACCGAGGACAAGGTCCGCGGGCTGACGATCGGCGGCGACGACTACGTCACCAAGCCGTTCAGCCTGGACGAGGTGATCGCCCGGATCCACGTCGTACTGCGCCGGCAGTCCCACGCCGCCGCCGGCCGCCCCACCGCCCGGCTGGCCTTCGCCGACCTCGAACTGGACCAGGAGACGTACGAGGTGTGGAGCGGCGGTGAGCGGATCGCCCTGTCGCCGACCGAGTTCAAGCTGCTGCGCTACTTCATGGCCAACCCCGGCCGGGTCCTGTCCAAGGCACAGATCCTCGACCACGTGTGGAGCTACGACTTCCGCGGCGACAGCGGCATCGTCGAGACGTACGTCCACTCCGTACGCCGCAAGATCGGCGAGCCGCGGGCCCGGCTGATCCACACCCTCCGCGGCATCGGCTACGTACTGCGGCCCCCGTCGTGATCCGGCGCGCGCTCGGGCGGCTGTCGCTCCGGTTCCGGCTGGTGGCCGCGATCCTCCTGCTCGTCGCCATGGCGCTCACCGCCATCAGCATCGCGGGGGTGACCGTCCTGCACCGGCAGTTGCTGGACCGGACCGACGCCCAGCTCAGCCTGGTGGCCCTCGGGTACCCCGACTCGCCGGTCGGCGACAGCCCGCCCGGTGTCGACACCCCGGACGCGCCCCAGCCGGGGGGCACGGGCCTGTACCGGGTCCAGCGGCACGACGGCGACGGCAGGAAGCTGAAGAACCCCGGTGAGCCGGAGCCCGCGGCCGGGGCGGAGATGACGGCCCTCGACGTACCCGAGGACGCGGCCTGGCTGAGGGAGCACGCGGGCCGTCCGATGACCGTGTCGTCGACGACGGGCGACGGCGACTGGCGCATCCTGATCCAGCCGCAGGCCGGGACGGACGGGTGGCTCGTGGTCGCGGCGGCTCTCGGCCATCACGAGGCCACCGTCTCCGGACTCGTCCGCGTCGACCTGGCCGTGGGCTCGCTCGCCCTGCTCGCCGTCGCCGCCGTCGGCGCCGCCCTGATACGGATCGCGCTGCGACCGCTCGTCAGGGTGGAGAAGACGGCAGCCGCCATCGCCGCCGGCGACCTGACCCGGCGGGTGCCGGAACATCCCCCGCGGACCGAACTGGGCCGGCTCGGCCGGGCCCTGAACGGGATGCTCGGCCAGATCGAGGGGGCGTTCCGGGCGCGGGCCGAGTCGGAGTCGACGGCCCGGCGCTCGGAGGAACGCATGCGCAGGTTCGTGGCGGACGCCGGCCACGACCTTCGTACCCCGCTGGCCGTCATCCGCGCCTGGGCCGACCACGTCCACCGCGGACCCCGCCGCGACCGCGCCGAACTCGACCGGATCCTGGGCATCGTGGGCACCGAGGCGACCCGGATGGGCACCCTCATCGAGGACCTCCTGCTGCTGGCCCGGCTCGACCAGCAGCGTCCCCTGCGGCACCGCCCTGTCGACCTGCTCGCCCTGGCCGCCGACGCGGCACGCGACGCCTGCCTGCTCGCGCCCGAACGGGACATCCGCCTCACGGCCGACGACCGCACGGCCTACGTCGTCAGCGGCGACGAGGACCGGCTCCGCCAGGCGGTGACGAACCTGACCGCCAACGCCCTCACCCACACCCCGCCGGGCACGCCGGTCGCCCTCAGGCTCCGCCCCGGCCGGCTCGGCACCGCACCCGCCTTGGTCCTGGAGGTGGCGGACCAGGGCCCCGGCCTCACCTCCGAGCAGGCCGAGCGCGTCTTCGAACGCTTCTACCGCGCCGACACCTCGCGCACCCGCAGCACGGGCGGCTCCGGACTGGGCCTCGCCATCGTGGCCTCGCTGGCCACCGCCCACGGGGGCACGGTGACCGTGGACACCGCGCCCGGTGCGGGGGCGGTGTTCCGCCTCACGCTGCCGCTCGCTGACGCCGCTGACGCCGCCGCCGACGCGCCTTCGGGAGCGGGCGCCGAGTCGCCGGACGGGCTGCCCGGCTCACTTCCCGACTCACCCCCCGACGAGTCGGCTCGGTGACGTCACAGACGCCAGGCGGAGGCGGGGTGCGTTCGGGTCGGGCGGATCAGTGGGGATGTACCGGACGAGCGCACTCCGCCCGTCCGGCACATCGAGCACAGGGCGAAGAAGCGCCCGACTCGTCCAAGACTGGCTGATCACGGGGGTTCGGCTTCGCTGCAAGCGATTCCGGCGACCACCCCCGGCATATTGGCCACCCCGAAGGAACACGTCCAGGCGCCGGTCGGGAACGCCATGACGAAGACCTCTGGGACGATGCCCTGGTACGGGGCGCCGTTCAACGCCTGGCAGCGAGTGCCAGCGGACACCGCGAGGCTCCCGGAGCCATCCTCGCACTGGTACGTGGGCAACACGCTTGGCTGAGCCGCCGCCGGTGGGCCAGCGCCCAAGGCCACCACTGCGGCGGCGACGCAGACCATCAGACCTCGCGCCACCGAACGACGCGCTGCTTGTGCTGTTTTCATTGCCATTCGCTCCTGATCGCGCATGCCGATCACTGCCGAAACCGAAGGCGGCATGCAAGTTCCTGTTGGAAGGCCAGCACGTGAAACCGCCTTCCCCAAGATGCAGACTGGCCTCACCTGAGCGCCTGTAACAGGGCGGGAAAGTGGCGCGAAGAGTCTTCCGCTGGAGCACATGTGGCATTGCCAGCAAACGTCAGGGGGAACGGGGCGGGGAAGGCCGACAGACTCACCGTCACCCTTCAGACGGGGGAGCCTTCACAGGCGCCAGGTGGGTGCCGGGTGCTGCGGGTGGTAGGTGCAGGTGGTGCCGGTGGAGATCGTCTGTCTGAGGTGGTCGGCCAGGGGCGGGTGGTCCTTGGCGATCTTGCGGAGGGCGTCGCGGATGCGGGCGCCTACCGCCTTGCGGGCGCGTTCCGCCTCGTCGCCGAGGCGGCGGGTGCGGCCCGCGAGGCCCGCGGCGGCGCGTAGCTCGTCCAACAGGGCCGCGCGTTCGCGGTCGTAGGCGGCGGCGCGGGTGTCGTCGCCGGTGGCGGTGGCGTGGTCGATCTCCTCGTCGAGGAGTTCGAGGCGGCGGCGGTACCGGGACTTGGCCTCGGCGTCCAGCACGGGGTCGCCGCCCAGGCGGTGGGCGGCTGCCAGCTCCTCGCCGCCCTCCGGGGCGAGGAGGCGTACGGCCGGGTGGTCCGTGCCGGGGGTGGCGAGGAGGGTGTGCAGGTCGCGCAGGCCCTTGGCGTCGGGGAAGTGCACGGTCCGGTCCGCGTACGTCAGCGTCCACACCCGGCCGTCGTAGCTGAACTCCGCACCAGTGGGGGCCGGCTTGGGCTGCGGGGGGCGGGGGGTCTCCCCGTCCAGCCGCATGCCCAGGCGGGCCGCTTCCGCCGCCGTTTCGCGGGCCAGCTTCTCCGCCGCCTCGTCGCCCCGCTCCCGCAGCGCCCGCGCCAGGCCGTGGCGGGCCAGCACCGACCAGGGGCGGGCCTGCATGACGTCCGCAGAGCGGCGGGCCGCGCGGAAGCCGTCCGCGGCCTCGGACCAGCGGGCCTGCGCCGCGTCGACCAGCGCCAGCCAGTAGTCGACGGGACCGCTCACGTCCCAGCCGTAGACCGCCACGAGCCACTGCCCGCGGTACGGCCACAGCGCGTCCCGTACCGCCGCGGCCAGCTCCGGGTCCCGCGTCGCGGCGGCCGTCTCCGCCTGGAGCCGCAGCCACAGGGGGAGGAAGCCGCGGTTCAACTGCTCGTCCGTCGGCGGGCCCTCGGCGATCAGCCGCAGCGCGGGCTCCGGGTCGCCGCGGCGCAGCTCCGTCAGCGCGTGCAGCGCGGCCGGGAAGCCGTGCCCGGCGACGGTGACCCTGGCCGCCGCCTCGGCCGCCTCCGCGTACCGGCCCTGGAGCATCCGGATCGTCCACCAGTGGTGGTCGAGCATCTCGACCCAGTGCTCGGCGTCGTTGTCCCGGCCCAGCTCGACGACGTACGCGAGGTGCCGCTCCGCGGCGTCGAAGTCGCCGCGCAGCGCCGTGACCAGGCTCTGGTCCATCTCCAGGGTGTGGCGGATGCTGGGCAGGTCGCTCCGCTCGGCGGCGTCGACGTAGCCGCGGTAGGTGTACGGAAAGCGCGGGTCGCCCAGCTCCAGCAGCGCCACCCAGCGCATCGCCACCGCCATGTGGCGCCCCGAGGGGTTGCCCGCCCGCTCGGCGAGCGTGATCAGCTCCTCCGTCAGCGCCAGCCGCTCGGCGGCCGTGCCCAGGCCCCAGATCGCGTTGTGCCGGGTCCACAGGCCGAAGCCCAGCTCCTCGTCGTCCTGGCCGCGGCGGGCGCTGACCGACAGGGCGATGCTCAGCTCCGCCGCCATCTGGTCGCCCGACAGCTCTATGTCAGTGGTGGGGCCGCCGGTCGGGGCGCCTGCCGGGCCGGCGGCCGGCTCCGGGCGGGCGCGGCGGGCCAGCGCGCGATGCGCCTCGTGCAGCAGCAGGCGGTTGGCTTCGACCTGGTCCCGGGGGATCGGCCCGCAGTACCCCTCGGCGCTGTAGACGCCGAGGGCGACGCGGGCCAGCAGCTCCGGGTCGCCCTGCTCCCGGGCGATGTGCACCGCGTCCTCGAACAGCGGCGCGGCGTCGGTCATCCGGCCCGCGTGCAGCAGCGAGCCGCCGAGGTCCAGCGCCGTGAGCGCCCGGCAGCGCGCCGACGCGCCGGCAGACCGCTCGTACGCCCGCCGGAGATGGCCGACGACCTCCTCGTACGCGAGCCGGCTGCCGGCGTCCTGCCCGGCGGCCCGCAGCAGCCCGACGGCCTGCTCTGCGGGCAGCTCGCCGCCCGCGGCCCAGGCGTGCCGGGCGCGGTCGGCGGGGAAGACCTTCTCGCTCAGCGCGGGCGCGGCGTCGAGGGCGCGGACGACGTCGGCGTGCCGGCGGCGGGCCTCGGCGGGGTCCAGCTCCTCGTACAGCGTCTCGCGCACCAGGTCGTGCCCGAAGGCGAACGTGCCCGCCCCCCGGCCGACGACGAGCCGGGCGGCGACGGCGGTCTCCAGCAGCCGGTCGACGTGCCCGGGCGGCTTGCCGACGGCGGCGGCCAGCACCTGGCGGTGGAACTCGCGGCCGAGCACCGCGGCGGCGACCAGCAGCTCGGCGACCGGCGCCGGCAGCAGCCGCACGCGGTGCCGCAGCGCGTCACGCACGCCGGGCGGCACGGCGTCCGCGGCGGCGCCGCCGGCCCACAGGCGGGCGGTCTGCTCGATGAAGAACGGGTTGCCCCCGGTGCGCCGGTGCACCTCGGCGGCCAGCGCCTCGTCCGGGTCGCGGCCGGCGGTACGGGCCATGAGCCGGGCCGTACCGGCGCGGTCGAGGCCGGTGAGCGTGAGGGTGGTGGCCTTGGCGACCAGCGGCGCGATCTGGTCGCGCAGCGGGTGGCCGGGGGTGTCGACCTCGGCGTCCCGGTACGTGCCGATGAGCAGCAGCCGCTCGAACCAGGTGTGCTGCGCGGCGAACTCCAGCAGGCGCAGGGAGGCGGGGTCCGCCCAGTGCAGGTCGTCGAGGACGACGATGACGGGGCGGGTGTGCGAGACGGCGACCAGGGCGGTGGTGACGGCGTCGGCGAGGTGGAAGCCGTCGGCGTAGGGCCCCGTGCTTGCAGGGGCTCTTCCGGGGGTGGCGGCCTGCGGGTCGGGTGCCGCTGCGGGGTCGGTCCCGCGGTGCTGCGTGCCGTCGTCCCGTACGTCGTCGGGCGCGCCGTGCTCGTGCCTCCCGGCCGCGGCCGGCTCCTCGCCGAGCAGCACCTCAAGACCGCCGCCCGCCGCCTCGCGCGCCTCCGCCCACTCCGCCGCCGGCACACCGCGCCGCAGCGCCCGTACGACCTGGACCCAGGGCCAGTACCCCGGGGCGCTCTCCGACGCCCAGCACGAGCCGCCGAGCACCAGCGTCCCCCGCCGTCTCGCGTCCGCCACCACGGCCGTGACCAGCGACGTCTTGCCGATGCCCGGCTCTCCCGTGACCAGCACGAGGCCCCCGTGGCTGTCCGCGGCCCGGTCGGCCTCGGCGCGGAGTACGCCCGCGGGGTGGTCCCGTCCGATGAGTGCAGCAGTCATGTCCCCAGCACCATGACATGCGCCTCTGACAGTCAGGCAGCCCTTTTCCCCGAATCCGCCGCTACGTGCCTGGTCAGCGCATGCGCGGCTACTCGGGGGAATGGCCCGGGGCACGAGGGGTGTTACGCTGACATCAGCACTGAGCCGCGCCCGCAGATCGGCGCCCGTGCTTCTCCACCCGCTCGCTCCGGTTCTCCGTCGAGTCGCTGACTGACGCCGAGCGAGGTCGTACCACCTCTTTCAGTGGCCGCGCGTGTCCAAGCCGCGCCTCTGCCGCACATCCCACACACCTCTTGGAACCGCGACACCGTCCTCGAAAGGACCGTGCATGACTACTACGACACCCGCCACAGCAGCGCCCCAGCCTGCCACCGCCGTCCGGGCCACGTCCGAACTCACCGCGGTCGCCGGGGTGTTCGAGCCGGTGGGCAACCACGGCTTCCTGCGCGTCGGCGGCCTCCAGCCGGGCGACGACGACGTCCAGGTGCCGGCGAACCTCGTACGCCGCTTCGGCCTCCGCAAGGGCGACCTCGTGGAGGGCGGCGTGCTGCCGGCCGGCGGCTCCGCCGCACACTCCGGTTCCGGCTCAAACGCCGGCTCCGGTTCAGGTTCCGGCAAGCGCCGCGACCGCGGCACCGCGGCCGACCGGCGGTCGAAGGCCCCCGCCCTCGCCCGAGTCGACCGCGTCGCCGGGCTCGACCCCGCCGACGCCGCCCGCCGCCCCCGCTTCGCCGACCTCATCCCCCTCCACCCCACCGAGCGGCTGCGCCTGGAGACCCGAGCCGGCCGCCTCACCAACCGCGTCGTCGACCTCCTCGCCCCCGTCGGCAAGGGCCAGCGCGGGCTGATCGTCGCCCCGCCCAAGACCGGCAAGACGATCCTGCTCCAGCACCTCGCCGACGCCATCGCCGTCAACCACCCCGAGTGCCACCTGATGGTCGTCCTCCTCGACGAACGCCCCGAGGAAGTCACCGACATGCAGCGCTCCGTACGCGCCGAGGTGATCTCCTCCACCTTCGACCGCCCCGCCCGCGAGCACGTCGCCGTCGCCGAGATGGCGATCGAGCGCGCCAAGCGGATGGTCGAGGCCGGGCAGGACGTCGTGATCCTGCTGGACTCGCTGACCCGGCTGTGCCGCGCCGCCAACAACAGCGCCGGCGCCGGCGGCCGTACCCTCAGCGGCGGCGTGGACGCCTCCGCGCTGCTGATCCCCAAGAAGCTCTTCGGCGCCGCCCGCAACATCGAGGACGGCGGCTCGCTGACGATCCTGGCCTCCGCGCTCGTCGAGACCGGCTCCCGCGCCGACGACTACTACTTCGAGGAGCTGAAGAGCACCGGCAACATGGAGCTGCGCCTGAGCCGCGCCCTCGCCGAACGGCGCATCTTCCCCGCCGTGGACGTGCACGCCTCCGGCACCCGCCGCGAGGAACTCCTCGCCGCCCCCGGCGAGGTCGCACTGCTGCACCGGCTCCGCCGGGTGCTCGGCGACCGCGACACCGTGCAGAGCATGGAGCTGCTGCTGGAGCGGATGAAGGCCAGCGGCGGCAACGCGGAGTTCCTGCTGCGCCTGGGGCGTACGACACCGGCGTGACGCGGGTGGGGCGCGCGGGCGTACGGAGCGGGGTGTGCGCCCGGTTCGTACGACGTGAACGCCCCGCGCCGCGCCGTGTGACTCCCGCTGAGCCCGCTGGCCCCGCTGAGCCCGCTGGCCCCGCTATGCCGCGTCCGGCAGCCCGCTCGGGCCGTTCCCCTCCGCCTCCACCTCGCGCTCCTCCTGCGCCGAGGTCTCCGGCCGGACCAGCGTGCACACCAGCTCGCCGCTGTCGCTGTCCACGTCCGCCAGCACCGTGTCCCCGGGCCGTACCGACCCGTCCAGCAGCAGGTTCGCGATCCGGTTGTCCAGCTCCCGCTGGAGCGTGCGCCGCAGCGGCCGGGCGCCGAACTCCGGCTGGTGGCCGAGCGCGACGAGCCGCTTCTTCGCCGCGTCCGTCACCTCCAGGCCGACCTCCTGGGCGCGCAGCCGCCGCCGGCTGCGGTCCAGCAGCAGGTCCACCACCGAGGCGAGGTCGTCGGCCGTCAGCCCGTGGAAGATGATGACCTCGTCGATGCGGTTGAGGAATTCCGGCAGGAAGCGGGCGCGCAGGTCCTCCATCAGCTCGTCTCTGATCTCGTCGACCCGCCCCTTGTGCGCGAGGATCCGCTGCGCCCCGATGTTCGACGTCATGATGACGACGGTGTTGCGGAAGTCGACCGTCCGCCCCTGCGCGTCCGTCAGCCGCCCGTCCTCCAGCACCTGGAGCAGCGCCGAGAAGACGTCCGGGTGCGCCTTCTCGATCTCGTCGAAGAGCAGCACGCTGTACGGGCGTCTGCGTACCTTCTCCGTCAACTGCCCGGCCTCCTCGTAGCCGACGTAGCCGGGCGGGGCGCCCAGCAGCCGGGAGACCGTGTGCCGCTCCTGGAACTCGCTCATGTCGAAGCGGACCATCCGGCTCTCGTCGCCGAACAGCAGCTCCGCCAGCGCCTTCGCCAGCTCCGTCTTGCCCACGCCGGTGGGGCCGAGGAAGAGGAACGAGCCCGTCGGCCGGTCCGGGTCGCTCATGCCGGCCCGCCCGCGGCGTACCGCCTCGGCGACCGCCACCACCGCCTCGTCCTGCCCGACGATCCGCTCGTGCAGCGCGTCCTCCAGCTTCAGCAGTTTGTCCTTCTCGCTCTCCGTCAACTGCGCGACGGGGATGCCCGTCGAGCGCGACAGCACCCCGGCGATGTCGTCCGCGGTCACCTCCATCACGCCCTCGCGCCGCTCCTCGACGCCCGCCAGCTCCGCCTCCGCCTCGGCGATCCGCTCTTTGAGCTGCGACGCCTTCTCGTACCTCTCGGCCGCGACCGCCTCGTCCTTCTCCCGGCGCAGCTTCGCGAGCCGGTCCTCGCGGTCGACGACCTCGGTGCTGCGGCCCATCGAGCGCAGCCGTACGCGCGCGCCCGCCTGGTCGACGAGGTCGATGGCCTTGTCGGGCAGGAAGCGGTCGGAGACGTAGCGGTCGGACAGCTCGGCGGCGGCGGCCAGCGCCTCGTCGGTGAGGCGGACCTGGTGGTGCGCCTCGTACGAGTCCCGCAGCCCCTCCAGGATCTGCACGGTCTCCGCGACCGTCGGCTCCGGCACCAGCACCGGCTGGAAGCGGCGCTCCAGCGCGGCGTCCTTCTCCACGTGCCTGCGGTACTCGTCGATCGTCGTCGCGCCGACGACGTGCAGCTCGCCGCGGGCGAGCGCGGGCTTGAGCATGTTGCCCGCGTCCATCGCGCCCTCGCCCCCGGAACCGGCGCCGACGACGGTGTGCAGCTCGTCGATGAAGAGGACCGTGCTGCTCTCGGTGCTCTTCACCTCCTCGATGACCTTCTTCAGCCGCTCCTCGAACTCGCCGCGGTACTTCGAGCCCGCGACAAGACCGGCCAGGTCCAGGCCCACGACGCGCCTGCCGGCGAGCGTCTGCGGCACGTCGCCCGACTCGATGCGCTGCGCCAGGCCCTCGACGATGGCGGTCTTGCCGACGCCGGGTTCGCCGATGAGCACGGGGTTGTTCTTGGTGCGGCGGGAGAGGATCTCGACGGTCTGCTCGATCTCCCCGGCGCGCCCCACCACGGGGTCGAGCCGGCCGGCGCGCGCCTCGGCGGTGATGTCGCGGCCGTACTCGTCCAGGGTCGGGGTCTCGCTCCGCGGCTGCTGTCCGGGCTGCCCCTGCACGCCGGGCCGGCCCTGGGTGCCGGGCCAGCCCTGCGTGCCGGGCCGGCCGGGGGCGGGGGCGTGGCTCGCGGTGGCGGCTTCGGCGGTGCGGCGCAGCCGGTCGGTGTCCGTGCCGTACGCGCCGAGCAGCCGGGCGGCGCCGGCGTCCGGGTCGTCGAGGAGGGCGCCGAGGATGTGCTCGGGGCCGATGTACGAGGTGCCGTGGGCCTGCGAACGCGCCACCGCACCCCGCAGCACCCGCTTCGCGGCCGGCGTCAGCTCCGGCTCCGACGACGCGGTGCGCCCCTCCCCCGGCAGCGCCTCCGCGATGGCGCGGGCCAGCTCGTCGGGGTCGGCCCCGGCCTGGGCGAGGACGGAGCGGGCGGGGTCCACCTGGGTGCAGGCCCACAGGAGGTGCTCGGTGTCGAGGTCGACGCTGCCGTCCTCCTCGGCGCGGCGCTGGGCGCGGCCGATCAGCTCGCGCGCGGAGTCGGTGAGGAGACGGCCGATGGGCACGCGCTGGACGGCGGGGGGCGAGGTGGCGGGGGACATGCCGAAGAACCGGTTGAGCAGCTCGGAGAACGGGTCGGAGGAGCCGTAGGGGCCGAGGGGGGTCAGGGACATGGGGGAGTCTCCGCGGCGGTGGGTGGGGTGGTGCGTGGGCCTCACTTCACTGAAACAAGAGCGACGGAAGCGCGCAAACGGTACGAAAGGGGGGTGGGGGGTTCGCTCGGACGGTTGCCGGGGGTCGGTCTGCTGGGGCCCGGTGGTCTGCCCGGGTGCGGTGTCGGGCTGCCCGGGTGCCGGCTCGGGGCGGCGGCTCGGGGGTGCTGTCTCGGGGCAGCGGCTCGGGGCGGCGGTGGGGTCAGGCCCCCGCGGGCTCGGTCCGTTCTGCCTGCTCGGCCCGCTTCCGGCGGCGGTGGGCGGCGACGCGCGTACGGGAGGCGCAGGCCGTGGAGCAGTAGCGGCGGGCGCTGCCGGGGCCGGTGCCGAGATAGAGGACGGTGCAGTCGGGGGCGGCGCACTCGCCCCAGGGCGGCTGCCCGTACTCGGTGAGGAGCTGTGCCAGCGCGAGGGCGCCGGAGGCGAGGAACCAGTCGGCCCAGCCGGCGTCGTCGCCGCGGTCCACGTGCAGGTGCCAGGGGTGGTCGCCGTGCCGGGAGAGCCGGGGCCGGGCGCCGCACTCCGCGAACACGTCGTTGAGCGCGGCGGCGGCGCGGTCCGGGTCGGGCTCGGTGAGCACGGCCGTCATCCGCCGGGCGGCGCCGCGCAGCGCGTCGGCGTCGGCGTCGGTGAAGGCGCCGGGCGCGAGATCGGCGGGCGTCTCGCCGTGGGCGGCGAGAAGCCGGGCGAGGTCGGCGCGGGGAGTGGCCGGGTCGCGGCGGACGGCGTTGGCGACGTCCAGGAGGCGCTGGGCGGGGCGGAATCCGTGGGCCGCGGAGGGCGGCGGCGGGGGCATCGGGGCTCCTGGGGTGGGCGGGGTGGTGGGTCCAGGGTAGTGGTAACGTCTTGATGCAATAAGCCGTTACGGAGGGTGCTGCTCTGCGGGGTGGGCGAGCGAGGGCGGGAGCGGTGCTCTTTTCCGAGAGCGGTGCTCTTTTCCGAGATCGGTGTTCCGCACCGAGATCGGTGCTCTGCGCCGAGATCGGCGCTCTGTGCCGAGACCGCTGCTCTGTGCCGAGACCGCTGCTCTGTGCCGAGACCGGCACTCTGCACCGAGAGCGACGCTCCGCGACGAGATCGATGCTCTGCATCGAGAGCGGTGCTCTCGCGGGTGAGCGGTGATCGCAAACGTGAGCAGCCGTCAGACGGGAGAGGTGGGGCGCATGGGGCAGGGGTTGCGGCGGTACCTGGCCACCGCCACCTGTGCACGCTTCGCCGACGACGGCATGGCCGTCGCCGTCACGCTGCTCGCCCTCCACCGGACCGGCAGCGCCGCGCAGGGCGCGGCGGTGCTCGCGGCGTGGATGGCGCCGCACGCGGTCGCCGCCCCGCTGACGGGGGCGCTGGCCGCGCGGGCGCGGGGCGCGGGTGCGGTGTTCCACGGAGCCGCGCTCTGCGTCTTCGCCGCGGCGATCGCGGGCGTCGCGCTCACCCTCGGCCGCGCGCCGGTGCCGGTGGTGCTCGCGGTGGCGGCGCTGGGCGGCTGCTGCGGGCCGATGGTCACCGGCGGCCTGTCGAGCCTGCTCGCGGGCCTGGTCCCGGACTCGGGCGCCCGCGCCCGCGCGTACGCCCTGGACGCGGCCGCGTACAACGCGGCGGGCATCGCCGCCCCGGCGGCGGTGACGACGACGGCGGGCGTGTGGGGAGCGGGCCCGGCGACGGCGGCCCTGGCGGCGTCGGCGGCGGGCGCGGCAGCCCTGGCGACGACCCTGCGGATACCGCGGCCGGCCGGCGAGGGCCCCGAGCCCGCCGGTGGGCGACCCGGGCCGCGGGGCCGCCGCTGGCGGCTGCGCACCCATGCCGCCCCACGCGCCACCGAGTCGGGTTCCGCTGAGCCACGTGCTGCCGAGTCGCGTAGCGCCGGGGCATGCGGTGCCACCCCGGGCCCCGACCGCCGCATCCGCCACCTGCCCCTTCGCCGTCCCCGCCCCCGGCTCCCCCGCTGGCGGGAACTCCTCGGCGGGCTCGGGGTGTTGTGGCGGGTGCCCGAGTTGCGGGGGATCACCGCCGCCACCTCCCTCGCCTTCGTCGGCGTCGGCGGGCTCGCTCCCGCCGCCGTGCTGCTCGCCGACGAACGCGGCTATCCCGGCGGCGGCGGTGTGCTGCTCACCGTGCTGGCCGCCGGGGCGCTCCTCGGGTCGCTGGCCGCCGCGCGGCGGGCACCCGGGCTGTCGGACGTGGGGCTGGCCGCCGCCTGCCTCGTCGGTACCGGGGTGGCGCTGTTCGGCGCCGCCGCCGCGGCCCCGTACCCGCTGTGCGTGGCGCTGTTCGCCCTCGCCGGGCTCTGCGACGGGCCGCTGCTCGCCGCCACGCTGCGGATCCGCGCCGACCACGCGCCGCCCGACGTCCGCACCCAGGTCTTCACTCTCGGCGCCGGGCTCAAGACCACCGCTGGCGCGGCCGGTGCGGCGCTCACCGCCGCCGCCGCGTCCGCGCTCTCGCCCGCCGCACTCCTCGCCGCTCTCGCCGCGCTCCAACTCGCCGGCGCCACGCTGCTGCGCGGCACACCCCGTCGCTGAGCGGGTCGGTGCGGTGCGCGCGGCCTCCGACGCGTCCAGCCGGGGTACGGGGGCGCACCCCCCGTACCCCGGCTGGCGGGTTGACCGGGTCAGCCCTGGAGCGTGCCGCGGTACTCGACGGGGCCCTCACCGGGGAACTGTGCGGTCCCCGAGAAACGGCTGCCGCTGTCGAAGAACGTGACGGAGCCGTTGCCCGCGTCGCCGCTCCAGGTCACGGTCGTCCCCGTCGCGGGAGGTGCGTCCGCCGGGACGACCTCGCCGCGGTTCGCGATGCTGAGCGACAGCGGCTGGTCCCCCTGCCAGCCGCCGCCTCCGGTGTGGATCTCGGTGTCGTAGACAGCCATGGGCTCATCCTTCCTACGCCGATGAACGGGCGCCGACTCGCACGCCCCCGCGCGGCTCCTTCCCTCCGGTGCGGGCGACGGCCGCGGATGCGGGTGTACCGGTGGAGGAAACCGCCCGGGGGAGGGAGTCCCTGGACACGGAAGCGAGCCCGCCGCGCCGTCCCCCGCGCCGTCCGCCCCCCGGACCCGTACGCACAGCGCAGCGCCTGCGCACCGCTCAGCAGTCGGACGGTGCCGGCCGGTCCGCCAGCCGGTCCTCCAGCCACCCGTACGCCGCCGGGTACGACGCCACCGCGCCGCCCACGTGCGTCGGCGCGACGTTCGTCGAGAAGTCCACCGTCGCGCCCCGCGCGCACCAGTCCGCGACCAGGTTCCGCCCGACCCCGTACGGGATCACGTCGTCGAGCATGCTGTGCGAGACGAACACCGGGACCTCCGGCTTCCGTACGCCGATCCGCTGGTCCTCGGCGACCTCGCGCCACGGCGACTCGCTCATGTAGTCGGTGATCGGCCGGCCGTCGGCGGTCAGCGTCTTCGACTGCAGGAAGGGGTAGCTCAGGATGGCCTCTGCCGTGCACATCTCCGCCGCCTCGGCCATGACCTGCCGGCCGCGGTCGTTGAGGTACGGGTCGAGGTCGACACCGGAGCCCTCGGCGAGGCCGGCGACGGCGAAGCTGAGGAAGGCGGCGTACAGCGAGCCGTCGAGGTTGCGGCCGACCGCGGCGAGGTCCGCGGGGACGGCGCCCGCCGCGACGCCCTTGACGTCGAGGTCCGGGGCGTAGGAGCGGGCGAGTTCGGCTGCGGAGGCGGCTGCGCCGCCGCCCTGGGAGTAGCCGTAGACGGCGACGGGGCCGTCGTCGGGGAGGTCCGCGGCGGGCAGGCGCTGCGCGGCGCGTACGGAGTCGAGGACGGCCTGGCCCTGGACGGCGCGGTTCATGTACGTGTGCAGGCCGGGGGTGCCCAGGCCCTCGTAGTCGGTCATGGCGACGGCGTAGCCGCGGGCGAGGAGGCCCTTGACGAACAGGCCCTCGTACTCGGTGCCGTTGGCGAGCTGGCGCGACGGCGCGCACGGGTCGCCGAGGCCCTGGGTGCCGGCGGCGTACCCGATGACGGGCCGCTCGCCGGGTCCGGACCAGGCGGACCTGGGGGTGATGACGGTGCCGGTGACGGCGACGGGCGCGCCCTGGCCGTCGGTGGAGCGGTACATGACGCGCTGGACGTTCGCGTCGACCTTCAGGGTCTTGAGCGGGTCGAGGTAGTAGACGGACGGTTCGGAGCGGATGACGTCGCCGTTGTCCGCGGGGAGCGCGGCGGGCGGCTCGTAGAACGGCGGGCGCTCCTCCGCCGCGGCGGCGGTGAGCGGGAGGGCGACGGTGGCGGCGAGGGCCGCCGCGGTGGTGCCGGCGAGCGTGCCGAAGGCACGCCGGAGGGTACGGCCATGCATTGCGGTCAACTCCCAACAGAAGTTACTGACTTGTCAGTAAAGAAGCGCGCTTTCCGCGAACATGTCAACCCTCTGTGCGGGTGCGGTCCGCGCCGCCGGCCCCGTACCCGTACGACCCGGCACGACCCGCACGACCCGGCACGGCCCGGGAAAACCAGGCCGGATGTCGTACATCCATCCGGCCCGCCCGCGAGTCGTGAGAGGGAGCGGCGCAGCCGCCGCGACATCCGGAGCATCGGAGCAACTGACTTGATATCAACAGAAAACAGCGTCCGCCCGCGCCGCCCGGGCACCCGGTTCCGCAAGGCGACCGCCGGGGTCGTGGCCGCGGGGGCGCTGCTGGCCGTGGCCCCGATGGCCTCCCCGGCGAGCGCGGCCGAGGCCGCCGCCGCGCCCACCGTCTCCGCCAAGGGCGCGTTCCTGATCAACGGGTCGGGCACGAAGGTCTTCGCCAAGGGGGCCGACACCAAGCGGCAGATCGCCAGCACCACGAAGATCATGACCGCGCGCGTGGTGCTCAGCCAGCCGAACCTGGACCTGGACAAAAAGGTCACCATCAAGCAGGCGTACCGCGACTACGTCGTCAACAAGGGCGCCAGCACCGCCGATCTGAAGACCGGCGACAAGGTCGCCGTCGGCACGCTGCTGTACGCGATGATGCTCCCCTCCGGCTGCGACGCCGCGTACGCGCTGGCCGACACGTACGGCTCGGGCGACACGCGCGCGGCGCGGGTGAAGAACTTCATCAAGAAGATGAACGCCAAGGCCGACTTCCTGGGGATGACGAACACCCACTTCGACTCGTTCGACGGCATCTCCAGCACCGGGGAGAACTACTCGACGCCGCGGGACATGGCGAAGCTGGCGAAGAGCGCGTACAACTACTCCAGCAAGTTCCGCGAGATCATCGCCAAGACGAAGGCCGTGCGCTACGCCACCGCGAGCAACGGCAACCGGCGCACGTACACCTGGTACAACACCAACCAGCTCCTCGGCTCCTACAGCGGCGCCAACGGCATGAAGACCGGCACCACCACCCCGGCCGGGCCGTGCCTGGTCTTCACCGCCAAGCGCGACGGCAAGACGTACATCGGCGTGGTCCTCAACGCCAGCGACCGCTACAAGGACGCGGCGAAGCTCCTGGACTACGGCTTCGGCAGCAGCACGGCGAGCACGATGCAGCTCCGTCAGCTCCCGGAGGGCGCCCAGCGGGACTGACCTGTCCGTCCGAAGGTCCGTAAGGCGTACGGCACATGAGGGCCGGTCCGCGCGAGCGCGCGGGCCGGCCCTCGTGCCGCTCAGGCGAACGGGTCTCAGGCGAACGGACCTCAGGCGACCAGGTCTCAGTGGCCAGGTCTCAGGTGAACAGGTCTCAGGTGAACAGGTCCAGCGGCACCGCCGCCGCCATCGCCTCCATCCCCGCGTCGTTCGGGTGCAGCCCGTCGCCGCTGTCGTACGCCGCCAGCAGCCGGCTCGGCTGCGCCGGGTCGAGGGTGACCGCGTCGAAGTCGATCACGCCGTCGTACTCCCCGGCGGTGCGGATCCAGTCGTTGAGCGTCTCGCGCATCGCGTCCCGCTCCGGGGTGTACATGCCGAGGGAGTTGCCCTCCATCGGCAGGACCGTCGCGCCGTGGATGCGCAGGCCGCGGGCGTGGGCCTGGCGGATGAGGTCGCGGTGGCCGGCGATGAGTTCTGCGGCCGTGACCTCCTCGTCGACGGGGGCGGCGAGGCCGGGGTGGCCGAGGTCGTTGACGCCGATGAGCACGATGACGTGCCGGGCGGCGGGCTGGTCCAGTACGTCGCGGGCGAACCGGCGGATGCCGGCCTCGCCGTAGTACGGGGCGGAGGTCTCGGCGGGGGAGCCGGGCGGCGGGTTGGGGTCGCGCAGGAGGCGGTTGCCGCCGATGCCGGTGTTGAGGACGCCGGTGCCGGTGCGCCCGGCCTCGTCGCGGAGGCGGCGGGCGAAGTGGTCGGGCCAGCGGCGGTTGGCGCCGACAGTGGTGTTGGAGCCGTTGGTGATGGAGTCGCCGAAGGCGACGATCGCCTGGCGGGCACCGGTGCCGGTGCCGCCGTCCGTCCCCGGCACGGCGCCGGCGACGGCGACCCCGGCGAGGAAGTACCAGTACGTGGCGGAGCGTTGGGGTTCGACGGCCGGCTTCGCGGCGACGTTGCCGGCGGCGACGTAGTTGCGCTGGAACGCCGACCTGTGCACCGTGTCGGCCGGCGTCGCCTGCGGCAGGTAGACGCTGATGGCGAGGTTCGCCGCGGCCGGTACGTCCAGCGACACCGGGTCGCTCCACCGCCGGGTGCCGGGCGCCAGCGTCACGGACGTACGGCCGCCGAAGAGCACGGGGCGGTCGGTGCCGGGGACGACGGCGGTGCCGTCGCCGGGGACGGAGAGCGCGACGCGGGCCTCGCCGACGACGAGGGGCTCGGTGCCGTACTGGTTGGTGAGGCGGATACGCAGTGCGCGTCCGCCGGTGCTGGTGTGGACGACCTGGCGCAGGGTCTGGTCGGCGAAGGCGGTGGCGTCGGCCGCCGGCACCGTCGTCTCGGCGGTGGCCCACGTGCCGGTCCAGGCCCGGCCCGCCGCGCCGCCGGCCTCCGCGGCGGAGGCGGCGGGGGTGGTGAGCAGTTGCCACGTACCGGCGAGGACGGGGGTGGCGGCGACCGCCGCGGCGGCGCGGCCGAGGCTGCGTCTGCTGAGGCCGCTGCGGCTGCTGGAGTCGCGGGGGCTGCTGGGGCTGCTGGGGCCGCCGGGTCTGCCGGGGCCGCCGGGTCTGCCGGGGCCTCGGACGACGGCATGGTCGGGTGGCGGGGTGGCTTCTTCGGGCACGTGCGTACCTCCGGCTCGGCGGTCGGAGCACGCCCGGCGGTCCGCCGCCGAGGGCGGCCGGTCCGGCTGCCCGACCGGGCTGAGAAACCAGACGGGAGGAAGGTACGGCTGCTCAGGAACGGCGGTCAACGGGGCCTGAGGGGCGTTCAGTTGCTTCGGGCCACCGTTGCAGAAAGCCCTTGCTGGTGAGGGCCGTGGACGGGCGGGCCGATCCTCGGGGTATTTGTTGGTCTAGACCTTGACAGGTCCAGACCAAGGGGCTTTGCTCCGTCATGCCACGTACATACCGCGCACACCCCCACCGACAGGATGTGATGTCGTGTCAGCCACACATGTGCACGTGCGCCTGCACCGCAGCATCGGCAGACGGATCCGGGGCCTCGTCGCCGCCCTCGCCGCGGCGGCCGTCCTCGCCGTGCTCGTCCCCCTCGCCACCGCCGCCCCCGCCAGCGCCGCCGCCTGCGCGGCCGGCTGGAGCAGCGGCGCCGTCTACACCCAGGGCAACGTCGTCTCGCACAACGGGCACAACTGGCAGGCCAAGTGGTGGACCCAGGGCGAGGAGCCCGGCACCACCGGGGAGTGGGGCGTCTGGGCCGACCAGGGCACCTGCGGGGGCGATGACCCCGGACCGGGGCCCGGCCCCGGGGAGTTCGTGACGGAGGCCCAGTTCAACCAGATGTTCCCGAACCGGAACTCCTTCTACACGTACAGCGGCCTCACCACCGCCATGCAGTCCTACCCCGCCTTCGCCAACACCGGTGACGACACCACCAAGGCCCGCGAAGCCGCCGCCTTCCTCGCCAACGTCAGCCACGAGACCGGCGGCCTCGTGTACGTCGTCGAGCAGAACCAGTCCAACTACCCGCACTACTGCGACGCCACCCAGCCCTACGGCTGCCCCGCCGGCCAGGCCGCGTACTACGGCCGCGGGCCCATCCAGCTCAGCTGGAACTTCAACTACAAGGCCGCCGGCGACGCGCTCGGCCTCGACCTGCTCACCAACCCCTGGCGGGTGGAGCGGGAGCCGGCCGTGGCCTGGCAGACCGGCCTGTGGTACTGGATGACCCAGTCCGGCCCCGGCACCATGTCCGGCCACACGGCGATGACCACCGGCGCGGGCTTCGGTGAGTCGATCCGCTCGATCAACGGTGCCCTGGAGTGCGACGGCGGCAACCCCGCGCAGGTCCAGAGCCGTATCAACAACTACCTGCGCTTCACGGAGATCCTCGGCGTCACCCCGGGCGACCGGCTGAGCTGCTGACCCCGGCCCCACCCCGAGAACGGCGGGCCCGCACACCCCCACGGCGGGCCCGCCGCGCGGGCGCCGGGGGTGCGGAGGGCGGCTCAGCCCGCCGCGCCCCCGTCCGCCGCGTGGTGCGACGCGAGCCTCACCCGGTTCCTGGTGGATGTGAAAGCTGGACCGAGGCATCGTAGAGCCGGCACAGGAAGTCACAGATCAGCAGTTCTTGCCAACGGGCGCCGGACCGCAGCACCCGGTTCGCGTGCATGTGCAGGAACGTGCTCGCCAGTACGGGCAGGGGCCGGGTGAGCCGTCCCTGTTCTGCCTCGGTGCGCAGGCGTTCGGCCAAGGGGCGGACGGCGCGGGACCGGGCCGCCAGTGAGGAATGTGGGGGTGTCGCTGCCGTGCCGGGCTCCAGCAGTGCCCACAGCCCGGCGCGTTCCGCGCGGTAGCGCGCACCGAGCCTGCGCCGGGACTGGCCGTCCAGTGCGAACTCCACGCTCAGCCGGTCGCGCGCGGCCCCCACCACGGCACGTTTGCCGGCCGGGGTGAGGCCGAAGTCGGTCAGCAGCCGGTCCCAGCCGGCAAGCACCGTGCGCCAGCGGTCGTCGGGAGGCACGGAGCCGACGATGGCCAGGGCAGCATCGCTGTCCGCGTGGAAGAGCCGTTCCGCGAGGCGGACGGCGCCGCCGTAGCGCTCGATCTCCCGCTCGTACGTGTCCAGTTGCAGCGTTCGGACCAGCCCGTCGCCCCCCGTTCCGGCCACCGCGTCGTGCAGCAGCGGCAGCACCTCGTTCAGCAGGCGGGAGGGTTCGCCCTGCATACGCAGCCGGATGTGCCAGTCGGGGTCCGAGTAGCGGACGAAGAACCACTGCCTCACGGCTCCGCTGTCCCGGAGGCGGGCAACGAGCGGACGTACGGTCCGCCGCAGCACGGTGTCCGCCCCGGCGGTGCCCGTGTACAGCTTGGCGTAGAGCCACTCCGAGCCCGGGCGGAAGGTGCGCTGGACGGCAGGCGCCGGCAGCGGTACGCGTGCGGGCGGCACGGAGGGAGGGCTCAGGCCGTGCAGGCGTGGTCTCCGTGCGCAGGAACGGAAGCACGATCTCGTGCACGTAACGGCCCTCGGGCCCGGTGACCAGCGCCTGGTCGGGGTCGTGGAACGACTCCACCAGCGAAAGGCCCGAGCGGTTCCGGGCCAGGTGCGCCAGCGTCTCCACGCACAGCACGTTGTCGAGATCGAGCGGCAGGAGGTGGTCCCCCTCGGCCACGACCGCCCAGGAACGCTCCCATATTTCGTGCGACGTGGGGGCGTTTGCAAGCCGGACATGCGGAATTACTTCGGCGGGGGAGCCGGTGCGAAGCACTCCTTACGCCACATGCGCGAATGCGGCCGACCTCGGACGGAGCCCCACCGGGCTCCGACGAGAGCGGCGATGCCCCCCCGAGTGCCAGTCCCGAAGTGCCAGCCCCGAAGCGCGCCCTGGGCGACGATTACGGCCGCACCGAGTGGACGCCACGGGGACAAACTCCCGGTAACCCTCAAGCCAAATACGCACAAGTCGCCCACGCGACCCGAGTTTCGCCCCTCTGCGCGCACCCGCATGAGTGCCTGGGCGCGAATCAGTGCTCAATGGGTCGTTAGCCTCGGGACATGAGTGACTTTGTGCAGGTCTACACGGCGACGGAGACCCGGGAAGCAGCCGTGGCGCTCGGCCGGAGCGCGACGCAGGCGCGGTTGGCGGCTGGCGTGCAGGTGGTCGGCCCCGTGGTCTCGCTGTTCTGGCATCTGGGGGAGTTCGGCGAGGGTGAGGAATGGCAGGTGATCTTCAAGACCACGGCGGACCGCTACAGGGAGCTTGAAACGCACCTGCTGGAGCACCACCCGTGGGACAACCCGGAGATCATGGCTGTCCCGATTGTCGCCGGGGCGCAGGGGTGCCTGGACTGGGTACGTCAGTCGGTGGCAGAGGAACGAGGCAACGGATCGGCCTGAGTTATGCGGCCCGGCGCAGCACCTCGGCGACGGCCTCCAGCGACCGGTGAGGGTGCAAGAGGGTCAAGAAGGTGCGGGCGCGCTGCCGGGGACGGACGGAGCCGACTCCAGCCGAGAGATCGATCGCCCTGCCGATCACCTTCGCAGACTGCTCGACCTCCCCGGCGTCCAGATAGGCGTGCGCGAGCCAGGAGAGGTAGAGAGCCTTGTCGCGGGCGTGTGCGTCGTCGAAGTCGGCAAGCGCGGCTTCGAGTTCGGGTACGGCGCGCAGCGGGCGGCGCAGCTCCGTCCAGCAGCGGCCCTTCATGATCTGCAATTCACGCCCGTCGACCCATGATGCCCACTCGGGCCCCGGGTCGTTGGCGCTGCTGTTCAGAGCGTCCTCTGCCTGAGCGAGTGCGTGTTCCGTCTCTTTCGCCTCTCCGGCACGGGCGTGAGCCCAGGCCCGGCGCTCGTACAGCAGACCTCGGACGGTGGGCGGCACCTCGGATCCCGCGGCCTCCCACGACGCGACCGCAGTTGCGACTGTTCTGGGCGGGGCGGACACACGCCACATCTACCGCGCCGAGCTGGACGGCACAGTGCGCCTGATGCACCGCGCCAGTTACCCGGAGGCGACCGGAAGGCAGTTGCTGAGGATTGTCGCCGAACAAGCGCAGCAGGCGGGTTGGGCCGCATTCGATGCCGGAGACCAGCGGGAGGCGTCCGCCCTCTACCGGCGAGCGCACGAGGCTGCCAGAGAGGCGAAGGACACGGCCCTTGAAGGCAATGCCCTTGCCTTCCTCGCGTATCAGCAGGTGAGTAGCGCAGCGTCGGGATCAGCAGCCATCCGTCCCCGGAGTGTACCCATCATGGGTATCCCCCTCGCTGGGAATCGAGATCGGTACCTCTTCACCCATCCTGTCGGTCATGCGGCTTCAGCAGCTGAACACGGACGAACACGCGGTGATGACGTGGCAGTGGCGTCGGCATCCGCGGTGTGTGGCGCTGGCGCGGGCGCAGTTGCGTAAGGCATTGGCCCGGTGGGGGCTGGGTGGGATCGAGGGGCCGGCTGTGCTGGTGGTCTCGGAGTTGGTCACGAATGCCGTCGTTCATGCGTGTGTGCCGCCGGGGCGGGAGGTGGCGACGCGGTTTGTCCGGTTGGCGGGTGGGGTGCGTATCGAGGTGGATGACGCCTCCGGCGGGCATCCGGTGCCGCGTGTGCCGGATGACTCCGGCGGTTTCGGGCTGCACTTGGTTGAGGAGTTCGCGGACCGGTGGGGGGGTGTCGGAGCGTGCGGTCGGCAAGACGGTGTGGGCGGTGGTGGTCGAGCCGGCGTGCGCGCGGGGCGATCCTGCTGAGGATGTGCCGCACGTCACCGAGTCGGGTGGGAGAGACCCGTACATCGATACCGAGGAGGGATGCACGATGATCACGGCTGATGACGGAGGACACGGTGGTAACCCCGCCCCGATCCAGCCGCCGGCGCCGCCGCCCCCGCCGTCCCCGGACAGCGGCCCGCCGCCCGGTGATGGAGGCCATCGCAAGTGAAGTGCGCGAGCTGCGAGGTGCGGCCCGGCTGGGAGGAGTTGGGCCGCGCCCTGATCGACTGCCGGGCTATGGCTTCCGAGTGGGCGCCTGCGTGGCCGCCGTCGACCGCGCGTCCTTCCTGCCTGACTGGATCTGGCCGTACGACCACGTCACCGGCACGACCCGCGACGCTGTTTCGCGCGCCGTCGACCCGCGGCTGTGGATCCACTACGCCGACAGCGACGCGGCGATCGTCACCCAGTGGGACGACGGCGCGTACACCGGCCGCGCCGCCGGCACCGTAGCGAC
This sequence comes from Streptomyces sp. CNP082, assembly GCF_059570535.1. Classification (NCBI taxonomy): domain Bacteria; kingdom Bacillati; phylum Actinomycetota; class Actinomycetes; order Kitasatosporales; family Streptomycetaceae; genus Streptomyces; species Streptomyces sp. CNP082. The sequence continues at coordinate 61,310 of NZ_JCANSZ010000013.1, forward strand.
CAGTTCGTCGTCGCAGCCGTCGCTGGTGATGGCGATGCTCCGCGACCTCGAAGTCGAGCCGGGCATGCGGGTGCTGGAGATAGGCACCGGCACCGGCTGGACCGCCGGTCTGCTCACGCACCGACTGGGCGGCAAGAACGTCGTGACCATCGACGTTGACGCGGAGGTGGCCGAGGCTGCCCGGAGGCGGCTGTCCGGGGCCGGGCCGCGGCCCGCCGTCTTCGCCCGTGACGGGCTGGAAGGCGACCCGTCCGGTGCGCCGTACGATCGGATCGTGGCGACCTGCGGACTGCGTGCCATCCCGTCCGCGTGGATCGGACAGGTCAAGCCGGGTGGGATCATTCTCGCGCCCTATGGCACCCGCTACAGCAACCAGGATGCCTTGGTGAAGCTGATCGTGGCCGCCGACGGCACGTCTGCGTCCGGCGACTTCCGGCGGCCGGCGGAGTTCATGAAGGCCCGTGCGCAGCGCGGCCAGTGGCCCGAGCACGCGGATTACGTGCCCGATCCCTGGCCCTCTGGCGTGCGCGAGTCGAGTACCGACCTGAGCCCCCAGGATCTGACCGCCGGGGCCTTTGTACTCGGCCTCGTAGTACCAGCCGCGACGCACACCGTGACCCGTCGGCCGGACGGCCGCGTGGACGCCTGGTTCTACAGCCTGGCCGAGAGGGATCGCTCGTGGGCCGCGGTGTCGTGGAGCGCGAACGGCGGGCTGGGCCGGGTCTGCCAGCACGGCAAGCGGGAGCTGTGGACGGAGGTCGAATTCGGCCTGGACTGGTGGAACAGCCAGGACCGTCCCCCCAGCGACTGCTTCGGACTGACCGTCGATGCGACCGACGGTGAACACCTGGCATGGCTGGACCGCCCGGACCACGCCGTGCCCCGCAGGGGGTGAACTAACGCGAGGAAGGAGCTGATGACCATGTGCCCTGCCGAGCTGGTGACCTCTGCCCCGTCCCGAGGACGGCGGGCCCGCCCTCCGGACGGGCCCGCCGTGCGGGGCCGCGGATCAGCCCGCCGCTTCCCCGGCGTCCGCCGCGTCCCCGTCCGCGAGTTCCTCGTGCAGGCCCTCCAGTGCCGTGGTGTCGTCCTCCGTGCCCGTGTGCGGTGCGCTGAACCAGCGGGCGTACTCGTCGAGTTCGGAGAGCCGCCAGTCCAGTGCGAAGAGCTCCAGCATCTCCGGGTCGGGCTCCAGTGCGTCCCGCAGGGCCGGTGGGACGTCGGCGTAGTCGCGTTCGCGTGGGGCCAGGGACAGCGATTCCCAGTCGACGAAGCGCAGGCCGTCGGGGGTGAGGAGCTGGTTGGCGTGGTGCGGTTCGCCATGGGTGGGGACCCATGAAGCGCGGCGGGTGCGGGCGGTGCCGGCGAGGCGGAGGCAGCGGTCCGTCCAGCGGGCGATGGCCTCGCCGTGTGCGGCGAGGGCGGTGCGCGCCTCCTCGGCGAGCGGGCCTGACGTCCAGGGCTCTGCGGTACGGGCCCGCAGGCCGGCCGCGAACCCGGGGCCCACGCGCGGCGCCCATTCCGGCAGCCCCGGCGCCAGGCCGGCGGTGCCGTGCAGGGCACGCAGGGCGCGTACGACCTGGGCCGCGTGTGCCGGTTCCGCCGCTTCCGCCTCCGTCGGCGTACGGCCCTCGACCCACGGCGTGACGCTCAACGCCCCGTCCCCGAACGGCACCGTGAACCGCGATCCGGGTCCTGACGGCAGCGGTGCGCACACCGGCTCCAGCCCCGCCGCCGCCAGCGCCGCCGCCCCCGCGTACGCCGCCTCCAGCGACGCCGCCGTGTGCCGCGGCGCCAGCGCGTCCAGCGTCGCGAACAGCACCGTCCCGCCGCCCGCCACCCGCCAGTGGTGCGCCCCGAACCCCCACGGCAGGTGCTCCGCCTGCTCCGCGCCGGGCAGCCAGTGCTCGGCGACGGCCTTCAGGACGTCCTGGTCGGTCACGGATGCGGGCGGCGTCAGCATGGCACCGATCGTACGGATCACCCGCCCCGCGGGCGGCCCCGGGCTACGGCCGGATCGTCCGGCCCCGCGCCGTGCCCTCCACGGCCTCCGCGTACGCACGGGCCACCTCGGCGACGGGCGTGCCGTCGGCAGGGTCCATGCCCAGGCGCTCCAGGGTCTCCCGGATCCACCCCGGGCTGATGACGTTGATCCGCAGACTCCGCGGCATCTCGTCGGCCGCGTTGCGCACGAAGCCCTCCAGGCCGGCGTTGACGAGCGCCCCCAGCGACCCGCCGGCCAGCGGAGCGGAGAAGGTGCCGCCGGTCAGCGTGACGGAACCGCCCTCCCGGAGCCGGCGCACCGCCCGGCGGGCCAGCGCGACCTGTCCGAGGAGCTTTGCCTGCAGGCCCGCGGCGAACTCGTCGTCGGTCACCGACGCCAGGTCCACCAGCGGGCCGCTGGCCGCGCAGCACACCACCGCATCGAGGTCCGGCACGTCGTCGAAGAGCCTGTCCAGGGTGGCGGGGTCGGCCAGATCCACCGTCACCGGGCCGTTGCGCGACGCCCTCACGACGTCGTGGGAAGCCTCCTCCAGCACGCCCGCCACCGCGCTGCCGATCGTTCCGGTCGCTCCGATCACCACGATCTTCATGCGTCGATCATCTCAACTGCCCACCGACAGCGCGCCCGCTGGTACGCCGTGCCCGTACCTCCCTCACATTCCGCGGGGCTGTTCCGTCAGTAGGAGTGAACAAGGGAGAAGCCACCATGAGCAACAAAGTCGATTTCACCCTGATGTACGCGATGCACGACGCGCTCCGCCGCGACCTGGAGCACATCGCGGGCGCGGCAGCACGCGCCGGCGACGACCCGAAGAAGATCCTCGCCACCGCGGGCGGCTGGGAGCTGTTCAAGAAGATCCTGCACATCCACCACACCTCCGAGGACGAGGCCCTGTGGCCGCCGCTCCGCGAGGCGCTGGAGACCCGCCCCGACGACCTCGCGGTCGTGGACGCGATGGAGGACGAGCACGCGCAGATAGACCCCCTCCTCGACGCGGTCGACGCCGCACTGGTCGACCGCGAGAGCGGCCCGGAGCGGCTCGCCGGGCTGGCCGACGAGCTGGCCGTGAAGCTCAAGGGGCACCTCACGCACGAGGAGGACGTCACGCTGCCGCTGATCGAACGCACTCTGACGATGCCGCAGTTGCAGAACTTCGGCGCGGTGCACGCCGCCAAGGGCGCCGCCGACGGGCCGGTGCTGACGGCGTGGATGCTGGAGGGCGCGGACGAGAAGATGTCGGCCGCGGTGCTGGGGATCCTGCCGGACCCGGTCAAGGCGGCCTACGCCGCCGAGTGGCGGCCGGCGTTCCTGGCGAAGGACTGGTGGGGCAAGGGCGCCTGAGCGCGTCGTCCGTGGCCGTACGGACCGCACGAGTCCGGTCCGTACGGCCCTGTTTTCAGGAAATTCATCGGGTGCCGTCACATTCGACGGCCCGCCGCGGTCATTATCTGGACGGAGGTGTCGCCGAGAGGACTCGACCAGATGGACGAACACGACTGGCTGGCCGAACGATTCGAGACCGACCGCCTTGGCCTGCGCCCCCTGGCCTACCGGCTGCTCGACCCGGCGGACCCGGCCGAGGGGTCCGGTGCGGCCGGCGGGGGGAGCTGGACGAGGCTCAGCCGCGCGGACCGCGCCGGCTCGGACGACCTCGACGGCTGCCTGCGCACGACGGTCGCGCAGGTCACGCTGCACCTGCTCCGGTCCCGTACGGCCGTGGAAGCACCCGGCAAGAACCCGCTCCCGGTGGTGCATGCCGGCTCCGTACACCTGGTGCTGCAGGTCGTACTCGACGCGCTGACGCCGCCGGAGCGGCTGGCGTACGCGCTGCAGGACATGTTCGCGGCGTCGTTCGAGGAGGTCGCGGCGCTGGCGGCGCGGACGACCCGGCAACTGGCCGGCAGCGCCCACGGGCCGGGCGCGGCGCCCGACGAAGGGGCCGGCGGGGGCGGCGCGGGCGGCTGCGAACGGACCCCGTACGGCAGCGCCCCGAACCTCGCGGCGCAGACGGGCGCGGACATCGCGGGCGCGTTCCTGGCGGCGGCCCGCGGGGGCGACTTCGAGGCGATGCTGACGGCACTGGACCCGAACCGCCGGGACCACGGCGCCCACCCGCCGCAGCCGCCGACACCCCCGAACGGCCGGAACCCGGCCGGCCCTCCGGACGACACCGCCCCTCAGCCGGCCCCTGCCGAACGCCGCGGCGGCGACGCCGTCATCGGCACCACGGAGGTCCGCGGCCCGGAGTCCGTCACCCGCGTCTGCACGGTACGCACCTGGGCCCCGATCCCCGCCCTGATCGATGGCGCCGCGGGCCTGGTCTGGCTCCGCAACGGCCTGCCCCAGCTCGCCTTCCGCTTCACGGTCCAGGACGGCGAGATCACCGCCACGGAACTGGAAACCGACCTGGCGGACCTCAGCATCGTGTACTAGACCGCCCCGGCCCGCAGCCGGGAGCGGCAGGAGTGGCGTGACACCCCGGGGGAAGGTGCCACGCCACTCGGTCTGTGCGCCCCCTCGGCCTCCGCTACGGCCCGCCCGGCGGGCCGGAGCCGGCCGGGGCGGGTGGTGGGCGCCCCGGCGGAGGGTCCCACCACCCGCGGTCCCGGTGGTCGGTGAAGCGGCCGCCACACGTATGACAACGCAGCGCCCCGCGATGTGACGCGCCCCGGTCAACGAGTCGGGCCGGTCTTGCCCAGGGCGCGCGCTGAGGCTTACCTTCGCGCTGAGGCTTACCTTCACGCTGTCGCCGCCTGCGACGCGCCCCCCTGCACGCCCCCGGCGCGCCGCTGGACCCCACCGGCCGGAGGCGCTCATGCCCGTGACCGTTGTGCGCCCTGCGGAGGCGCCCGTGCTGGTCGGCCGGGCGCGGGAGCTGGGCGCGCTGGTGGATGCCGTGGCGCAGCCGCCGTCGGTGGCGATGGTCGAGGGCGAGGCCGGGGTCGGCAAGACGCGGCTGATCCGTGAAGCGCTGCGGCATCCCGCCGTACGCGGGCGGCGGGTGCTGCTCGGGGGCTGCCGGCCGTTGCGGGAGCCGTTTCCGTACGGGCCCGTGTTCGATCTGCTGCGGCATCTCGCCGGCGGGCTGCCGCCGGCGCTCAGCCCGGTGTGCGGTGCGCTGCGCGCGTATCTGCCGGAGCTGGCCGACCGGCTGCCGCCGGCGCCGGAGCTGCTCAGCGACTTACGGGCCGGGCGGCACCGGCTGTTCCGTGCCGTACGGGCGCTGCTCGACGCGGCCGGCGAGACCGTGATGGTCGTCGAGGATCTGCACTGGATGGACGACGGCACCCGCGACCTGCTGCGCTTCCTCGTCGACGATCCCCCCGACGGGCTGTCGGCCGTGCTCAGTTACCGCCGCGAGGACCTGCCCGGCAGCGGCCTTCCGCTGGGCCGTGCCTACCGCCAGCCGCCCGGCACCACCGCCGTCGTCCTCCCGCTGCGGCCCCTGGACGTCCACGGCGTACGCGGCATGTTCGCCGCCCTGACCGGGACGGCCGGGCCGTCCGACGCCTTCACCGCCGAGCTGCACCGCCGCACCGCCGGCATCCCCTTCGTTGTCGAGGAGGTCGTACGCGCCCTCCCCGAACGCGATGCAGAACACGGCGCGGAACACGGCGTCGAACACGGCGCGTTCGCCCGTATGCCCGTCCCCACCCGCCTCCAGGAGGCCGTCGCCGACCGCATGAGCGTGCTCTCCCCCGCCGCCGCCGAGGCCGTGCGCGCCGCCTCCGTCCTGCGCGTACCCGCCGGTGAGGCGCTGATCGCCGCCGTCGTACGCGGCACCCCCGCGCAGCCCGCCGCGCCCGCCGACTCCGCCGCCGTACGCGAGGCGCTGCTCGCCGGCGTGCTGTACGAGTGGGGCGAGGACCGCTACGGCTTCCGCCACGCGCTGGCCCAGCAGGCCGTCTACGCCGCTCTCCTCGGCCCCGACCGCCGCCGGCTGCACCTGAAGGCGATGCGGGCCCTGGCCGCCGAAGACCCCCAGCCCCTCATGCAGCTCGCGTACCACGCGCACCACGGCGGCGAACTGGCCCAGTGGCAGCGCTACGCCGAGGCCGCCGCCGGCTCCGCGCGCGAGATGGGCGACCTGGCGCTCGCCGTGGGGGTGCTGGAGGAGCTGCTGTCGGACGGGCGCCTCGGGCGGTCTGATCGCAGAGGGGCAGCCCGTATCGCCGTCGACCTCAGCCGCGACGCCGTCGTCGGGCTCACCCACCACCGGGCCACCGAGCTGCTGCACGACATCGTCCGCGACGGCCACATCCCGGCCGGCGTACGCGGCGAGATCCGCCTCAACCTCGGCCTGCTCCTCCACAACCAGGCCGGCCGCTACGAGGAGGGCCGCGCCCAGACCGAGGTCGCCGTGGCGGAGTTGCGCGCCCGTCCCGCGCTCGCCGCCCGCGGCATGGCGGCGCTGGCCATGCCGACGTGGGGCGACCATCCGCGGCAGGTCTACGAGCGGTGGATCGAACGGGCCGAGGAGCTGGTGGCGCGCGAGCGGGACCCCGCGGTGCGCACCGCCGTACGCGGCAACCACCTGGCCCTGCGCATGAGCCTCGGCGACCCGGCCGTCTGGGCGGAGGCCGACCGCCTCATCCGCCGCCCAGGACCCGGCACCCACCGCCGCCAGGTCGCCCGCGCCTGCGGCAACTTCGCCGACGCCGCCGCCTGCCTCGGCCACTACCCGGCCGCGCAGCGCTACCGCGGCGAGGGGCGGCGGCTGGCGGCGGAGTGCGGGGCGGCGTACCTCGAAGGCATCGTGGCGGGCACGGCGCTGCGTCTTGACTGGTACGCGGGCCGCTGGCGGGGGCTGGCGGCGCGGGCCCGGCACACCCTCGACGCGGTGCAGGGCGCCTCCAGCATCGCCGCCGACGCGCACCTGGTGCTGGGGCTGCTGGCGTCGGCGCTGGGCGAGTGGGACGAGGCGGCGGCGGAGCTGGCGGCGGCCGGGCTCGCCGACCCGCGCAACGCGCCCGCGCCGATACTCGCCACCGCCGCCGGCGCCATGACCCGCCTGCTGGCGGCCCGCGGCGAGCCGGCGCGGGCGCGCGCGGAGGCGGAGCGGGGGCTCGCGCGGATCCGGCGCAAGGACATCTGGCCGTGGGCGGGCGACCTGGCGCCGCCGGCGGTCACGGCGCTCGTACGGGGCGGGGAGCTGCGGGCGGCGGAGGAGGTCACGGCTCAACTGGCGGCGGGCATCGCGGGCCGGGACGCGCCGCTGGCGGCGGCGGCGCTGCTGGCGTGCCGGGGGATCGTCGCGGCGGGGCGGGGGCAGAAGGAGGGGCGGATGGCACAGGAGCGGATGGCGGAGGCGGCGGGGCTGTTCACGGCGGCGCAACGGGCGTACGGGGCGCTGCCGCAGCCGTACTCGGCGGCGCGGGCGGCCGAGGCGGCGGCCCGCTGCCGCCTGGCGGCGGGCGGCAGCGGCGTCACCGTCTCCGGCACCCCCGACCCCGGCCCCGCCCGCGAACTCGCCCGGGTCGCCCAGCACTTCGCCGACCTCGGCGCCGTCCGCGACGCCGCCCGCTGCCGCCGCGTACTGCGCGGCAACAACGTCCCCCTCCCCTCCCGCCGCGGCCGGCGCGGCTACGGTGACCAGCTCTCCCCGCGCGAGCGCGAGGTCGCCCGGCTCGTGGCGCTCGGCCACACCAACCGGCAGATCGCCGACGTGCTGTACCTCTCCCCGCGCACCGTCGAGCAGCATGTGGCGAAGCTGCTGCGCAAGCTGCACGTCGGCTCGCGGTCGGAGGTGGCGGACGCCACGGGGCAGCCGCACCCGGGCAGTTGACGCACGGCCCACCGGCCCATCGGCTCATCGGTATGCCGCCTGTCAGTACACGGGCAATTAATACGTGGTCCCTACGTACCGTTTCCCGGATTGTTCTCGGTCCGCAGACATGCGATCTGTGTGAACGGGCGGCGCGCCGCCCCATCCCCCACCAACCGAGGAGCACTCCATGCGGAGCAAGGTACTCCTGAGATCCGTACTCGTAGGCGTGGCGGCCCTGGCCGCCGCGGTCGTCGGCCCCGGCGCGCAGGCGGCGCCCGCGCCCGAGGCCCCGAGCGCCGCCGTCGAGGCGTTCGCGCACGACCACGCCGCCCACGCCACCGGTGCCGAAGGCGGGCTCGGCGAGGGCCACGGCATCACCGCGGAGGAGTTCGAGGCGCTGGTAGCCGAGGGCCCGCAAGGCGACGACTTCGGAGCCACCGCCTGGCCGGTCCCGACCGACCGCGCGTACCACCTCACCTCGTCGTGCAGCGGGGCCGCGGGCGTGATCGGCCAGGGCGCCGCGGCCTGGGCCAACCTGAACCAGACCTCCGGCAGCGACACCCCCGTCGAGTGCCGCAACAGCTACATCACCGACTGCGGTGGCGGCGGCAACATCGTCGGCTGCAACTGGGGCCAGGGCCAGCGCATCGCGCTGTACCTGGGCGGCGTGAACGACGACGCGCTGCTGGCGGCGCACGAGTTCGGCCACGACTGGTACGGCCACTCCAGCTACCAGTGCGCCGGCTGGTCCAGCCCGTCGCACGTGATGGCACCGTCGATATGCAACTTCGCGGGCGGCGACGAGGCCAGGAGCGGCCCGGTCCGCATCGACTGACGCACCCCCCGGTGCCGCGGGGGCGTCAGGACGGCGGACGCCCCCGCGGCACCCCGGCTGCCCGGCCGTACCCACCTTTTTGTGGGTACTTGGCAGGCCGCCCCTCCCGGGCGAGGCTGGAGGCAGACGCGGAACACGGAGGTGGTCAGGGAGCCGAGCCGGCTCCGGTGAGGTTGTCCAGACGGCGGTGGCCCCAGTCGGACAGCGGGGTCAGCGCCACGGAGAGGTCGCGGCCGAAGCCGGTGAGCGAGTACACCGTCTTCAGCGGCAGCCCTTCGTGCACCTCGCGGTGCACCAGGCCGTCGCCCTCCATCTCGCGCAGCGCCTGCGTCAGCACCTTCTCGCTGAGGCCGGGCAACTGGCGGAGCAGTTCGCCGGGGCGGTGGGGGCGGGTCTCCAGCAGCCAGAGCAGGGCCGTCTTCCACTTGCCGTCGATCACGGCGATCGCGGCGGTCACCCCGCAGACGTCCGTGCGCTGAGCGAGCTTGCGTGTCATGGCACCTCCATGGTCCCCACGTGTCTTTTTTCCACTCTCTTCTCTTATGGAGGTTAGCCATGTCCGCAGACAATGCCGTCACGGTCCTCGGCCTGGGCCCGATGGGACGGGCCCTGGCCGGGGCGTTCACCGCCGCCGGGGTACGCACCACGGTCTGGAACCGCACCCCCGGCCGCGATGTCGAACTGGCCGGGCAGGGCGCGCTGCGTGCGGCGTCGGCCGCGGAGGCGGTGGCCGCGAGCGACCTGACCGTCGTGTGCGTCGTCGACTACGACGCCGCCGACTCGGTGCTGCGGCGGCCGGACGTCGCCGGCGCGCTGAAGGGCCGTACGGTCGTGAACCTCAGCGCCGATACCCCCACACGGGCCCGCGACGCCGCCGCCTGGGCGGCGGACCACGGGGTGCGCTACCTCGACGGCGCGATCATGACCCCGGCCGCCACCATCGGCACCCCGGCCGCGGTGTTCCTCCACAGCGGCCCGGAGGACCTCTACGACGCACACCGGCCGGTCCTCTCCGCGCTGGGCGGCACCCACACCCACCTCGGCGAGGACCCCGGCCGGGCCGCCGCGTACGACGTGGCCCTGCTCGACATCTTCTGGACCGCGATGGCGGGCACCGCGCACGCCCTGGCCGTCGCCCGCGCCGAGGGCGTCACACCGGCCGAACTGGCGCCGTTCGCCCAGGGCATCGGCGCGATCCTGCCGGACATCATCGGGACGATGGCCGCGGGGGTGGCCGCGGAGGACTTCTCCGGTCTGGACAACCCGATCACGTCGTCCGCGTCGTCCATGCGGCACATCATCAGCACGTCGGAGCGCCACGGCATCGACGCCGGGGTGATGAGGGCGGCGGCGGGACAGGCGGAACGGGTCATCGGGCTGGGGTACGGGACGGACGGGTTCACCCGCGTCACGGAACTGGTCGCGGGCCGGCTGCCGGGGGCGGCCGAGCGGGTCTGACGGGCCGGCCGGCGGTCGGTCTGACGGGGCCGGGAAGGGGTGACCGGCGGGGCGCCGGGGGCCGTCGGGGCGGTGCCCGGCCGGCCCCCGGCGCCTGCCCCGCGGCGCCCCGTGCCTGCGCCGCGTACGTCCCGGACGTTCGCCGCGTACGTCCTGGTCCGGCACCTGCTTACACTGCACAGCGACGTCGGTGTGTCGTAGGCGTGTCGTCGGTGTGAGGAGGTCGCGGCCGTGAAGCAGACCCGCGCGCTGAACGAGGCGGACTGGACCGCCCACCGCCCCGCCGTCTTCGGCGCCGCGTACCGCATCCTCGGCAGTGTCGCCGAGGCCGAGGACGTCACGCAGGACGTGTGGCTGCGCGCCGCCGCCGCCGATCTGTCCGACGTGCGGGACCTGCGCGCCTGGCTGGTGACGGTGGCCGCCCGGACCGCGTACAACGTGCTGAAGTCCGCCCGCGTCCGGCGCGAGTCGTACGTCGGCCCCTGGCTGCCGGAGCCGCTGCCGACCGGGCCCGACGCCGCCGCGCAGGTGCTCGTGGACGAGTCCGTCGGCACCGCGATGCTCGTGCTGATGGAGCGGCTGTCGCCCGCCGAGCGGGTCGCGTTCGTACTGCACGACGTCTTCGGTTTCCCCTTCGACCGCATCGCCGACGTGCTGGGCGCCACCCCCGCCGCCGCCCGCAAGCAGGCGTCCCGGGCGCGCGCCCGGGTGCGGGAGGAGGGGCAGCAGCCCAGGGCCTCGCGGGCGGAGACCGAGCGCGTGCTCAGGGCGTTCAAGGCCGCCGCCGACGCCGGTGACATGGAAGCGCTGGTCTCGCTGCTGCACCCCGACGCCGTGTACGTCGGCGACGGCGGCGGCAAGCAGGTCGCCGCCCGCCGGCCGGTGCGGGGGGTGGAGGCGATCGCGCAGCTCATGGTCCGTTCGGTACGGATCGCGCGCCCCGGCCCCGCGCGGATCATCGAGATCAACGGGGAGCCCGCGCTCGTGACGTACCGCGACGGCGTGCCCGTGTGGCTGGACACCGTGGACGTCGCGGACGGCCGGCTCACCGCGTACCGCCGGCTCGTCAACCCCGACAAGCTCGCCTCTCTCGGCTCCCTCGGTCACCTCTGAACCTCCTGGTTTGTCTCCTTCGGATCCCCGCACCTGCCGGGCGCCGAGCAGCCGGAAAGGGGAACGGCCACCCGGTCAGCGTCTTAGCGAGCACACGCCGAGCACACTGGACACAACCGAAGGAGGGCAGGCCCCCCGAGCGGGGCCTGCCCTCCGGTTGCCTGAGTGGATCAGGACTTCAGCTAACCGGTTGCCAGGTCGTTTTCTCGTCAGATGTCGTAACGTCCCTCGCGCACATCGGCGATGAACGTGGCGAACTGCTCAGGCGTCAGCAGCAGTGCCGGGCCCTTGGGGTCCTTGGAGTCACGGATGCCAATCTGGCCAGTGCTGGTGAGGTTGGCGACTTCCACACAGTTGCCGCCGGTCTCAGAGCTGTACGACGACTTGAACCAGTCGCCTTCCACGGAGACTGCTGGTGTGCGATGAGTCATGGAGTCTCAGATCTCTCGTCCTAGTCGGTGCAGGAAAGTAGGCGTTTCGGTCGGAGCCAGTGCGCCCGCCCGCAGTGCGTCGAACCTGCGGGAGAATGCCCAGACGGTGGTGTCTTTGTCGCTGACGGTCGATCCCTCCGGAACGTCACTCTGGACGACCGTGGGCAGTGGGTCGTCGAAATCCAGCAAGGCGAAATCGAAGCTGGAGCGGTAGGTGGCTGTTGTCGTCGGGAGGACCTGGATCGTCACGTTGTCGAGCTTGGACAGTCTGATGATCTCGTCATACTGCTCGCGCATGACGTCCGGGCTGCCCACCACCCTTCGCAGCACCGCTTCGTCCAGGATGGCCCACAGCTCCAGCTTGCTGTCCTCGCGGGTGAGCAGATCCCTGCGTTCCATACGGAGCTGAGTGGTGCGTTCGATGAACTCCGTGGTGGTCTCCTCGACCAGCTTCGCCGTCAGCAGCATCTCGCGGGTGTAGCGCTCGGTCTGCAACAGGCCGTAGACCACGTTGGGCTGCCAGGCCCGAATCGTGCGGGCGCCGCTTTCCAGACCGACGAACGTGGCCATGCCGGAAGGCATGGTGCTGCGGTACGGAGCCCACCAGCCCCGGTTCAGTGAGTCACGCTGGATCTCAACGAGGAAGTCCATGTCTTCCTCGTCCGTGACGCCGTAGCGCTCCAGCAGGCTGCGAAGGTCAGCCGCAGACTTCAGGGCCGTCAGCCCGTTCTCCATGCGATAGAGCTTGGAGACGGAGAACGTCAACCCCGCGACCGCGTCCGCGAGGGTGAACCCGGCCTTCTCCCGCAACCGTCTGAGTTCCCAGCCGAGTTGCATGCGCCGGACCGTGGGCCCGGTGGGTGCTGCCACGAGTGTGCCTCCCGGATGGTCGAGCGAGCGGAGCATCGGTGCTGGTGTCGATTCTGACAGCGGCAGTCCCACCTTGCACAGCCCATAGCGCATGTGATCGCATATGCCATCTCTGGTGAAAATTTCGTGTTCCATTGCGCCTTTGGTTTCGCAAGCACCACGCTAGTCCTGCTACCGATGCGTCACGACTGGTAGCGGGCACGGCAGTTGCTCCACGCGGCAACGTGCATGCCCGGGATCGAGAAGGGCAACCACGGCACCCCCCGCACGGCCACGCCCTTCCTCCCTTTATGTCCAAGACCGGAGGCGATGGCGATGAGCACCAGCACGGACAAGACTGGCGTGATCCAGCTTGACGTTCTGCGTATGACGCAGCCCGTAGGGCTGGACGTGCTGGATCGCTTACTGCGAGGCCGAGTGCCGCTGGGCCCGGTAGCCTTCACCGCTCCCCGACAGGCGGTCGAGTTCGTCGTACCCGCGGGGACTGCCGGGTCGTGGCCGGCGCTGCCGGAGACGACGTGCGTTCGTGCCTGCGCTACGCGCTGGCCGTCGTCGGGCCGGCGCTTGAGCGGCCGGCGTTGGCTGGTTCCGCCGGCGTCGGCCGCGCTGCCGCACACCGACGCCGATGCCCTCTGCGAGGCCGTCGCCGCCACCCTGGCGCACCGGGGCCTGGCCTGGCTGTCCGAGACGAGGGCTGCATGAACCTCCTGCGTCCTGCAGTTGCCCACTCGGCGGCCGTGCCCGGTCTTCGTGACCGCTTCGCTGCGGGGGTCACTGCTCTGCGGCGGGACCACGGTCCGCGGGCGGCCTTCGTACAACCGGGTACTGCTACGGGGCTTCCACGACGACATCCCCGACTTCCTCGACTGGATCGACCACCGCCGACTGCGGGTCCGCCTCTATGACGTGATGTGGATGCCGCGCCAAGACGAGCAGTGGCTGCGCAATCACATCTCCTGGCAGGAGATCACCCAGCTCTGGGCCGGCCGCACCGAGCGGATCACCGTGTGGACCTACGCACTGCCCGGCCGCGTCAACATCGTGTGGTGGCTATGCGGCGGCGCCTCGATCGAGACGAACCTGAACTACCCGCGCACCCAGCACACCGCACCGGTCTGCCAGACCTGCCAGGTCAAAGACGCATGCCTGGAGGGATGGATGGGCTGCGGCATCCGCATCACCCCCGACCTCAAAGCCGCCGGCTGCGTCCTCCGGCCCGACCTCTCCTTGCCGCTGACCACCCCCGACGGCCGCTATGTTGAGGCCGCCCGCCTGGACACGTACCTGGCCGGCACCGACCACCTCAACTCCTAGGAGAGCCCGTGCTGCTCGACGGCAAACGCCTCGTCATCTCCGGTGTCCTCACCAGCGACAGCATCGCCTTCGCCATCGCCCGTCAGGCGATGGAACACGGCGCCGAGGTCATCCTGACGAACGCGCCGGGACGGCCGTCATCGATCATGGGCCGCATCGCCAAGCGGCTCCCCCGCACTCCGGTCGCCCTGGTGTCGGCCGACGTCACCCAGCCGGACGACATGGACCGGCTCGCCGCCGAGACCGCCGCCGAGTGGGACCACGTCGACGGCATGCTGCACGCCATCGCCTACGCGCCCGGCGACGCCCTCGGCGGCAACTTCCTCAACACCCCCTTCGAGTCCGTCGCCACCGCCATGCACGTCTCGGCCTACAGCCTCAAGGCCATGGCCGTAGCCCTCCAGCCCCTCATGGAGAAGGCACCGGCAGGGGCCTCGGTGGTCTCGCTCGACTTCGACGCCCAAGTCGCCTGGCCGATCTACGACTGGATGGGCCCGACGAAGGCCGCACTCGAATCCGTGAACCGCTACCTCGCCCGCGACTTCGGCCCCGCCAACATCCGCGTCAACACCATCTCCGCCGGCCCTCTCTTCACCATGGCCGGCAAGTCCATCCCCGGCTTCGACACCCTGGCCGGCCCCTGGCAGGAACAAGCACCCCTCGGCTGGGACGTCCGGGACCCCGACGTGGTCGCCGGCACCGCCAGCTTCCTCTTCAGCGACCTGTCCCGGGGCATGACCGGCAGCATCCTGCACGTCGACGGCGGTTATCACGCCATGGGCGCTCCTCTGACACGCCCAACCGATGCAGAGTGACGCACGGCACGCCGTGGAGGGCCGCCCACGGGCAGCCCTCCGCGCCCATCTGCGCGGACGCGACGGCTGCGCCGCCGTGGTCGTCGGCGCCGGGTTCGTCGGCCTGGAGGCGGCCACGGAGCTGGCGGCGCGCGGCCGGGTGCTGCTGGTGGACACCGCGGAGACGGTCGGCGAGCCGCTCGGTCCTGGGCCGCGGGCGGCGACCGAGGCGGCGCTGGACGAACTGGGCGTCGAGCGGCGGCTCGGGACGACGGTGACGGAGGTCGGCGACGGGTACGCGGTGCTCTCCGGCGGTGAACGGGTTGACGCGGACGCGGTCGTGTGGTCGGTCGGGATGCGGGCCCAGGAACTGACCCGGCAGCTCGTGGCCGACCCCGGCGGCCTCGACCACCTCGGCCGGGTGCCGGTGGACGAGTGGCTGCGGGCGCTGCCGGAGGTGTTCGCGGCGGGCGACACGGCGGGCCCGCGCCGGCTGCTCACCCGCCGGCTGGCCCAGGAGACCCGGCACCCGCCGGCGGGCTGAGAGTGTCCGTGCTCGTGGGCCGGGTCCGGTAGTCAGCCGGCCCCGGCAGCCTTCTCCGCTGTGCGCGGCTGGTGGCGACGGCCGGGCCGGTCAGTTGCCGGGTGGCTTCGGTGTGGTCTGTTCGGCCCAGATGACTTTGCCGTCTGTGGTGTAGCGGGTTCCCCAGCGTGCGGTGAGCTGGGCGACGAGGAAGAGACCCCGTCCGCCTTCGTCCATGGTGGCGGCGTAGCGCAGGTGTGGTGAGGTGAGGCTGTGGTCGTAGACCTCGCAGGTGAGCATGTGGTCGCGCAGCAGCCGTACCTTGAGGGGCCCGACGCCGTAGCGGATGGCGTTGGTGAGCAGTTCGCTGAGGATCAGCTCGGTGGTCTCCTGGAGGGTCTCCAGTTCCCATTCCGCGAGGAGTGCGGAGACGGCGGCGCGTACGCGGTGGACGGCTGCGGGGTCGGACTCGATGTCCCACTGCGCGACCTGTCCGCTCCCCAGTACCCGTGTGCGGGCGACGAGCAGTGCGATGTCGTCGCTCTGGACGGGCGGGAGGAGTGCGTCGAGTACGGCGTCGCAGGTCTCCTCGGGGGTCTGATCGGCGCGTGCGAGGGTCTGGCGGAGGATGTCGAGTCCGGTATCGATGTCCTGGTCGCGGCGTTCGACGAGGCCGTCGGTGAACAGGACGAGTCTGCTGTCCTCGGGCAGGTGCAGTTCGACGGATTCGAAGGGCAGTCCGCCGATGCCGAGGGGGAGGCCCGAGGGTACGTCCAGGAATTCCACGGCGCCGTCGGGGTGTGCGAGGGCGGGTGCCGGGTGGCCGGCTCTGGCGATGGCGCAGCGGTGGGTCACGGAGTCGTAGACGGCGTACAGGCAGGTGGCGCCGGTGATGGTGGTCTCGAAGCCGGCGGCGACGGCTTCCTGGTCGGTGCGGGTGACCAGTTCGTCGAGGTGGCCGAGGAGTTCGTGGGGTGGTGGATCGAGGGAGGAGAAGCTGTGTACGGCGGTGCGCAGCCGCCCCATGGTGGCGGCGGCGTGCAGCCCGTGTCCGACGACGTCGCCCATCACCAGGGCGACGCGGGCGCCGGACAGGGGGATCACGTCGAACCAGTCGCCGCCGACGCCTTCCTGTGCGGGGAGGTAGCGGTAGGCGACTTCGACGGCGTGCTGTTCGGGCAGGGTGCGGGGCAGCAGGCTGCGCTGGAGGGCCACGGCCATGCCGTGCTCGCGGGTGTAGCGGCGGGCGTTGTCGAGGGATACGGCGGCGTGGGCGGCCAGTTCGGCCGCGAGGGAGAGATCGTCCTGCTCGAAGGGCTCGGGTTTCTCCGAGCGCCAGAAGTTGACGACACCCAGCAGCACACCGCGGGCGCCCAGCGGCGCCGTGATGAGCGAGTGAACTCCGTAGTCCAGGATGCGTGCGGCCCGTGCGTGATCCATCTCCTGCCACCCCGGGGAGTCACGCAGCCGGGGCACCAGGATCGCCTGCCCTGTCTCGATGCTGCGGGCGGGCGGCGAGGACGGCGCGTAAGTGATCAGGTCGCCGATGGGGAAGAAGGGAGTGTCGTCACGGATACCGCTGACGGCCATGCGCTGTATCCGTGGGCCGATGTCGCTGATGCTGCCGTTCAACCCCGGTTCGTCACCGCGCACCACGGCCTCGGGCAGGTCGACGGTGACGTAGTCGGCGAAGCCCGGAACCGCGGCCTGGGTCAACTCCTCGGCCGTATGAGTCACATCGAGGGTGGTTCCGATGCTGCTGGTCGCGTCGTAGAGGAACTCCAGCCGTCGCCGGACCAGCTCGACCCTCTGCGACGCCTCGCCGAGCATCTCCATCACCTCATCGGTGCGGACCGGTTCCTGTCCGACCACGGCGTCGACCGCGAGCCGCGCGGACGCCGCGCCGACAGAGCCGGAGAGCTGGGCTTCCGCGTGATGGATCAGCTCCGGGGGCGCCTCGGCTTCCGGTGAGTCGGGCTTCGTCTCCGGGTAGGCGCGCACCGCCCGCTCGGCGCCCTCCCGCCCGAGGAAGCGCTCCAGCATCGTCTGCACGGCGCCGACCGTGGCACGGGCCTGCCAGCGCCGTTCTCTGGCAGGCTCCGCGAGGATGTCGACGAACTGCACCGCCTGCGCCCGCTCGGCGGCATTCGGCCGGCCGGCGAGTGAGACGGCGACGTACCCGCCGATGTTCAGCAGCGCGCTCCAGAACATCGCATGGCTGACCGGGTCCATTCCCGACAGGCCGAACAACTGCTGCGGCCGGAGCAGCTCGATGCCGAGCGGGCCCTCACGCAGGAAGGAGGCGGGCAGCAGCCCGGACTCGGCAAAGCTGGGCAGCAGCAAGGTGTACGCCCACATGACGAACCCCGCCACAAGCCCCGCAAGCACACCCCACCGGGTACCGCCCTTCCAGAACAGGCCGCCGAGGATCGCGGGCGCGAACTGTGCTACGGCCGCGAACGACACCAGTCCGAACGACGTCAGCGCCCGCCCCTCGCCCGCGAGCCGGAAGTACGCGTAGCCGAGCAGCAGAATCGCCACGATGGCCGTTCGGCGGATGCCCAGTACCAGGCCGGTGAGATCGTCCCGATGGGCCAGCCGGGACTTGCCGCGCAGCAGCAGCGGCATCACGAGTGAGTTGGACACCATGGTGCTGAGTGCGATGGTCTCGACGGCGATCATGGCGGTGCCCGCGCTGAGGCCGCCGATGAAGACGAACAGCGCGAGTGCCTGCTGGCCTTCGGCCATCGGGAGGGCCAGCACGTAGGTGTCGGCGTCGGTGGCCTCTCCGAGCCGCAGCAGCCCGCCGGCTGCGAGCGGAAGCACGAAGAAGGTGTTCGCGAGCAGGTACAGCGGGAACAGCCACATCGCGCGTTTGAGGTGCTTCTCGTCGACGTTCTCGACAAAGGTGACCTGCCACTGCCGGGGCAGCAGCACGATCGACAGCATGGACAGCACGATGAGCCAGACCCACGTGCCGTAGCTGGTGTGCTCTTGCAGTGTGAACAACTGGGTGAGGTCGGCCTGCGCCGCCTGGGAGAACAGGTCGTCGAAGCCCCGGAACATCCAGAAGGTCACAAAAATCCCGACCGTGAGGAGCGCTGCGAGCTTGATGACGGACTCGAACGCGACGGCAGCGACCAGACCCTCGTGGCGTTCGGCGGTGTCCAGGTGGCGGGTGCCGAAGAGGACGGTGAACGCGGCGAGCAGCAGCGCCGCGTACAGCCCGGTGTCCTGGAGCAGCGGGACCTGGCCCATCTCCGAGGGAGCGGTGATCTCGGGATACCGGCGAATGATCTCGAAGGTGTCGGAGACCGCTTTGAGCTGGAGTGAGATGTAGGGAACAACCCCGACCACGGCGATGATCGTGACCAGACCGCCCAGCACCGCGCTCTTGCCATAGCGGGCGGAGACGAAGTCGGCCAGCGACGTGACCCGATGCCGACGGCTGATCCGGATGATCCTGCGCAACACCGCCCAGCCGAGCGCGAGCATGATCACTGGCCCCAGATAGAGGCCCAGGAAGCCGACACCGGTCACGGCGGCCCCGCCCACGTTGCCGTAGAGCGCCCATGCGGTTTCGTACACCGCGAGGGACAGGGCGTAGACCGTGCCGTTGTTGATCAGGCTCCGGCCGGCGTCTGCCCTCCGATCGGCGTAGAAGGCCACACCGAAGAGCAGGCCGAGGTACACCACCGAAACAGCGACGATGACCCAGGCTTGGAGCACAGCACTACCTTGATCTGGCGCCGATGACGGCGACCAGGCCGATCACGATCGCCCAGACGAGATACAGGTAGGCCCAGAGAACCGGGACACCGAAGATCCGGTCCATGTGGTCGAACTGCGCCAGCAGCGGTGGCACAACCAGCACGAACCCCAACGCCCCCACGGCCGCCAGGCGCCCGGCCAGCCGCTCGTTGTCTCGTGACTCCGCCACGGCTGCCTCCACAACCCCATGTCACGCCTCGCCACGCACCCAGGTGTGTCCAGCGCCGGATCACGGCCGCCGACACCGCCGTGCCCGCACCAATGCCGCCCCAAGACGCTATCGGCAGCCCGCTGCGTCATCGAAGACCAACACACCCACTCCTGCTCCCCTTGCAGGACAACAGCCCGCTCTGGGCATCCACCCCTGTGAAGACACCGCCCTGGTCCGCTTCGGGACCTTCGGGACCCGGCGCTCACCCGTCCGCTGCGGCAAGGGTGCCGGCGAGCCGTCCGAGCAGGCCGGCGAGCTGGGCCTGCTCCTCCCCGCTGAGCCCGGCGAGCAGGCCGCGCTGGTTGTCCAGGTGGACGGCGATGAGCTGGTCGGTCAGCCGGACGCCCTCGGCGGTGAGGGTGATGAGCCGCCCGCGCGAGTCGTTGTCCGCGACCGACCGGCTCACCAGACCGCGGGTGGCGAGCCGGTCGACCCGTTTGGTGATCGCGCCGGTGGTGACCAGCACGGTGCGGCTGAGCTCTCCCGCCGACAGCGCGTAGGGCTCGCCGGACCGCCGGAGTGCCGCGAGGACGTCGAAGTCGCCGTTGCCCAGGTCCGCGGCGGCGAAGGGCGGCCGGAGGCGGCGGTCGAGCGCGGCCGTGAGGGCGAAGAGCCGGCCGACGACGAGCATCGGCGCCGCGTCCAGATCGGGGCGCTCGCGTTTCCACTGGTCGACGATGGCGGCGGTGGTGTCGGTGGCGTCACTCAGCATGCCCTTGACCATACCTTCCATGGAAGTTAAATTCTCTTCCATGGAAGATAATCACGTCCGGCCCCCGGTACCCGTTGTCTGCTACGTCGATCCCACCTGCCCTTTCGCCTGGCTCACCTCCCGCTGGCTGCTCGAAGTCGAACGACTGCGACCGGTCGACGTGAGCTTCCGGATCATGAGCCTGTCGGTGCTCAACGAGCACCGCGACCTCGAACCCTGGTACCGCGAGTTCAACGACCGCGCCTGGGGCCCGACCCGGGTGTGCACGGCGGCCGGGGCCCGCCACGGCAACGCGGTCCTGCGCCCGCTGTACACCGCGCTCGGCAACCGCATCCACGTACAGCGCACCAAGGACTACGACGCGGCCATCGCCGAAGCCCTGGCCGAACTGGACCTGCCGGCATCCCTGGCCAAGGCCGCCGCCACCGACGAGTACGACGCGGCCCTGCGCGCCAGCCACCAGGCGGCGCAGGACGCCGTCGGGGAGGAGTCCGGCACGCCTGTCGTCGTCCTGGACGGCGCGGCCTTCTTCGGCCCGGTCCTGACCGCCGCGCCGAGGGGCGAGGAGGCGGTGCGGCTGTTCGACGCGGTACGGACCCTGGCCGGGACGGGGGAGTTCGCGGAGCTGAAGCGCGGACGCGGTGCGCTCGACTTCGGCTGACGCCGCTGCCCCTGCTGACGCCGCTGCCCCTGCTGACGCCGCTGACGCCGGCGACACCGCGACCCCAGCTGACGCCGCGGACTCCGGCGCGTCCGCCCGGCGTCGCCTCATCGCCGCGAGCCTGGTCGGCTCGCTCGGTGACGGTATCTACGTCCCGTTGACGATGCTGTTCGTCCACGCCCTCACCAGCTTGTCCCTGACGTCCATAGGCGCCGGCCTGACCCTGGCCGGACTGTGCGCGCTGGCGGTCATGCCGGCGGTGGGCGTGGTCATCGACCGATTCGGCGCCAAGGGTGTGGTGATGGGCGCGCTGCTGCTGCGAGCGGCGGGCTTCGCCGCGTACCCCTTCGCCGACTCCTATCCCGCCTTCCTGGGGGTCGCCCTGGTGGTGGCGTTGGGGATGTGGGCCTCCTCGCCCAGCCAGCAGGCTCTGATCGGGGAGATCGCCCAAGGCGCCGAGCGCGACCGGCTGCTGGCGTGGGACCGCAGCCTGCGCAACGGGGGGATGGGGGCGGGCAGCCTGGCGGCGGCGGGCCTGCTGGCACTCGACGGCAACACCGGTTTCACCACCGCCGCCGTCGCCCTGGCGGTGCTGTTCACGCTCGCCGCCGCACTGGTGTCCCGCATCTCCGCCGTCCGCGGCGACGCCCGGCGGCCGGAGGCGACGCGGGACGGATACCGGCAGGTGCTGGCCGACCGCCCCTATCTCCTCATCACCGCCGCCAACTTCCTGATCGCCTTCGGCTACACCGCCCAGGCCATGGCCCTGCCGGTCTTCCTCACCCGCGACGTCGGCCTGCCCGGTGCCCTGGCGGGGGCCGTGTTCGCGGTCAACACGGCCCTGGTCGCCGCGCTCGGCGTCCTGGCCGCCCGCCTGACCCTGCGCGGCAGGCGCCCCCGCAATGCCGCACTCGGCGCGGCCGTCTTCGCGCTGTCCTTCGCCGC
Source organism: Streptomyces sp. CNP082 (assembly GCF_059570535.1). Classification (NCBI taxonomy): domain Bacteria; kingdom Bacillati; phylum Actinomycetota; class Actinomycetes; order Kitasatosporales; family Streptomycetaceae; genus Streptomyces; species Streptomyces sp. CNP082. Next base: position 82,720 of record NZ_JCANSZ010000013.1, read on the forward strand.
GTTCGCGCTGCTCCCCCAGGTGGTCAGCGGCCCGCGGGCCCTTGTCCCCGTGCTGGCGGTCGCGGTGCTCTACACCGCCGGCGAACTGATGCACTCCGGCCCCGCGCAGAGCCTGTCGGTGCACGCCGCCCCCGACCACCTCCGCGGGCGGTACCTCTCCGTCTACCAGCTCTCCTGGTCGCTGTGCCGCACCATCGCGCCGCTGCTGCTGGGATTCCTGCTGGAGGCCGGGCCCTGGCAACTGTGGACGGTCCTGGCACTGATGGTCCTGTCGGGCGCGGCGGCCCTGCTGCGCACCGAGCACACGCTGCCGCGACAGGCCACCGGGTTGGCAGCTCCGTAAAGGAGCGCAGCACGCCGACTCCGTGGACCCGTGTCTCTCTCCCCGGTTCACAACGCGATGTCGTAGCCGCCCGTGCTCAGCGTCGTCGCGTCGCCGTCGCGTGGGAAGCGGTGCGACAGCAGCGCCAGCAGCAGTCGCAGCACCTCGCGTACCGGCCCCGCCGTTCCCGGTACGTCGAGTGCGGCCGTCAGGGCGTCCGCGTGGGCGGGCCGCGCGTACGCGAGCGGGCGGGCGGCGAGGGACGGGGTCTCCCCGTGGCGTACGTCGTACAGGTCCGTGATGCCGCCCGCGTAGCCCGCGGCGAGCAGCCCGCCGTCGGGCGAGGCGCGACGGACACGGCGGCCAGCTCCGGCACCGGGACCGCGTCCGCAGGGTGTCGAGCAGGAACTCGTCCGTCACCTCCGGGGGGAGGTCCCAGGACGCACGGCGAAGCGCCTGGGGCCACAGCATCTTCGTCTCCCAGGCGCCCGCCGTGCGGCACAGCTCGGCGGTGGCCTTCCGTACGTCGTCGCGGTCGTGCAGCAGCATGTACGCGTACTGGGCCCATCCCCCGCCGGTGGCGCGCAGCCGCTCGGGCCCGTGCAGCGCGGCCGTACGGAACCGCCCGACCGGATGTGAGGAGACAGCGCCGGTCTCGAGCACGACGGCCCGTACGGGTGGGTCGAGGGTGGCGATCCACCGGTCGGCGAGGACCGTTCCGGCCTGGCGCATCCGCGGGTGCCCCGGGTCACGGGCGACGCGGACCAGCACCGCCAGCGCCACCGGATCCCCGCGCCGCGCCTTCTCCGTCAGCCGGTGCCAGGCCCGGAACGCGCGCCCTGACCCGTCCGAACTCCCGGCGCGCCGCAGCCACCGCTCGGCCCGCCGCACGGCCCGCGACCGCTCCCGCCCCACCGCCGTCTCGTCCAAAGCCGCCCCCGGCTCCCCGACGTCCGCCTGCCACCAGTCTCGCGTACCGGCCGGGGCTGATGAAGGGTGCACGCCCGGCGTGCGCCTACACAACAGGATTAGTTTGCACATATCTCAACGATGGTGTGGAAGTACCCATTTGAAAGCAATCGCTTGGTCATGCGCGAAGGGTCACCGGAGGTGGGGGATGAGCCTGGGGTACCGGATCCGCTTGCGGCGCGACCCCCTCGCCTGCATCGAGGAGCTGAGCCGCGGCAGCACGGCGGGGGTGATCCGGCTCCCCTGGGGCGGCTGGTGCGTCCGCGACACGGAGCTGGCGCAGACACTGCTGCGGGATCCGGAGTACCACACGGGCGGTTCGGTCTTCTTCGGCGAACTGCTGCGAGACCGCGGTGCGCAGACGGAACTGGGCCGTGCGGTACGCGGCCTCCTGCGAGCCGCCGTGCCGCGCTACCGCGCCGCGCTGCCCGCGGCGGTCGCCGCCCTGCCGCCGGCCAGCCGGTGGCCGGACGCCGGCACGCGGCTGGTCTACCGCTGCCTGGCGGACGTGCTGCTGCACCCCGGCACCCCGGGCGGCAGCCCTGAGCTGATGCGGCGGGCCGCCCTCGAAGGCGTGGCGGTGCGCTCGCCGCACGTGTGGCGGCGGGCCCGTGCGGAGCTGCTACGGGCCAGGCTGCTGACCGCCGTGACCGAGGAGGCGCACCGCCGCCGGCGGCTGCCTGCCGGCGAGCCGCGGGACATGCTGGACGCGGTGCTCACGGTGTGCCCGGAGCCGGAGACATCCGGCCGGACGGTGGCCGCCCTGCATCTGATGATGTTCCGGGCGATCATGGCCCCCGTCAGCGCCTCGCTGGCCTGGTCGCTGCTGCTGGCCTGCCTGCACCACACCGGGACCGCACCGTGGCCCTGGCCGGTCGATCACGTCGTGCGCGAGGCGATGCGGCACCGCCCGGTGCCCTGGATGCTCGGCCGCACCCTCCCGTACGCGGTGGAACTCGGCGGCACCGCCCTCCCGCCCGGCGAGCTGGTCTCCGTCTGCCCGTACCTGCTGCACCACGACGAACGCCACTGGGACTCCCCTGACGTCTTCCAGCCCGAACGCTGGACCGGCAACGGCGGGCACGGCCCCTACATCCCCTTCGGCACCGGGCCCTTCAGCTGCGCCGGCACGGCGGTGGCACACACGCTGCTCACCGAGTCGCTGACCGCCCTCACCGACCGCGCCCGCCTGGCCGTCACCGGCGCCGACACCCGCGCCGCGATGTCGGAGGGCAACGTCCCGCGACCGTTCGTCCTGCACCGCACCCCGGACCACCCGCCCGCCCACGACACGAGACGGAGGTGATCAGCCATGGCCGCGACGATGCGACGCATCTTCACCAACAAGCCAGCCCGCCGCTGGTACTGGTACTGACACCGAGCCCCACGGGCCCGGACGCCCCCGGCGTCCGGGCCTACGGCTTGAAGTACTCCGCCATCATGCCGCTGACCCACTCCGGCTGCCTGACGTCCACCGGGCGGAACTCCGCCATCGTCGGCTTCAGATCGACGACCGGGGTGCCCGAGACCGCGTCGAGGCCCGTCACCGTCAGTTCGCGGCCCCGGACGGACTCGACGGCGCACGACGTCACCCCGATCCGATTCGGTCTGCGGGGGCCGCGGCCGGCGAAGATGCCCATGGGCGGGAGGTCGGAGCGGCCTCGGTAGGGGCGGGGTTCGCGGTAGCCGCGGTCGTCGTCGGCTTCCGGGAACAGGTCGAAGAGGAAGAGGACCTCCACGTGGGAGAAGCCCTCCAGCCCTTGCAGGCACGCCTCGCCGAAGCGTTCGTCGACGGTGATCGTGCTGCGCACGGCACCCCAGTTGTCCGTGTGCTGGACGTCCGTCCGGTCGTTCCGGACCGTGCCAATCGGTGTGATCTCGAAGCTCGGCATGGGCAGAGGCTATCCCCGTCTCCCGCACCGGCGCCTCACCGGGCGTACGCCCGCGCGTTCGGATTCGGCGCGGACGATGCCGTGCTCTCGTGGCGCGCTGGCGCGTTTTCCGCGGGAATCGTCCTTGACCTTCCCCCGGACAGTTCGGCATCGGCGTCACCGCAGGGGGGCCTCGCGGTCACGGGGAGCGGCCTCTGCCCCGGTGGGGCAGAGGCCGCTCGGAGGCGCGGGGCACGTCAGGCGGTGCCGAACTCGTCGCGCTGGACGGCGGCGACGAAGGACGTCCAGGCGGCGGGCTCGAAGGTGAGCGCGGGGCCGTGGGGGTCCTTGCTGTCGCGGACGGGGATGACGCCGGAGGTGGCGTAGGCGGGTGCCCACTCGACACAACTACTGCCGCCGTTGCCGCTGTAGCTCGACTTGACCCACTCCGCGCGGGAGAGATCGGGCGTGGTGCTCATGTCGGAAACTCCTCCATGACGGACCGGATAAAGGCCGCCGAATCACGCGGCGACAGGGCGGATGCCCTTAACAGATCGTATACCCGCTGCCGTTCGATGACGCTTTCCAAATCCTCCATCAACGTGCCTGTGGTGGCGCCTTCTTCGTAGGCGAAGCGCGCACCGTTTTCCATGGTCATCAGCACGAGTGTGGCTCCAGCCAACCCATGTCCCCCGACCTCGAACGGGACGACCTGGACCATGGTCTTCTGAGTGAGCGTCAACTCTTCGAGGCGCGCGAGCTGCGCCCGCATCACCTCCGGCCCGCCGTAGCCCCGGCGGAGCATGGCCTCGTCCAGCACCGCCGAATAGTCCATCAACGTGTCGGAGGAAAACACCGACTGCCGACTCAGACGAGCGGTGACCAGTTCCTCGATTTTGTCGTTCGGTGCCCATGGGTTGGCCGTCCTGAACTGGGCACGGGCATAGTCCTCCGTCTGCAAGATCCCCGGCACGATCTGACCGCCGTACTCCCCGAGCACTTGCGCTCGGGCTTGAAGTTCCATGACGCGCTTGAACTGGTCGGGGTGGATCTCCTTCGCCGCGAGCCGGTACAGCTCCTGGAAGATCCCGTCCGTGCCGAACGCGGCGTCCAGCCGCGGCGGGAGATCCGGCGGTGGCATGGCTTCCGCAGTCTCGATGCGGGCCAGATGGCTGCGGCTGATGTTCACGACGTCGTTCAGCGCCTCAAGGCTCATCCCGGCGCGCATGCGGTGGGCGCGCATCTTCGCGCCGAAGAGGTGACGGGCGCTTCGATCGGGGGTCAGTTCGCGGGGACGTGCGGGCACGGTGCGGCTCCGATCTCCAGCAAAAGCGGGGGACATAAAGACCTGTTGCCCGCCAGCACGGAGGGCAACTCTTTACTCACGCACCGTAGTAGATCCCCGGTCAGTGCATCAGACGAACTGACGAATTGACCCAGCTCGATCCGGAACGAGGTAGGCATCATGACCACGCAGGCGCGCACGTTCGCCCGGAGTGCCCGGTCGGTCGGCAAGGCACGCGACTTCGTCACCGCCGTCGTGGACGCGTCGGAGCGGGCGGACGACATCCGCGTCTGCGTCTCCGAGTTGGCGGCCAACGCGCTCCGGCACACCCCCGCTGGTCGCTTCTTCCTCGTACGGGTCGACGTGCAGGAGCACGTCGTCCACGTGGAGGTGCACGACGCCGGGGGCGGCGAGCCGCATGTGTGCGCTCCCGCGGCCACCGACGACCGCGGCCGGGGGCTGCTCCTGGTCGAGGCCCTGGCCGACGACTGGGGCACGTCGGTGCGCAACGGCCCGGGAAAGGCGGTCTGGGCAACGTTCAAGGTCCCGCAGGCGAACCCCCTGAACCCGGCAACCCCATGACCCCGCACCCAGGTCCGCGAACCCCCGCCCCGGTCCGTGAGCCCCCGCCCCGGTCCGCGAGCCCTCCGCCCCCGGCCTCCCAGGCCCACCGCGGCCCACTGCCCCTGCCCATCTCCCCCTCACACCCACCCAAGGGTATGCGCCCCCACCGACAACGCCGACTCCCAGCGCAGGGACGACACCGGCGGGAACGGGGCAACCGGGCCAACGGGGGTGCCAGCCAGCGCGGGACGACCACCCGGTACACCACGACAGGGGACACGATTCTGGTCAGGAACGGTCAGGGGCAAAACGCACCCTTCAGTCTCCGGTTGCGATCCGCTCGTCCAGGGCCTCGGTGAGCACCCTTCCCTCGGCCTGGGCCGGAGCGGGGATGCCCAGCAGGGCGGCAATCGTCGGCGCAATGTCAACGTGCCGCGCCTGCCGGGGCTGCACGCCGTTGCGCACTCCCCGGCCGGCGAGGAGAAGGCTGGCCTGCATCTCACCTGTCCGGCCGTGGTAGCCGCGAGGGCCGGCCGGGTCGGTCTCGGCGAACGACCAGCCGGCCACGGGCTCGGCCACCAGATCGCCGAGCCAGGGGCTGGCGTGGAACGCGTCGAGGTCAGCACGGTCATAGACTCGCTGCACCTGTTCGACGGATTCGAGAGCGGCCCGCGCCCGCGCGATGTTCTCGCCCGTTCGAGCGGCACCGAGCAGGTTGACGTTGGCGACACCGCCGACGACCATCGCAATGTCGGTCTGCGGGGACGGGACCTGGCCCGGTGCGACGAACTCGGCAGTGAAGCCCGCGCCGCGCAACGCGGCGAGCGCGAGTCCGCCGAAACCGCGGGTGAACGTCGTCATGCCATGGTCACCCTGCAGCACGAACGCGGTCTCTCCGTAGATGCCGACGTCCTTCGTCGCCTGCACGAGTCTGCCGAGTTCCGCGTCCAAGGCGGCCAGCGTGGCGCCCATGCCCGGTGCCTCCGCGCCCTCGGCGTGGCCCAACGCGTCGAGCGCGTCGCCGTATACGGCCAGGAGCGTCGGGGGTTTCTCGACGGTGACCGTCTGCGGTCCCGACTGCACCGGACGGCCGTGCAGGACGTCGATCGCCACGTCAGTCCGGACGGACATGGAGCCGCCCGGCTGGACGTACAGGGCACGAGGGTCACCGAACACCGCCCCGTGGTTTTGCACGATGAAGAACTGCACCGAGGCGACGGTCCCGCCAGCGGCGGTCACGGCCTCGGCGATGCTCTGGGCTTCCAGGGTGCGGGCCTGGCTGGTCGCCTTCCCGGACGAAGGGTCGAGGTAGTACGGGGTGTTGAGGTGCGTGCGCGGCCAGGCGCCGGTCGCGACGGTTGCCCAGGAGCTGTTGGTGATCGACGGGAAGCATCCGGTCGTGGTGCCGAGGCTTCCTTGGCGGGCCAACTGGTCGAGGTACGGCGTCTCGACCAGATCCAGATAGGCCGGATCGAAGCCGTCCCAGCCAACGAGGACGACGTGCTTGGCGCGCGGTCCGACCCCGGAGGTGCGGGCCCAGGCATCGCGGGGGACGGCGGCGAGAGCGGCGGCCCCGACGCCGGCACCGAGCACGGCACGGCGGCTGACCGGGCGGACGGACGTAGGGCTGGGTCTTGGTTCGTTCATGATCAAGAGCATTCAAGATTGTGGTGAAATCCCCAGGTCCTTCAGCCGACATCTGCTCATGCAACAGGCAGCCGTTGATCTGCCCGACACCCTCTGATCTTGTGCCTTATGGTCTGGTCTGGTCGCGTTCGATGATGGTGGCGGGGCGTCTGGTCGTTTTGCCCACGTCTGAGCGGGTGGCGGGGTGCCGGTTCTTCGAGCCGGGCGGGCGTCCGGGACCGGGCCGGTTGGGTTTCGGCTCACGGGCCGGGCAGGGGCGGGCCCGGGCGCCGGGGCGGGAACCCGGCGTGGGGCAGGCCCGGCGAGACGTGCCCCTGGCCATACGGGCGGCAGCCCAGCGCGGGGTAGGCCGGCGAGGCTTGCCGCTCGTCGTACGGGCGACTGCCCGGCCCCGGGCAGGTCCGGCCGGCGGGGAGCGGCTCGACGGGCTCGTTGGAGCATGGGGCCCACCTCGAACGCCAGCCGCCTCCCAGAAGCCCACCGGTCTCCGACGCGAACGGCGCTGATCCCGAACCACCAACCCCGAAGCGAGACCTGACGGCCGAACGCAACCGCACCACAGGCTTCCGTTCCGGCCTGTGCCGCGCCGACACCGCCACTCCTGGAGGCGGTTGGGTGCGCGTCGGTGAGCAAAAGTCGGGCCGCGTGAGCGGTTTGTCCGTGTTTGGCTTGGGGGTTGCCCGGAGTTTGTCTCCGTGGCGTGCACTTGGGGCCTGCCGGGTGGCCGTCGGCATGGTTACGGCCGGGCGGGTGCGCGTGGCGAGGCGAAAGTCGGCCTTCGGGTGACGAATTGCGCCGGATTCCCCACGTACGCCCCCGGGCCGGGGCCGAACTCGTCACCGCTGGGCTCGGCATGGGCGTGTGGCGCGGGGGTGGGCCTCGCTTCGGGGCTGGTGGTTCTGGATCGGCGCCGCCCTCGTCGGAGACCGGTGTGCTTTTGGGAGCCGGCTGGCGTAGCCATACCCCGACACCGCACCCCCGGAACCGACAACCCCACCACCAGCCGGCCCACCCCGGACCGGCCCACCGCCCGGACGCCAGCGGCCCGTCTCGCCGGCCTGCCCCGTACCGGGTTGCCGCCCCCGGCTGCCGTGGTCAGCCGGCGTTGTCGGTGGGGGCGCATACCCTTGGGTGGGTGTGAGGGGGACGTGGGGCGAGGCTCCGGCCGCGGGGGCTCGCCTTGCCGGGCCCCCACCCCCGCCCCGGCGCCCGGGCCCGCTCCGAGGCGGGCCTGTCCCGCACCGGCGCCGCCCGTACGGCCAGGGGGCTCGCCCCGCCGGGCCCGCCCCACGCCGGGCCCCCCACCCCCGGCCCTGCCCCGTACCTGGGCCCTGCCCCGTACCTGGGCCCTGCCCCCCACCCCCGGGCCTGCCCCGTACCTGGGCCCTGCCCGTCGCCTATACCGCCGTGACCAGCGGTAGCCCGGGCGGTCTTACCGGTCCTCCGCCTCGAACGCCTGGGCCACCGCGAGGCTGTCCTCGTAGACGTGGTGCCGCGTGACAAGGCCGTCCTCGACCGTCAGGTGCAGGGCGAACCGGGCGCGATACGCCCGGCCCGTGGGCCGGGCCGTCTGGCGGATCTCCCCTAGCACCACCGCGTCGTTTCCGTCGACGAGGATGCGCTCCACCTCGGTCGCCACGTCCTCCGGCACGTGGTGCTCGGCGATCTCGCGGTAGTGGGCGGCGGCGTCGGCACGGCTGGCACGGTGCCGGATCCACGGCGTGGCGGGGCGGTCGTGCTCGGCTTCCGGCCAGTCCAGCTTCCAGTCGGCCTCCTCGGCGTACAGCTCGGCGATGCGCTCGGGATCGCCCTCGCCGATCCGCCGCAGCACTTCCTCGACCACCGCGCGCGTGCTCTCGGCCACGGCTGCCCCTTCCTCCCGGTCCGCGTCACGGCAACGCGGAGAGACCAGCAAGCTTGCCCATGCGGCCGGGCCGAGGCGATTACTTCCGGAGTAAGGCAGGCCGCCCGCCGCGCCGTCGGGCCGGGGTGGCCGGGGTGGTGGTCCGCCCTTCCGGGGTCGGATGGGTGCGTGGCGGTGGGCGAAAGTCGGGTCGTGTGGGCGATTTGGGGCGCTTCAGGGGGTGGGTTACCGCGAGTTTGTCCCGGCGGCGGGCGTCTCTGCGGTCTCGGGCGTTCCGGGCAGGCCGGGCCGCCCGGCCTGCCCGGGCAGGCCCGGTGCGCGCGGGGCCGTGCCGGCTTCGAGCCCGTGGACCGCTCCGTCACCGAGTCCGGGGCCTCCCGGCCTCCGTGACATCGCCCGGCACACCCCCGGTGCGGTAGCGGGCCAGTTCCCACGGGTCGTGTGCGGAGAAGACCTCCACCTCGTCACCGTGGTCGCGGACCAGTTCCCGCAGCCTGGCCTGCGTTCCGAGCCGCAGGTCGCGGTGCACCTGTGAGTGCGTCGGGACGATGTTTAATACCGGGTGGAGTTCCTTCAGTTCCCCGATTTCGCGGTGGTAGTAGTACGCGTCACCGCAGTGGAGGAGCCACCGGTCGCCGTTCTGCACCGCTACCCCGGTGTGGCCGGCGGTGTGACCGCCGAGGGGGACGAGTCTGATCACCGGCGGCAGCCCCTTCGGCTCCAGCGCGGTGAAACCGAACCACTCCTCGCCGCCCGCCTCGTGGTCGTGGGTGACCCAGCGGGGTTCGTGTGCCCAGTGAGCCGGGCGGTAGCGGAAGCTGGGCGCTTCGGCGCGCGCCGCGGCGAGTTCGGCCGCCAGCACGTGGACGTCGGCGCCGGGGAAGTCGGGCAGGCCGCCGGCAACGTGTCCGCCTCGGCTGGCAGCCCCAGGCGGGCCCTTCTAGCGATCGTCGCCTAGCGGGCGGAAGTAGCCGTGGAGTCAACCTGCGTCCGGTTTCCCGCAGGTCTCGACGAAACGCCACGTCGGAAACCCGCCAGCACGCCCGCCGTCGGCCGGGCGAGAATCCGCTCATGACCGCTGAAACGCAGGGAATCCGTATCCGGCATCGCGGGCGTGAACCGCAGGTCCATCCCACCGCCTACGTCGCCCCGACGGCCACGCTGGTCGGTGATGTCCGCGTGGGACCGAGGGCGCGGGTGATGTACGGAGCGGTGCTCGATGCCGAGGGGTCCCGGATCGAGGTCGGGGAAGCGGCGGTGATCTGCGAGAACGCGGTGTTGCGCGGGTCTGCCGTCGCCGGCGATCAGCCGGTGCTCGTCGGGGACCATGTCTTCGTGGGGCCGCATGCCACGCTGCTGGGTTGCGAAGTCGGCAGGTGCGTCTACGTGGCGACCGCGGCGACGGTGCTCCAGCGCGCGCGGTTGGGGGTCGGCTCGGTTGTCGCGGTATCCGCGCTCGTCCACGCGCGCACCGTGCTGCCGGACGAGTACTTCGTGCCGCCGCACACCGTGGCGCTTGACGCGCCCGTGCGGCTGCTGGCCGCTGGCGATCCGGGGTTGGCCGAGGCCGTCGGCCGGGTGGGTTTCGCGCAGGTGGCGTTCGGTGTCGATGCGGAGTGGACCGACCGGATCAACCGGTACGAGCGCGTCGCGGAGGTGCGCGTTGCCGAGTTCGGCGCGCACGCGGACGACGAGGTGCTGGATCTCGGCTAGCGCCTCGTCCGGCGGTGAGCGGAAGTCGGGCTGCGTGGGCGATTTGGGTTGGTTTTGGCGGCGGGTTACCGCGAGTTACGACCGGATTCCTCCCCCGGAGTGGGGACGCCCCGGGCCCGTGACCCCCAAGGCGACGGCCGCCAGCAGGGACAGCAGTGCCCAGGCCGGGGTGAAGCTGCCGGTGAGGTCGACCAGCGCGCCGAGCACGGGCGGCACCGTGACGATCGCGAGCTGGTTGACGGACATGACCAGGCCCAGCGCGAATCCGGTCTTGCCCGGCGGGGCCGCTTCGGTGACGCAGACGACCCACGGGCCGTACCAGCCGAAGCCGAAGAAACCGAGCCACACGAAGACGCCGGAGGCGACGGCCGGTGTCCTCCCGGCCGGTGTCATCAGCACGACCAGCCCGGCGATCACGGCGGCCAGGCAGACCAGCACGACGGCGTAGCGTCCGAACCTGCTCCGGTCGCTCCACGCCGCCAGGCAGATCCGGCCCGCGACGCCCGCACCCTGGGCGGCCACCAGGACCAGGGCCGCCTTTCCGGCGCCGACCGATGCCGCCTGGTGGAGGTGGAGCACCGTCAGGATGCTCACGCCGTACTGCACCGAGATCAGGCTGGTTCCCGACAGCAGGAGCTTCACCGTGGACGGTTCACGGATCATGCCCAGCCGGGCGCGGAGCTGCGCCCCGAGCGGGGTCGGGGGTTTCTTCTCCCGTTGGGCTGGCGATGCGGGCGGCCGGCGGTAGCAGGCCATGAAGAGGCCGGCTCCCAGCAGCGCGACGACGCCGCCGGTCAGCAGCGTCGCCCGCCAGCCGTACGCCTCGGCGACGAGAGGCAGTACGGCCGAGGCGAGCGCCGCTCCCAGCGGGAGCCCGGCCTGCCGGATGCCCATGGCGAAGCCGCGCTGTGACGCGTCGAACCACGACGCCACCGACTTGCTCCCGCCCGGCTGGACGGTGCTGTATCCCGTGCCGACCACCAGCAGGGCGACCAGCAGGGCCGGGTATCCCGGCGCCAGGCTCCCCGCGCTCAGGGCAAGCCCGACCACGCCGGCCCCGATCCCGACCACCCAGCGCTCGTTGCAGCGGTCCAGCAGCTCGCCGGCCACCAGCAGCCCGGCCAGCGGTACGAGCTGGGCCGCCGAGATCAGCAGACCCAGCTGCGCCGCGCTCAGGTCCAGGGCGCTCTGGAAGTGGACGCCGAGCGCTCCGATGCCGCCGGTGAAGAAGCCGGACGCGGCCTGGGTGAAGGTGGCGATGCCCAGCACGATCCAGCGATAGCGCCACGGGTCGCGGGCCTGCGAGCCGGCGCGGCCGGCGGTTTGTTGTGTCATGCCGACCACCCTGTTGTAATGGTCTTATGCTGCTCAACCCTTACGGTGAAGACGCGGTGAACCTGGCCGCAGACCTGGCCAGCCACCGGCCCGAGAGCGCGGACGAGCTGGCGGACCGCTGCCGGGCTGCCGGGCTCGTACTGGAGCGCCCCGTAACAGCGGACGATCTCGGCCGCGCCCAGTCCGCACTCGACGCCTGGGAGCGGGTCGTCGACGCCGACGGGGAGGAGGAGCGCGCCGGCCTGCTGAACCGGATGCTGGCCGAGGCCGCCGCCTACCCGCGGCTGACCTCCCACACCGGCGCCGGCTGGCACCTGCACTACCGCGACGCGGAACAGCCGCTCGGCTCCGTACTGTTCACGCTGTTCGCGGTCGGTACGGCCTTCCATCTCGCGGGCCGGGGCATGCACCGGCTGCGGCGCTGCGAGACGGCGGAGTGCGACACGGCCTTCGCCGACACCTCACGGACCGGACGGCAGCGCTACTGCTCCCAGCGCTGCGCCAACCGCGACGCCGTCCGCAGGCATCGGGCGCGGGCTGTGGCCGGTGGGCGTGCGGCGGTGGGCAAAAGTCGGACCGCGTAGGTGATTTGGGTTGGTTTTGGCGGCGGGTTACCGCGGGTTACGGCCGGATTCCTCCGCCCGAGCGGAGCCGGTCGGCGGGCGGCGCGGCGTCCGGAGGTGGATCCGTTCGCCTGACTTCCCGAAGAGGCTGAGCACCTCCACGGTCCCTCCTCCCGCCGCACCGAACCAGTGCGGGATCCGGCAGTCGAACTCGGCCGCCTCACCTGCGCCCATGACGAAGTCCTGGTCGCCCAGCCGTACGCGCAGCCGCCCCCGCAGGACGTAGAGCCATTCGTGGCCCGCGTGCGTCCGCAGGTGCGGATCCTCGTCGTGGGCCGGGATCACCAGCTTGTACGCGCGGGGTTCGCCCTGCTGCCGCGACAGCGGGATCAGCACGCGGCCGTCTCTCCTCGTGGCTTGCTGCGGTACGCGCGGGTCGAGGACGCGCGGCGCGGCGACGATCTCGTCGAGCGGGACACCCAGCGCGGCCGTGACCGGGAGCAGCAGCTCCAGGCTGGGCTTGCGCTGGCCGGATTCGAGCCGGGACAGGGTGCTGGTCGAGATGCCGGTGGCGCGGGCGAGGCCGGCCAGGCTGAGGTTCTTCTTCTCGCGTGCGTCGCGGAGCCGGGGAGCGATCTGCTCGATCACGGCGCCGACGGTCGGCTGGTCATCCACGGCCGGCAGTCTCGCAATCCGTCCCGGAAATGGCAACGAAAGTTGCTGTTTCCGGCGCCTCCTTCGGATTCTTTGGTCGGAGGTGATCCACATGGACACAACCGGTACGGCCGCCGAAGCGGCCCCGCGGCCGAGGGCCGGCGCCCTGCCCGTAGGCGTGTACCTGCTCGGCTTCTGCCTGTTCGCCATGGGAAGCGCGGAGTTCCTGCTGGCCGGGGTCCTCCCGGCGGTGGCAGCCGACCTGGACGTCTCGCTCTCCTCGGCCGGATACCTGATCACCGGGTTCGCTCTCGGCGTCGTGATCGGCGGTCCGCCCTTCGCCGTGCTCAGCCTGCGCTGGCCCCGGCGCACCGCGCTGGTGACGGCCCAGGGGGTTTTCGCGGCCAGCATCGCCGCCGGCCTGCTGGGCAACTACCCGGTTCTGCTGCTCACCAGGGTGGTCGCAGGTGTCGCGTACGCCGGTTTCTTCGCCGTCGCCACGGTGACCGCCATCAGCCTCGTCACCCCGGACCGGAACGCCCGCGCCTCGGGGGTCGTGGTCAGCGGCCTCAGTGTGGCCATGGTCGCCGGCGGGCCCGCGGGCATGCTGGTGAGCCACTTCACCCAGTGGCGCGGGGGGTTCTGGGCGGTGGTGGCGCTCACTCTCGCCGGCGCCGCCGGCTGCCTGCTCGTCATCCCGAAGGTGGACCCGGGAGATGCCTCGGCCGCCGGCCCGGGGGTGACGCAGGAGCTGGCCGGCATCCGCAACCCGCGGCTCTGGGGGATCTGGGCGGTCACCATCCTCACCACCGCGGGATACATGATCACCTTCAACTACCTCGCCGCCATGCTCGCCGACATCACCGCCCTCCCCGAAGCCTGGATCCCGGCCGTCCTCGCGCTCTTCGGGGCCGGTGCGTTCATCGGCCTGTCCATCGGCGGCCGGATCTCCGACAGGCGGCCCCACACCGCGCTGCTGACCGGGGCCGCGGCCATCGGGGTCCTGTCGCTCGTGATGGTGCCCGCCATCGAGCGGAGCTGGGCGGCGGCGCCCACGGCGTTCCTGCTCGGCATCGCGGCCTTCGTGCTGAACCCGGCCGTCTACGGCCGCGTGTTCGCCCTCGCCGCGCACGCGCCCACCCTCGCCGGCGCCACGACGGTCTCGGCGTTCCAACTGGGCATCAGCATCACCCCCGCCCTCGCCGGCGTCGTGCTCGGCCAGGGAGCCGCACTGACCGCTGTGTGTGTCGTCGGAGCCGTCCTCGCCGTCAGCTCGGTGCCGCTGATCCTCGTCGACCGGGCACAGCGGGGCCGCGCGTCATGACGCGCGGGCGGGCGGGGGCGCCACCGTCCCCGTCTCACCCGGCACCACCGCCAGCGCGTCCACCTCCACCCGGAACTCCGGGTTCACCAGCCCCGCCACCTGGACAAGTGAGCTGGCCGGCGCGCGTGCCGCGTCCTGGAGTTCGTCGCGTACGCGGCGGAACGCCGGCAGGTCGGCGAGGTCCGTGAGGTAGACCGTCAGCTTCACCACGTGCGCCAGGTCGGAACCGGCCGCTTCCAGTGCCGTCGTGAGGTTCGCGAACACCTGGCGGACCTGCGCCTCCGCGTCGTTCTCGCCCACCAGGCGGCCGGCCTCGTCCAGCGGCACCTGGCCGGAGACGGCGATCATGGTGCCGGTGAACGTCACCGTGTGACTGTAGCCGTTGACCGGCGGAGAACCCTCGGGTCGGACGATGTGCTGCGGCATGCGCGTGCTCCCCTTCTCGATCAGCGGTCGCGCCCCCGAAACTACCTGCCGCGCGAACCCTGCGTTCTCGAACGGCACGGGTGATATCCGGACACGTCATTTTCTGTCCCCGCGCTACGGCCCCCTCGGTGGCAACCTGGAAAGACGGGGTGCACGAGCGAAACGGGGGCGAATTGATCGTGCGCATTGTGGTGATCGGTGCAGGCGTGATCGGTACGGCGCTGGCGGCGCGGCTCGGCAGCGGGGGAGGCAGCGGGGGAGAGAGCACGGGCAGAGCCGCGCAGGTGTGGCTGCTGGACGGCGGGCAGCCGGGGGCCGGGACCACGGCCAGCTCCATGGCGTGGATCAACGCCCACTCCAAGAGCCCGCGGCACTACCACGAGTTGGCGGTCTCGGGCATGCGTGCCCACGCCGCCCTCGCGCGGGCGACCGGCCCGGCCGCGTACGCCGACGACAGCGGCGGACCCGACGACAGCGGCGGACCCGGCGCCGGCGGCAGACCCGGCGCCGGCGGCAGAGGCGGCGCCGGGTGGTACCGGCCCGGGGGTGCGCTGCGGTGGGCCTCCGGCGGGGCCGGGCTCGACCAGCTCCACCAGACCGTCGCCCGGCTGCAGGACTGGGGGTACGCCGCGGAGTGGATCCCCGTGCCCCGGGCCCGGGAGCTGGAGCCCGTGCTGCGTATCGACGACGCCGCCCAGGTCGCGTACTTCCCCGACGAGGCCGCCGTCGACCCGCGACCGCTCGTCGCCCACCTCCTCGCGACCGCCCGCGCCGGCGGCGTCCACGTCCGTACCGGCGAGGCCGCCCGCGTCGTGGCCATCGACACCGCCGGCGGCCGGGTGCGCGGCGTGCGGTGCGCCGGGGGCGAGACGGTGCCGGCGGACGTCGCGGTGTGCTGCGCCGGCTGGCGCACCCCGGCGCTCGCCGCGCTGGCCGGCGCGTACGTGCCGCTGGTGCCCGGCGACGCGCCGGGCTCCGCGGCGCCGACGCTGCTGGCCCACCTCCGGCCGGCCGCCGCCGCCGGACCGCCGCTGACCCGGATGGTGCTCAGCCCGCGCCTGCACGCCCGCCCGCTCGCCGGCGGGCGCGTCTACCTGGAGGCGCTGGACCTCAACGAGGAGGTGGACCGGCTCACGCCCGCCGACCGCGTCGCCGCGCTCGCCCGCGAACTCCACGCCCGCGCCCGCGACATGCTGCCCGCCCTCGCGACGACGGCCCGCCTCGTCGGGGCCCGGGTGTGCACGCGCCCGCTGCCGCCGGACGACAACTCCATCGTCGGCCGGCACGCGGAGGCCGAGGGTCTTTACACCGTGGTGACACACAGCGGCATGACCCTGTCGCTGCGGCTGGGGGAGCTGGTGGCGCGGGAGTTGCTGACCGGGCGGGAGGCGCCGGAGCTGGCGCCGTACCGGCCCGCCCGGTTCGTACGGTGAGCGCCGAGCAGGTCCGGCAGCCACTCGTCACCGCAGCTTCAGCGCCGCCTTGTACGAGAACTCCCGCGCCGCCGCCACGTTCCTGAACGGCCGCAGCCGCTCCCGGAACCCGGCGAGATAGCCCCGTATCCGCTCCGACTGGATGTCCTCCGCCGCCCGCAGCGCGCCCGTCGCCACCTGGCAGGCGTGCTCGACCTCCCGCTGCTGGAGCCAGGCCGTGGCCAGCACCACGCGCGTGAACGCGATGCTCCGCGCGTACCGGTCCGTGCGGGCCGCGATGCCGTGCTCCGCGTGCGGCCGGGCCGCACGCGCCTGCCGCAGGTCGACGAGGCAGTGCGCGATCTCGTCGTGCAGCTCCGCGCCGTTGAAGTAGCGCAGCCAGACCGGCTCCTGGGCGGGGCTGGCGGCGGACAGGGAACTCTCCGCGCGGGAGAGGGAGATCGTGCTCGCCCGCGAGTCGCGCAGCCGGGCGTGCGCGCGGGCGGCCATCGCGTGCAGCACGGCCCGGCCGGTGGGGGTCAGCCCGGGTTCGGCGAGGCCGGCTTCGGAGAGTTCGACGGCTTCGCGGTAGTCGCCGAGGTGGACGGCCTGGTGGGCGAGGGTCGCGAGGATCTTGGCGGCGAACGCGCGGTCGTGGCCGTGGTACGCCATGTCGAGCGCGAGCCGCAGATAGCGTCTGGCGGCGCCGTGCCGCCGGGTGTCGTAGAGCAGGTGGGCGGTGTGGTGGGTGACGAGGGCCGCGGCGCGGAACAGGTTGCGGCCGACCGCGCCGGTGTAGCTGCCTTCGAGCATCGGCAGTACGTCGGTACGCAGGTGGGTCATCGCGATCGACCGGGCTGCGCCGCCGCCGTAGCGGTTGTCGAGCATGGCCAGGTGCTCGGTCAGCGCGTGGATCCGCGCGATGTCGGGCTGTCCGACGCGGTACGAGCCGAGGGCGCGCTGCGGCGGCGCGTGCGGGGTGGCGCCGCGCCACCGGCGGACGGAGTCCCGCAGGGCGGCGGCGGTCACCGGCGGCAGGGCGTAGCGCGGGTCGGCGTCCCAGAGCCGGGCGGCGGTGCGGACGGCGCCGAGGGGCGTCGAGGGGCCGCGCAGTCCGATGTCGTCGGGGAGGAGGGGGCTGCGGGTCGGGGCGCCCCCGCCGGCGGGGGCGTAGCGGGTGGGGGAGGGGGCGCCGCCGCCAATGGGGGCACCCCCGCCAGTGAGGGCGTAGCCGGTGGGGGAGAGGGCGTAGCCGGCGGGGACCGGGGCGGGGGCGGCGATGTCGGCGGGGGTGATGTCCCGGCCGAGCCGGCGGGAGAACACGGCGGCGATCAGCTCGGGCGGTACGGAGGAGCCGAAGCTGCCGCGCAGCCAGCGCTTGACGTAGGTGTGCGTGCAGCGCAGTTCGAGGCCGCGGCGCCGGCCCAGCTCGCGTACCTGGGCGGCGAGGGAGGTCGGGGTGAGCCCCGACTCGCGCAGGAGGGCGGCCAGCCGGATGTTGACACGCACGCGTTCACCCCCGGCGCCGGCCCCGGCCTGAGCCCCGGCCCGTACCCCCGCCGCCGGACCGTCCGGTTCCCGCGGGGCCCGGTCCCGTATCCCCCGATCCCGTTCCGCGCCGCCCGGTCCCTCCCCGGCGGCGGCCCGGGGAACGGCCCCCCGCACCGCCCCCAGCCGCTCCCGCGCGAACCGGTTGCGCCACCGGCACACCGTCGTGGGAGTGATCCCGAATCGTGCCGCCACCTCCCCGTTCGTCTCCCCCGCGGCGCACGCGAGCACGATGCGGCAGTGGAGCCGCCTCCTCGGCGGGGTCGCGCTCTGTGCGACCAGGTGTTCGAGGAAGTGGAGTTCCCGGTCCGTTAATGTCAACCGAGTCGTGGGCCTGCCTCGCGTCATGGTCGCGGATTATTGCCCGTACGGCGTGCACCCCCGCGCGCTCGGCGCCGGACGACCCCGGAACGACCTGGAAGTTCACCCGATTTAATGAACATCGTTTCGGTGAACGCACTGCATACCCCCGGAACTTACTGTTGGCACATGCCATTCGGCAGGCTACGGAGCGTAAAGTTCCGGTCTGAGCCGGCAGATCGAGGTAGCGCATATATGACCACGACGGGACCACCCGCCGACGGCCACACCCCCCACTCCGCGGTCGACACCACCCGGGGCGCCGCCCCGGGCGCCGCCGCGGGCGAGGTGTCGGGCGATGCCGAGGACGCTCTACGGGAGCCGGAGCCCGGCCCCGTACCGCCACCGCCGCCGACGCTGCTCCGCGTCGAGCTGGCCAAGCGCGGCTGGGCCAGATTCTCGACGTTCGAAGTCCACTACACGCACGCCGCCCGCAAGGCCGCCGCCGAGTACGGCGACCCGCGGCTCGCCAGACTCACCATCTCCAGCACCACCTTCAAGCGGTGGCTCGCCGGGGAGCAGATCCCGCGCGGCAACGCCGGCACCGTCCTGGAGCACATGCTCGGCATCGACGTGGACGCGCTCCTCGGCCCGGCGCCCACGCGGACGTTCACCACGCCCCGCCTCCCCGACGACGCCTCCCTCGCCACCGCCCGCGCGCTCGACGTCACCTGGTCCACGTCCTTCCTCTCGCCCACCGCCCCGGCCCCCGGCGGCGGCGGGGTCTGGCAGTTCGACGGCCACCGCGTCTTCGACGGCACCTCCGTAGCCGTCCAGTTGTACGAGGCGGAGGCCGGCCCGGACAGCGTCGTCATCGGGCCCGACGACCACCCGCACCTGCGCGACTTCATCCGCCCCGCGCGCCGGGCGCTCCTGCTCGCCGCGCTCGGCGCGCGGCGCGGCGAGGGGCTGTTCGTGCTCGACGCGGTACGCGCCCGGCAGCCCGTCGCCGCCGACCCGGTGGACGTGCTGCCGATCCCGCGCGCGTACCGGCTCGACGACCTGACGTACGCCGTCCTGTGGGCCGTGCTCAACCTCGACGACGGCCTCCTCGCCGACGACGCCGTGCTGGAGGCGGAGCGCGCCGGGCTGGACGACTTCCTGACCCGCGAGCGCTCGGCCGTGGCCCGCTCGGCGATGCCGGAGCTGTCCGACGTCGGCACCGCGTGGCTCGGCTCGTACGTCTGCGACCAGCACATCCTGCGCGAGCTGCGCGCCGCAGGCGCCGGTGAGCCGCCGGTGTTCTGGGCCCGCGAGCAGTACGGCGAAGAGGCCGCCGCGTGGCTGTTCTTCCGGCACAAGCACGACTTCCTGCACGCGCTGCGCGACACGCTTGCGGACGCCGGCGGCCCGTACGGGTACGTCTTCTGCCTGCCGGACAACGCTGTCAAGACCAGCGAGCGCTACGAGCGCACGCTGCTGTTCCTGGCGCTGGCGCTGCTGGAGCAGCACGGGCTGACCACGTGGGTGTGCACGGAGCCGGAGTACGCGCAGGTGGACGGGTTCGCCCTGCTGCCGGGCGAGCGGGCCGCCATCGCCAACTGGCTGCGTACGGACGGCATCTGGCAGGTCGACACCACCAGCCACTGGGCGCGGCTGCGCGCGTACGCCGACTCCGTACGGCACGCGCGCACGCGCAGCGTCACCGACGGCGCCACGGCGGCGGAGCGGCTGCGCCGGCTCGCGGACCACCTGGACCTCGACTGGGCCTGGCTGACCGCCCGGTGCGCGGAGCTGGGGCGCTACGGCAGCGCCGGTATGCTCCGGCCGCGCAGCCGGCTGATCGGCCTGGAGGAACTCGACGGCGTGCTGCGCTACGTCGGTTCTCTGGGGCCGGGCGATCCCGTCGGGAGCGACCTGGCTGACGGCCGCCTCGGCGCCCTCGTCGGCGCCGTGACCGGCGGAAACCGAACGCAGTTCCGGCCCGGCCGGCCGCGTGGCGGGCGAAGATGAACGCCTGTGCGAACCCCCGGGAAGCGACCCCCAAACGACCCCCGGGACCGGTGGCAACGACACCCGCCGCTGAGCAATGTAGGTGTGGCTCACGGTGCCGTTGAGACCACGGTGACCATCCGATGTGTGTGCGCCGCGTGCGCACTGCCCGGCAGACGGCCGGAAGAAACGCCGCACGACGCCGTGCGACAGCGCAGCCAGATGCTGACAGCGCTGTCCCCGTACGGCCCATCCAGCGAGGAAGCCCATGTCCGACCACCCCGCTCGCGCCGGGAACACCGGCCCCCGCCAGGGCCGGCTCCCCTCCCGGCGGCGCCGCGCGGGCCGCGCCCTGCGCGCCCGGCTCTGGCGGGTCACGCTGCTGCCGGTGACTGCCGCGCTGCTGGTGGGCGGCGCCACGACGTACGGCGCGCTCATAGGCGGGTCGACGAGCGCCGAGACCCGCATGATCATCGGTGCCGGAGTGCTGGCCGTGGTGGGCATCACGGTCCTGGCGATACTCCGCATCGGCGCGCTCGCCGACGCCCTGGACGCCGAAGACGCCGCCCGCACCGACCGCAACCTGGAACTGACCGCCCTCCTCGAAGCCGCGCAGGGCGAGCTGCTGCGCCTGGTCGACCAGGCGCAGCGCGGCGAACGCCCCGAGCCCGACGCGCTGTCGCTCTCATCCGCTGCCCCTGCGGCCCGCACCGGCGCAGACGTCACCCCCGAGACGGTGGAGCGGCTGGTGCACGCCACCGTGCACGCCGCCCTCAAGGCCGTCGTGGACGTCTCGTCCCGCGGGCGCATCGAGGTCTTCGTCAACCTCGCCCGCCGGCTGCAGAACCTCGTCATCCGCTCCCTGGACGAGCTGGACGGGCTGGAGAAGCGGGTCGAGGACCCGGACCTGCTGCACGGCCTCTTCCAGCTCGACCACCTCGTCACCCGGCTGCGCCGCCAGGTGGAGAGCCTGGCGATCCTCGGCGGCGCCGTGCCGCGCCGCATCAGCCGGCCGATGCCGGTGAACGCCGTGCTGCGCTCGGCGGTCTCGGAGGTCGAGGACTACGGGCGGGTCAAGCTGGTGCCGCCGATGACCGGCGTCCTGGAGGGTGCCGTCGCCCCCGACGTCATCCACCTGATCGCCGAACTCGTCGAGAACGCCGCCGGGTTCTCCCCGCCCGAGACCAAGGTCGAGCTGCGCGTCGAGCCGGCCGCGGCGGGTCTCGTCGTGGAGATCGACGACCGCGGTCTTGGCCTCCAGCCCGACACGCAGGACCGGATGAACGCGCTGCTGAGCCGGAACACCCCGCAGGTCGTGGACGAGCAGATCAAGGACGGGCGCATCGGCCTGCTCGTCGTCGCCCACCTCGCGCGCCGGCACCGGATCCCCGTCCAGTTGCAGCGCAACGTCTACGGTGGCGCCCGCGCCACCGTGCTGCTGCCCAACGCGCTGCTGATGGACCCGGGGGAGAAGGGCGACCGCGCCGCCGCCCCGGCCCGCGAGCAGCAGCCCGCGGTGGCCGCGTCGCCGCAGCAGCAGCCGCAGTCACAGCCGCAGTCGCAGCAGCCGCAGCGGCAGCCGCAGCCCGCGGCCGTCGCCGCCGATGCCGCCGAGCGCCGCCCGGCCGCCGTCGCGAGCGCCGCCGCGGCGCCGCTGTCCGCCGGGTCCGTATCCGGGTCCGCGTCCGGGTCCGGGTCCGGGTCCGTCAACGGCGTGGCACGGCAACGGCAGCAGGGCGCCCACGAGACCCCCGGCGCCCACCGGCGCACCGGCGCCCACGAGACCCCCGGCGCCCCCGACCCCCTCGCCGCGTACGACTCCACCCCCGCCTACGACGGCACGGAGTACGAGACCACCGCCCCGTACGAGCGCACCGCCGCCCACGAGCGCACCCCCGCCCACCCGGCGCCCGCCTCCGCCCACCCCGACGCCGCCGCGCACACCCCCGCGCCCACCTCCGGCTACACCCCCCGCCACGCCGCCGCCCCCGCGCCGGCGGCGCCCCCCGCCGGGCAGCGCCCCCCGCTGCCCGAGCGCTCCGGCAGCCACCTCGTGCCCGAGCTGCGCCGTGAACCCGCCGCCCCCACTCCCGCCGCCGCCACCGGCAGCTCCGCACCCACCGTCAGCCCCCTCAACACCGGCCTCATGGCCAGCTTCGCCGCCGGCTCCCGCGCCGCGGAGGACGGCGAGCCCCCCGCCGGTCACGTCGCAGAACAGACCGGTTCCGCCCCCACGCACCAGCACCGATCCACGGAAGGCCCGTCTTCGTGAGCGAAAGCCTCGACTGGCTTCTGGCCAACTTCGTCCAGCAGGTCGCCAGCGCCCGCAGCGCCGTCGTCGCCTCGACCGACGGCGTGCGCATGCACGCCCACGACCTCGACACCGCCGCCGCCGACCGGCTCGCCGCGGTGGCCACCGGGCTCTTCTCGCTCGGCGGGGGCATCGGCACCGGCACCGCGCGCGGCGTGCGCCAAGTGCTAGTGGAGCACGAGGACGTCGTGCTGTGCGTGATGGCCGCCGGCCCCGGCGCCGTCCTGGCGGTGCTCGCCGAGCCGGATGCGGACCTGGGCGTGATCGGCTACGAGATGGGCCAGTTGGTCAAACGCGTGCCCACCCACCTCACCTCGCCCGCGCGGCTCGCCGCGACCGCGGCCCCCGGCCCCGCCCGGTGACATGACGTCGTACGACGACGCTCCCTGGGTGGAGGACGGAGCCCCGCGGTTACGCCCGTACGCGGTCACCGGCGGGCGTACCGCGCCGACCCGCAGCCTGGCCCTGGAGACCCTGGTCATCGCCGCCCGGACACTGCCCCGGGTGGCGCTGACGCCGGAGCACGACGAGACGCTGCGGGAGTGCCGCGCCGGCCCGCGCTCGGTGGCGGAGGTGGCCGGCCGGCTGGGGCTGCCGGTGGCGGTGACCAAGATCCTGCTGTGCGACCTGCTCGACACCTGCGCGCTCATCCTGACGGCGCCCGCGGGCCCGCCCGACCCCACCGACCCATACCTACTGGAGAAGGTCCTTGTCGGACTACGCAATCTCTGACGACTCCTTCGTCCCGCTGAAGATCGTGATAGCCGGCGGGTTCGGCGTCGGCAAGACCACGCTGGTCGGTGCGGTGAGCGAGATCCCGCCGCTGACGACCGAGGAGACGCTGACCGCCGCGAGCGTCAATCACGACAGCCTGGACGGGGTGCCGGAGAAAGAGGCGACCACGGTCGCCATGGACTTCGGCCGCATCACCCTCAGCGCCCACCACCTGATGCTGCTGCTGTTCGGCACGCCGGGCCAGAAGCGGTTCTGGTTCATGTGGGACCACCTCGCCAGCGGCGCCATCGGCGCCGTCGTCCTCGCCGACACCCGGCGGCTCGCCGACTGCTTCGCGGCCGTCGAGTACTTCGAACGGCGCGGCCTGCCCTTCGTGGTGGGCGTCAACGAGTTCGACGACGCCTACCACTACACCCCGGACGAGGTGAAGGCCGCGCTCCATCTGCGCAGCGACACCCCGGTGTTGTGCTGCGACGCCCGCGCCACCAGCTCGGCGCGCCACCTGCTCATCAAGCTGGTCGAGCACGCGCACGCCCGCTCCGTGGCGGCCAGGGCCGGGGCCCCGGCAGCACCGGAGCCCGAGGCCGCGGCAGCGTCCGCGGCCGAGCCCGCACAGCCCGTGCCCACCTCCCCACCGAGGAGCCCCGCATGACGACCTTCGACTACCACACCTCCCGCATTCTGACCGACGAGGAGCAGGACCCGGAGCTGGAGCAGCGCAAGCAGCGGCTGCACGAACTCGGCCTCGGCGACCGCCCGGACCCGGAGTTCGACGCCTTCGCCGCCCGCCTCGCCGAGGGTGCCGCCTCGCTGGCCCAGCTGGGCGGGACCCCGTACGCGATGGTCAACCTCATCACCGACCACCAGTACTTCTCCGGCCTGTACGCGCCGCCCGCCGACCTGGCCGACCCCACCCTCGCGGACCAGCAGGGCAAGCCGGAGGTCAGCCGGATCATGGACCGCGACCACGGCTACTGCCCGCACGTCGTCGGCCGGCGCACCGCGCTCGTGCTGCCCGACGTGTGCGCGTACCCCCGCTTCGCGGGCAACCCGGTGGTGGACCAGATCGGCATCCGCACCTACATGGGCGCGCCGCTCATCGACCCGGTGACCGACGTGACGCTGGGCACGGTGTGCGTGGTGGACACCGAGCCGCGCCCGTGGGGGCGGCAGGCGCAGGAGGGGCTGGAGTTCATCAAGACCCAGGCCCGTTCGCTGATGGACATCCTTGAGGAGCGCAGCCGCGGGGCGAGCTGACCGCCCCGCGGGGGCCGTCCGGGGGGCTGGCGCGCCCCCCGGGCCCCCGCGCACCTGCGCCCGCGCTCCCGGCGCTCCCCGCGCTCAGGCTGACCGGACGGTCCGGGGGCGTGCGCCCCCGTGCGCGCCGATCACGGCCTCCTCGGAGAGGCCCGGCGCCCCGATCGCCGGTGTCTCCTCCCGTGCGCGCGGATCGCGGGCTTCCCGTTCTGTTACGAGGCCCACGCCGAGGGCGCTCCCCCCGGCCTGCGCGCCCCGGGGCCCCGATCCCTCACACCACCTGGCGGGACGCCATCGTGTCCGGCGCCAGGCGCGACGACCACGGCTCGTGGTCGTCGCCGAGCGCCACCTCCGCCAGCCGCAGCCGCTGCACGTCGGACGTGCCCGCCGGCGGCAACACGTGGTACGCGTCGCGCAGATACCGCTCCACGGCCATCTCCGGGTAGAGCCCGCAGGCGCCGTGCACCTCCATCGCCGTACGGGCCGAGTCGAGCGCGGACTCGACGTTGACCAGCTTGGCGTTCTGCAGCTCCGCGTCGCACGGCAGCCCCCGGTCCAGCAGGTGCGTCGCGTGGTACGCGGCCAGCCGGGCGGTCATCAGCCGCGACTGCATCTCCCCCAGCCGCTGCTTGACGGTGCCCAGCTCCGCCAGCGGCCGGCCGTAGCGTATCTGCCGGGCGGCGAAGGCGGTGGTCTCCTCCACCAGCGCCCGGTGGATGCCCAGCGCGACGGCGGTGAGGTTGGGCCTGCCGTACAGGACGCTGGAGGAGTACGCGACCGACAGCCCGTCGCCCTCCCGCCCCAGCAGGTTCGCCGCCGGCACCCGGCAGTTGTCGAAGATCACCTCGCCGAAGCTGAAGCCGTGCAGGCCCATGGAGGGCCGGTGCGGGCCGAGCGTGCAGCCGGGGCGGTCGGCCTCCACGAGCAGTGCGGACAGGCCCTGGGAGCCGGGACCGGTGCGTACGACGACGCCGTGGAGATCGCCGACGTGGCTGTTGCCGACGAAGACCTTGCGGCCGTTGACGATGTAGTCGTCGCCGACCCGCTCCGCGTGCGCCGACATCCCCAGCACGTAGCTGCCGGAGGTGGGCTCGGTGACGGCTATGGTCGGCATGCAGACGCCGGCGCAGATCAGCGGGAGCCACGTCTTCTTCTGCACGGGGCTGCCATAGTGCACGATCTTCGCGACGCCGAGCTGCGATGCCTGCACCATCGCGCCCATGGCGGCGTTCACGCGCGACAGCTCTTCGATCACGATCGTTTTGGCGAGGTGCCCCAGCTCCATCCCGCCGTACTCGGCCTCGATGGTGACGCCGAGCCAGCCCTGCCGGGCGATGTCGCGGGAGAGCTCGTACTGCACGCTCCGCGACTCCTCCATGCCCGCGATACGGGGCCGGACCTCGCGCTCCGCGTAGGTGCGGACCTCCTCCCTGAGCCGTATATGACGCTCCGTGAGGAAGTATCCGTCCATCTGAGTCTCGCCTTCTCGCGTGCAGGGTGGGGTGAGCAGGTCGGCGTGGGCCTGTGGTGACAGAGCCGGGTAGGGCCCCTACCCACGGTGGTGATTCATCGCCATCGCCGCAGCACCGCGAAACACTCGCTTACGGGTCGTTCACCTCCCCGTGCACGCTCCGTCGCGCTCCGCACCCGCCTCGTATGCGCGCTACGGGCCATTCGTCCGGCAGCCCGGCAGGCCCGAACGCCCCCCTAACGGCCCCCTGTCGGCCGGCAGCGACCGGGCGTCAGGGCGACAGCCGGGCGCGGGCCTCGGCGAACAGCTCCGGGTACGCGCTGCCCCAGGTCACGGCCGCGTGCGAGAGGGCGTCCAGCGCCGCCCGGAGCGGATTCGCCTCCGCGGCGCCGAAGAGCGCGGGGAGCGCCATGGCCTGCTGCAGCACGTTGTCGTGCCGGCCGTCATAGGAGTCCACGAGCGTCTGCGGGACGTCGGGGTCGGCGAAGAGCAGTTCGAAGGCCCGGTCCAGGGCGTCGAGCGGCACGGGCAGGTCCTCCCCCCGGTCCAGGGCGTCGAGACCGGCGGCTATCCACCCGACGCGGTCGAGCCCGGCCGCGGTCAGCGCCCGGCGCGCGGCCCATCGGGCGAGGTCCCGCTGCGCCGCGGGGCCCGCGGCGTCGACATCGTCGATGAGGTCGCGGTCGAGCCTGACGAGCAGCATCACGTTGCCCCCGGCGGCCCGTACTCGCTCGCTGGGTATCCGCCCGCCCCACCGCTGCCGCTCCACCTCCTCGCGGGCTTCCGCGCGAGCGCGCAACTTCGCCTCCCGTTTGCGGCGCTCGGCCGAGGCCTGCTCCTCGGGCGTGGGCGGCGGGGGTTGCTTGCGGGCGCACTCGTGCCAGTACGCGGCGGTGCGGGAGGTCTGGCGGACGATCCGCTCCGGGGCGGGCGGGGCGGGCCAGAACTGGAGCAGGTAGTAGTCGACGGGCGGGCCGCCGTCGAGGACGGCCGTCTCCGCGTCGGGGTCCACGTCCATGCCGCGCGCGCAGTACCGCACCCGGTGGTCCGTCTGCGCCAACTGCGCCGCGCACAGCTCCCCGTCGCCCCAGGGGATCACCGACACCGTCGGCGAGGCGGGCCGGAAGGAGACCTCGACGACCTCCTCCCACTCCTGCGCTACGGGCGGCTCCTCCTCGTGCACCTCGACGGTCAGCCCCACCCGGCCGGTGTGCAGCCCGGTGGTCAGGAACAGATACCCGGGCACGGCGGCCCCGCACAGCCCGTTGCGCTGCCCGGCGCGCGCGTCCCACGGCGTTTCCACGTCGTCCCGTCTGCTGTCCACGTAGAACTGCATGTAGCTGACGGGGAGTTCGCCGCTGTACACCGTCTCCATGGGCCCAAGTCTGCACGCCGCCACTGACAACGGCACGGCTGCCGGCGCCGGCATCGGCGCCGGCAGTGACCGGGGACCCCTCCCCGAAGGACGCGCGTACGTTCCGTGGTGCGGACATCTCACGTCGGGCGGCGGGAGGGGCGGTCACGGTGGCCGGGCCGAAGCGGACCGGGGGGCGGGGGCGGGTGTGGGATGTCCGCGTACACCTGCGCTCACGGCGGTGAGAGGCGGGGCCCGGCCCGTACGGAAGGCAGCCCGGCTCGTCGGGGCAGAGGCTAGGACACGAGCTTCATGTCGACCCAGGGGACGGTCTCGCCCGGCAGCACGTAGCGCTCGGTCTCGACGAAGCCGTGCTTGCGCGCGAACCGCAGCCCGCTCTTGTTCGACGACAGCACCACCGTCTGGACCTCCACGGCGTCCAGCTCCCACGCCTTGTACAGCCCCCGCACGAACAACTCCTCGCCGATGCCCCGGCAGCGGTAGGGGTCGAGGACGCGGGCGATGACGGTGGCGGTGCGCGAGCCGTCCTCGGGCGGGCGCACGGTGCTGGAGCCGACGAGCTCGTCGCCGAGATAGGCGACCTCAAGATGGTGACGGCGCGCACGCTCCCGTACGTCGTCCAGGGACAGGTGATGCGTCGGGATGGTCACGTTGTGGACGTGGCACCAGTCCCGCAGCGCGTCGTCGTCGACCGGCTGCACGAAACGTAGATCGGACACCCCGGAAGCCAACCGTGCGGACGCCCCGCGCGTCAACCGCGCTGACCGCGGCGGAGCTCAGTGGCCGCCGACGGGCTCGGTGCAGCCGCCCTCCATGTACACGCCGTGCACGTCGATCTCGCCGGGCCAGTCGGTGTTGCCGCTGATGCACGGCCCGGCGCCGGCCACCCAGACGTCCCACCCGACGGCGGACGGGCCGGCCTGCTGCACATGGATGCGGTCCGCGGGGTAGCCGAGGTCTTCGAGTACGCCCTGGAGCCGCCGCTCGTCCTTCAGGCCAGCGGGCGGGACGTCCTTGAGCGCGGCGTTGATGAGAGCGGCGTGGCCCTCGCCGCGGCACTGCTCGGCGGGGGAGACGTCGGTGGTCTGCTTGTAGGCGTTGTTCTCGGCGTACCTGGGGTTCTCGGGTCCGGGACCGTCGCCGCCGTCACCGCTCGGCTCTGCGGACGGCTCCGGCTGTACGTCGCGGCACTTCGCGGCGATGTCCGGCCAGTCGCGGTCGTGCTCCTTCTGCGCGGCCCGGTTGTACTCCTCCGCGGTCGACGGTGACCCGCTGCCCGACGGCGTACCGGCCCCCGCCCCGCTCTCCTCGCCGCACCCGGCGGCAACGACCGCACCCAGACACACGGCGACCACGACACCCGCACCCCGACGCACCCCGGACCTCCCCATCCCTGCCCCCGATCCCACTCCGGACGATTCTGCCCCGACCGCGCAAGTCCCGTAGCAGCGGACGTCACGTCCCCGGCCCGCGGCTGAGGCCCGCGTACGCCAGTATCTGCGCCGCCACCGCGACCCGCCGCTCTTCGCCCTGGTGGGCATCGGGACCGTTGCCCGCCGCGCCCGCTGGAGGTTTCCTCGCTTACCGGGCCCTGCGTGATCGTCGCTACGTGCCGCGGAGCATCTCCGCGAGTCGCGACAGCGTGCCCTCGTTGCGTTTGTAGTGGATCCACTTGCCGACCCGGGTGGCCTGTACCAGACCAGCCCGCTCAAGGGTTGCCATGTACGAGGAGACCGTCGATTGCGCGAGCCCCGACTTGGCCTGCAGATGGCTGACGCAGACCCCGACCTCGTCCCGGTCGGCTATCGGCTCCCACTGGGCGAACTCGCCGTGAGGGTCCCGCAGCCAGTCCATGATCTGCAGCCGTGCAGGGTTCGCCAGCGCCTTCAATGCCTCGACCGCAGCCAGCGGGGGCCCGTTCTCCGCGTCGCCCCCTTGGCTCGTCGCCTGCGACGTCGCCACGGTCACCTCCTCGCCCGGTACACACCATCGTATCCCGATGTGACGAACTGATCTCCCTCCCGGCAGACACATTTACATATCGCGATGTCGCGATATGATCGAGGTCTTCACGCCCCTCCGGCGTCCGCCGCGCAACGCCGCGAACACCGGGTATGCACGAGAGGAAGGACATGATGTCCGAGACCGGCAAGCCGTTGATCGTCGTCGCAGGCGCCACCAGCAAGCAGGGAAGGAGCGTCGCCACCTCCTTGCTGGAGAGCGGCAGGTTCCGGGTGCGAGCCCTGACCCGGGACGCCGGCTCCGCCCAGGCCCGGAGCCTGGCGGGGCTGGGAGCGGAGATCGCCGAGGTTCCCCTTGCGCTGGGTCACCAGCGCGAGTTCGCCGACGCGTTCGGATCGGCCGAGGGGGCCTTCCTCATGACCCCGCCCATATCTCCGCCATCCACCGACGAGTTCCCCCTCGGCTGCCAGCTCGCCGATGCGGCGGCCGAGGCCGGCGTGGGTCACGTCGTCTTCAGCGCGCTGGAGAACGTCTACGAGAGGTCGTCGGGCACCAAGTACGCTCCGCACTTCACCGACAAGGCGCTCATCGCGGAGCACATTCGGACTTTGCCGATCACGCACACCTTCGTCATGCTCTCGTTCTTCTACACCAACGCGCTGGAGTACTACACCCCGCGCATCGACGGTGACACGGTGCTCATGCCCTTCTACCTCCCCGAAGACTTCCGTGCCCCGTTCGTGGACCCACTCACCGCGACCGGGCCGGCCGTCCTTGAGGTGTTCTCCAACCCCGACACCTACCACGGCGCCCGCCTGCCGGTCGTCGGGGACGTCATCTCCCCGGCCGAGATGGTCGAAGCGTTCTCCCGCGTCACCGGACTCAAAGCCGAATACCGCAGCGCCTACTCTCGCGCAGACCTGCTGACCTACTTCCCCGCGCTGGGAGAGAACCCTCTGCTGGTCGACGAGACCCTCGGCATGGTCCAGTACGCGGTCGACCTCGGATACTTCCGAGACGACCGCGACACGACGTGGAGCCGACGCATCGATCCCCACACGCTGAGCTGGGAACAGTTCCTTCGCAAGACCAACTGGCACGGCGAACCGGTCACCTTCGGCCACTAGGCCCATCGCCGACGAAACCGGACACGCGCCGTTCCGGACCCGTACGGCGATTCGGCACCCGTCCGTCAGCCGACGTAGTTCTTCAGGATCTCCGTGTCGAGTGTGATGCCCACCGGGTCGGGGAGGGTGACCTCCTCGCCGAAGGGAGCCCGGTGGATGTCCAGATAGCGCCCGCGCCCAGCGTCGGGGTTGGTGTGCACGACGACCGTGCCTTCCTCGCGGTCGACGAGGAGGTAGACGGGGATGTCGGCTGCCGCGTAGGCGGTCGGCTTGTCCTGGCGGTCACGACGGTCGGTGTCTCCGTGGGACGAGGTGACCTCGACGGCCATCAGTACGCCGTCGGAGTCCGACCACTCACCGGCGCCGGCGAAGTGCCCCTCCGGCGCCAGAGCCCCGTCGGGGCGGGCGCGTCCTTTGCGGTACTCCTCGACCTTCAGCCCGCGCCCGGTCGGGTAGAGCCAGAGATCCGGACGTTGCTGCATACAGCGCTTCTGCAGCCACACGACGATCTCGCAATGATTCCCGTCCGATGCGCACTTCTCCTCGATCCGTCCGTTGAGGAACTCCAGCGTGACGGTCTCGGGTGCCGCGGAAGCGATCTCCTCGAAGTCCTCCACCAGCATGTGTGACGTGGCGCGTTCGGCCATAACCGTCTGCCCCCTTCCAGGCGAGCGTCAGCTTCGCCGGTCCCGGACACCGATGGGTCACATGAGGTGACGAGTCACACTTTTGAGTGATCGAAGGTGACGGCCCCTCTCGCGCGGCGCGGGTCAGGTCCTCGGTCACCATGCTGGGGCGTCCGCCGCCCACCCACCCGAACGACACGCGTCCACCCAGGCTGACGAGAAAGCAGACCGCCGAACCCCGGCGCCTCGCGCAACCGGGTGGAAACCGCCCCGCACGTCGGCAGCGCCCTACGCGTCCTCCTCCGGCCGCAGGATCGTGGCCGCGGCGGCGGGCAGGTCGACGGTCGCGGTGCGGTCGGGGGTGCGGACCCGTGCCCGGACCGCGGTGTCCGTGAGGTTGAAGACGGCGAGGTAGCCGTCCGCGAGGGCGGCGGTCACGCCGGGGGTGTCGGTGGCCGGGGGCGGGGCGGCGGCCAGGGCGCGGGTGCGGGAGGCCGGCTGGGCGGGGTAGGCCACGGCCGTCAGCGGGCCGGCCGGACCGGCGGCGAGCGTGACGGACGCGGCCGTCACGCGCACCGGGTTGCCTGTGCCGTGTACGACGAAGCCGGCCCGGTCGTCGACGTTCACCCAGTTCCCCGCGAAGGCGTGCGCCGTCGGCACCGCCGCCACGTCGCGCCAGTCGGTGCCGTCGGCGGACACCTGCACGCGGTACTCCGCACCGTACGCGGCCTCCCACCCGAGCCGTACCCGGTCCACCTGGTGCTCCGCACCCAGGTCCACCGCCAGCCAACTGTCCGCCCGGGGCCGCTCCTCGCGGGCCACCGCCCAGCGGGTGGCGGGGTCGCCGTCGGTGGCGTGCAGCGGCGGGTAGACGGGGTCGGCCGACGAGGCGGCGACGGGACGGCCGCGGGCGAGGTCGGAGCCGGTGCCGGAGCCGGGGTCTGTGCCGGGTCCGGTGCCGGGGGCGTACGCCTCGACGTGCCAGAGAGAGTAGCCGTACTGCGTCGCGGGCCGGACGCCGAGGATCCGTATGTGCCGCGCCGCGACCGCCGGGAAGCGGACCTCGTCCACCCCGCCGTCGCCGCCGTCCGGCGCCAGCGTGACCGCGCCGCCCGGGCCGTGGAACGTCCGGTCGCCGTCGAGGCCGCGTACGCCCGGCATGGCCAGCGTGTGCAGCCGCAGCCGCCCCTCGTCGGGGGCGAGGCCGGACGTGGCGTACACAGCCGCGCCGGTGGGCAGCGTCGCGTAGCCGGCGGCACCCGCCGCGAAGCGCAGCACCGTGGCCGAGCCGTCGAAGCCGTCGTCGGCCCGCGTGTAGCGGGCGACCCGGCGGCCGGTGACCGCGAGCGCCGTGCCCGGCAGGAACGCGGGCGCCGCGCCCGTGACGTCGAAGAGCCAGTCGTCGTGCTCTGGCAGGAACGCGAACTTCACGTGCCCCGCCTTGCTCACCGCCAGCGCCAGCGCCTGCGCCGACTGGTGGGCGACCAGGCCGACTTCGGGGCCGTAGTCCGTGGCCCCGGCCACACTCGCCCAGTACCGGGTCTCGCTCACCGGCCGGACGTCGCCGTGCAGCCCGTCGCGCCAGGCGTGCAGCAGGTACGCGATGGCCACCTCCGCGCGCGCCTCCGGCTCGTACTTCGGCTCGCCGCTGAACTTCGTCAGCCGGTTCTCCGGCGGGTAGGCGAGGTACGGCTCCAGATGCGCGGCGAGCATCAGCTCGGAGCGGGCGGTGTACGGGTCCGCCTGGCCCATCCGGCGCCAGGTCAGGGGGAGTACGTCGCGGCCGTAGAGGTGGTAGCGGTCGTTGACCATGGGGTGTGCGGACAGCCCGGCGGCGGTACCGAGGCGGGTCAACGTGTGCCAGAGGCCGGCGGCGTTCGGCTGCTCGGCGAGCACGTCGGGCAGCGGGGCGCCGACGATGAGGAAGTGGAGGGCGTTGCGCCCGGGGTACGCGCCGGTGGACTGCTGGTACATGGGCGCGTAGGTGCCGTGGTTCTCTACGAGGTGGCCCTCGTACATGTTCTGCGCGGTGTTCCATTCGGACACCGGACGGCCGTCGAGCAGGCTGCCGTTCTCGCGGTCGGCGGAGGGCAGGCCGGTCATGTTCGACAGCCACCTGGTCAGCCACTCCCGCCAGGCGGCGGCGTCCGGGTGGTCCGGGTGGTACGCGAGCCCCGTGGCCAGGGGCATCGACTTCGCGCCCATCTCCTCGATCTTCGAGTCCCCGCGGTAGCCGCCGGCGAGCCCGTTGGACGACCACCCGCCGCTGCGCGGATCCTCGCCGGCGCCGAGGCCCGCGACGTACTGCGCGCCGCGGACGGCGATGGCGTCGACGTGCGCGCGGGTGCCGGCGTCGAGGTCGTCCCACAGCAGCCGGGCGGCGGCGACGAAGTACGACTCGAACGTCCCGTCCCAGAAGACCCGCCCGCCCCAGTCGTACCCGCCGCCGCCCCAGGTGGCGTCGGTGGCCCAGAAGTTGGTGGCGGCGAAGTGCCGGATGGTCCGTACCGTGTGATCGGCGAGCGTCTCCCGGTCGACGCCCGCGAGGTCCGCGTCGTACGTGCCGTGGGTGAGCAGCACCGCGTTGCCGAGGACGCTGACGAAGCGGAAGTCGGCGAGCGGGTAGCGGCCGGCGGCGGCGTCCCACTGCGTCTCGACCCAGCGGGTGTGCCGCAGGAGCAGCCGGTGGTAGAGGAGCGCCTCGGGACTCTCCCCGGCGGGAGCGGCAGCGACGCCGCCCCCCGCCCCGGCGAGCACGAGCCCGGCGGCGGTGCCGCCGCCCGCCAGGAGAAAAGTCCTGCGGCCAAAGGGAGTCGTCACCATATGCCTCCCGTCGCCAGGGTCCGGACCCCCGACTGTAACCGCTTACTGTCCCTGGCGGTATAGATCGCGCCGGGGCGGGGGCACGAGCGCCGACCGCCTCGTCACGGGGGCGCGCTCCGGGTACGGCACGGCCCCCGCCGGGTGGCGAGGGCCGATCACTCGGGGTCGGGTGGGGGCGGGTCAGCCGTGGTGTTTGGCGAACTCCACGAGGCTGGTGAAGGCTTCGCGGGTGAGGGTCAGGTGGGGGCCGTGGGGGTCCTTGCTGTCGCGGACCAGGTACTCGCCCGTGGCGCGCGCGTGGTCGGGTGCCCACTGGACGCAGTTGCCGCCCTGACCGTCGCTGTACGTGCTGCTGATCCAACGCATGTCACGCGGGTTTGGCGTCCTGCTCATTCGCGTGCTCCTCCATGATCGAGTGGATGAAGCGCAGTGACCGGGTCTCTGACTCGGCCGAGGCGCGCAGCCGCTCGTACGTGTCCGTCCACTCGCGTACGGCCGTCGTGGAGTCGTTCACGTACCCGTGCCCGGTCGTCTCCGAATACAGGACCGCTGCTCCGTCGGCTTGCGCAAGCAGGATAAACGGCAATCCCGACGCGGGGGTACCCGCCGTGAACCGGAGGACCTGCAAGGCGACATGAGGGCTGGCAGCCATCGCGAGCAGGTGCTCCATTTGCTCGACCATGACGGCACTGCTGCCGACGACGGTACGCAGCGCCGACTCGTGGAGAATCACCCACAGCAGGGGAGGGTCCTTACGCTCAAGCACCTCGCGTCGGCGCAGCCGGAGTTCAACCCGCTGCTTGATCTGGTCGTCTGTCTCGCGCGGGTTCGCTGCCCGGTAGACCGCCTCGGCGTACGCCGCGGTCTGCAGCGGACCCATGACGAACGCGTTCGAGTAATCCTCGATCTTCGCCGCGGTCCGCTCCAACTCGACGTAGGGGATGAACCACTCCGGATGCCCCTGCTTGCTCAGCTTGTCGCGCAGCCGCGCGTAGACGCCCGGCGTACCGGCCACCCGGTCCATGGCCTCCGCGAAGGCTTCGGACGCCAGGACGATGCCGTTCTCCACCTTGCTGACCTGCGGCGGCTGGTAGTGCAACTGTTCTGCGAACTGCTCCTGGGAAAGCCCCAGGGAATCCCGTAACGCCCGCGTCTCGTGGCCGAAATACGCGGCACCGTTCGCGTAGCTTCGCTCCTGTCCCACCCTTTCGCTCACGTGTGCAATTCCCCTTTCTTGCCGTATTGCTTGGAATGCCCCAAGCCCTTTCGAGACTACGCACAGCCCCGCCAAGGTGTGAGGGAACTCACGAACTGCCCCACCCGGAACGAGGCAAGAACCATGACCACGTATGCGCGCCAGTTCGTCCGGAGTCCCCGTTCGGTCGGTCAGGCGCGTGACTTCGTCGCGGCCCGCGTAGACACGGCTGTGGATCCCGACCGTGCCGACGACATCCGCGTGTGCGTCTCCGAGCTGGTGACCAACGCCCTGGTGCACGGCACCCCGCGGGGCCGCCAGTTCCGGGTGCACGTCACCGTCGAGGACGACGCCGTCCGCATCGAAGTCCACGACGCCAGCGGCGCACCCCCGCACCTGCGCCGCCCCGCCGCCACCGACGACCACGGCCGCGGCCTCCACCTGGTCGACGCCCTCGCCGACGAGTGGGGCGCCGGGGACCGCGACGGCCTCGGCAAGCTCGTCTGGGCGTCGTTCAAGCTCCCCGGCGTTCTGGATCCATAGGGCTCCTGGACTGATCTTCTTCCCGGCGGTCAAGGCGCGCGCTAGATTTGCCATGCGTCATCGAAGGCCGGTGCCCATCACCGCATATCCGCAGGCCAGGTGGGGGCGGGGAGAGGTCTGTCATCTTCGGGAGTAGCTGAGTGGCATTGATCAGCAGGGCGCCGTGATCGAGGCGATGTGCCGATGAGATCGCGTCGCGAAGTACGACTGGGCGTCATTGCGGGCGGCGGTGCCGCCGTAACCCTGCTGATCGGCCTGGTCACCAACGCGGTGTCGGAAACCGAGCAATGGCCCTCGTGGCTGGGTTGGTTACAGGACCACCCCTGGCTGTCGTTCGTGATCCTGGGGGCGGTGCTGGTCGGCTTCACGGCGCTGCTGGCCGCTCTGGGGGGCGGCGACTCGTCCGGGACCGCGACTGCCGGCAGCGCCGGTTCCGAGCCGCTCGTCCGGCCAGAGGCCGCCTCACGTCTTCCCGGCGCCGCGTTGGTACTGCGTTCGCTGCCTCGCGATACGGGCGCCTTCACCAACCGCACCGCGGAACTTGATCGCCTGATCCGTGCGGTCGAGACCGCGTTGCAAGCCGGCCAGCCCCTCCCCGTGCACGTCATCGATGGCATGCCCGGCGTCGGCAAGACGGCATTTGCCGTGCATGCAGGTTATGCGCTCGCCGAGCGGTTCCCTGACGGTCAACTCTTCGTCAATCTCAACGGACACACCCCGGGCCGAAGCCCCGTCCAGCCTTCCGAAGCTCTCGCCTCGTTGCTGGCCGCCACCGGTGTACCGACGCAGCAGATCCCGGTCGGAGACGACGCCGGGGCGGTTACCGAGGCGCGGGCGGCGCTGTGGCGTGGGCAACTGGCGGACCGCAAGGTACTGCTGATTCTCGACAATGCCGCCAGCTATCGACAGTTCGAGCCGCTGCTGCCCGGAGGCAGCGGTTGCCTGGTGCTCGTGACCAGCCGTCGTCGCCTGGCCGCGCACGAGGAGGTCCTCGTATCGGTGGAGGCGTTGCCAGCACGCTACGCGATCGACCTGTTCACCCGTCTGAGCGGCCGTCCGGAAGCGAGCCTCGACCAGGCGGTGCTGGCCGAGTTGGTGAGACTGTGCGGGTATCTTCCGCTGGGGGTCTCCCTCCTCGCCGCACGGCTGCGAAACCACCCGGCATGGGAAGTGGAAGACCTGCGTGACCGGTTGACGCAAACTCGTGACCGGTTAGGAGAGCTGCGTGCTGGGGAACGCGCTGTGGACGCCACCTTCGAGCTCTCCTACCGCGACCTGCCCACCGAGCGGCAGCGCTTCTTCCGGGATCTCGGACTCTTTCCGGGTACGGACATCGATGCTTACGTCGCCGCGGCCCTGGACACCATTTCAGTGGCACAGGCGCGTCGCCACCTGGACGCGCTCTACGACGACCATCTGATCGACGAGCACCCGAGCAACCGCTATCGGCTGCATGATCTGCTCCGTGATTACGCCCGGGCCCTCGCCGACGAGGGGGAGGGCATGAATCAGGTTCGGGCGGTCGAACGGGTCAGCGGCTACTACCTCGCGGCCCTGACCCGTGCGAATGGACATCTTGCACGTCGCGATGCATCCCATGACACGCCATCGCGGCAAAACGCCACAGGAGGGCAGCCGGCAGACCTGCCGGCCCTGGACACCCGGGCGCGGGCCCTGAGCTGGTTGGAGGACGAGCGCGCCAACGTTCTCGCCTGCATCGAGCGTGCCAGCAGTCTGTCTCTCGACAGCACGGTCATCCAACTGGCGGCAGCGATGGCCCCTTTCTTGCGCCAGGCGGGCCCCTGGGACCAGGCCGTGGGTGTTCACCGCATCGCGGCCGACTCGGCCCGCATCACCGGTGATCGCCAGAGCAGGGCCGATGCCCTCGCCGAGCTCGGTGTCGTACGACGGTTCATGGCCGACTATCCGCAGGCGGCACGGGCGCTGACTGACGCGGTCGACCTCTACGGCGACGTCGGCGATCGCCGTGGCAAGGCAGCGGCTCTGAACCAGTTGGGCATCGTCTGGTATCTGACGGCGGACAATGACGAGGCTGCTCAGGCCCAGAGCGAGGCGCTGGAGATCTGCAGGGAACTGGGTGACAGGCTCGGTCAGGCGAATGCGCTCGCAGACTTGGGGATGGTGCGTCGCCAGACCAGCCGGTTCGACGCCGCTGTCGAGGCTCAGAACGAGGCGCTGGTCATCTATCGCGAGCTGGGAGACAGCTACGGCGAGGCCAATGCACTGCGCGACCTGGGACAGGTTCACTGCTTGATGGGTCGGTACGAGCAGGCCGCGGGACAGCAGCAGGAGGCGTACGACATCTACCGCAGTCTTGGTGATCGCGTTCACCAGGCGTATGCCATCAACGAGCTGGCTGCCGTCCGCCGGTTCACCGGCGATTACACCGCCGCGCGCGAAGGGCATACCCAGGCCCTCGATACCTACACGGAGCTGGGAGATCATTTCGGCAAGGCGAACAGCATCCGCCACCTGGGTGCGCTCGACCGCCTCACCGGGGACTACCCCGGTTCTCTCCAGCGGCTGGAGGAAGCCCTTGACCTGTACCGCGACCTGGGCAGCCGGGGTGGCCAAGCCGCTACCCTGAGCGACCTCGGGGTGACCCGTGGCCTGCTCGGGCGACGGGAAGCCGCCACCGAAGCCTTTGAGCAGGGCTTGTCAATTCTGCGCGCGCTCGGTGATCGCTGTGGCGAGGCCGGATTGCTCAACCACTGGGGAAACCTGCAGCTCGCCGACGGCCGGGAAGACCGTGGGCGCCGGCACTTCGAACAAGCCCTTGCGCTGGCCCGTGACGTGGATTGCCCCCTGGAAGCTGCTCGGGCCCTTGAAGGGATCGGGCGCCGCGCTCGCCAGGACGAGGGACCCGAGACCGCGGCCGGACCGCTGCGTGAGGCACAGGGGATTTATCAGCGGCTCGGACTGCGTACATCGGCTGAGGATCTGGAGCAACTTCTCCGCACCTGATCGTCGTCGGCGAGTGCGAGGGGAGACCGCCCCGCCCACCGGGCGCCTCCGGCCATATGGCCAGATTTCCTGTGCTCCGGCCGCCTGCCGGACTGTTATGTTGCCGACTGATCACGCTCCACCCGCTGCAGCACCGTGCCCCCTCGGGAGGGCTACCACAGAGGAGTGTTGAATGACGTCATCGAGCACAGGTCTTGGGCGGCAAGCCGCCGTCGCTCATCACCCGGGTCAGCAGGCAGGGAAGGGGTCCGCGGTTCTGGACCGTGTGGCTCAGCGCGTTCAGCATCGGCTCGACGTCGAGATGGCGGAGCAGAACGATGTCGGCGATGCACCGCATCCGGCATCGCTGATCTGGCCGCTCCCGCTCTGACGGCACGCCGTTGATGGCACCGTCTCGACGCCCGTTCCGGGCGTTCATCCTCAAGGTGGCCAACCGTTGCAACATCGACTGCGACTACTGCTACGTCTTCAACTCCGAAGACCAGGTGTCGCGGACCCTGCCGGTGAGGATGAGCCTGGAGGTGGCCCGAGTGGCGGCCCGGCGCATACGTGAGCACGCCACTCACCACGGCCTGGAGACCGTGGATGTGATCCTGCATGGTGGCGAGCCGCTACTCGCCGGGCCGCGTCACTTGTCCGATCTCCTGAGCGTCGTGCGTGCGGAGACCTCTGCCGAGCTCACTGTCCGCTTCGAGCTCCAGACCAACGGCACGCTGCTGTCGGAGAAATGGCTGGATCTGTTCGAGGAGCACAAGATCACCGTAGGTGTGAGCCTGGACGGGCCACCCAGGGCGAATGACCGCCACCGACTGTCCATGGTCGGCCGCTCCACCGCCGGCTCGGCGGTACACGGCATCGAACTCCTCCGTACGAGGCCTCATCTGTTCGCCGGCTTGCTGGCGGTAGTTGACCTGGCCAACGACCCGGTCGAGGTCCATGACTACCTGGCATCATTCGAACCGCCGACCATCGAGTTCAACCTTCCCCACGGCACGCACGACGTGCCCCCGCCCCGCACGGATCCGTCGGTGCCCGAGTACGGCCGGTGGCTGAGCCGTTTGTACGACACCTGGCTCGACCGCCCCCGATGGCAGCACAGCATCCGCCTCCTTGAGGACATCATCGCCCTGAGTTCCGGCGTGCACGGTGCGGTGGAGAGCGTGGGCCTCGCCCCCTCGGCCAGTGTCGTGATCGAATCCGACGGCCTGATCGAGGGCCTGGACACCTTGCGGACGGTCGAGGAGGGCGCCTCGTGGCTGGGACTGAGCGTCCACAGCCACACCCTGGACGAGACCCTTGATCATCCCAAGCTCCACTATCGTGATCAGGGCAAGGGGGCTCTTGCCGAGGAGTGCAGAGGTTGTGAGCTGGTGGAGATCTGCGGCGGTGGCTATCTCCCCCACCGCTTCAGCGCAGCGCAGGGCTACCGCAACCCCTCTGTGTACTGCGAGGATCTGGCGCACCTGATCCGCCACATCCAGGCCTCGCTTCGGCAGCACGGGTGGACCTTGCAGTCAACTGCCCACGCGCGTGGCTGAGTCGTACGAGCAATCTGTGACACCAACGGGAGTAGAAGCCGATGAGCGCCACCATCCGGCCCGTCGACAAACGGGACATCGAAGCTCTGGCCGATCTGATCGCGGAGATCGAGCGATTCTATGAGGTTCCCGAGGACGAGATTCAGCCGGTGGAAGATCGCCGGACACAGACCGAGCAAGCGCTCTTCGGTTCTCCGCCGCTCGTTTACGCACTCGTCGTCGAGGACGAGGCCGGTGACCTTGCCGGCCTCGCTGCCTACTCCTTCCTCTGGCCCAGTGCCGGCTCCACGCACTCCCTCTACCTCAAGGAGCTGTACGTACGCGACAGTCTCCGCCGCCAGGGCATCGGCGTCCGGGTCATGGAGGAAATCAAGGCCATCGCCCGGGCGCGCCCCGGCTGCAGCCGCGTGGAATGGACCACGGACACCCGCAACCCCGACGCTCGCGCCTTCTACCGTTCGCTCGGATTCGAGGAGTTCGACGGCAAGATCTTCTATCGGATGCCGACTGCTTAGGCATACGGACGGACCTCGTTCCTAACGGAGCACCTCGGATCACGATGTGTGATGCCTCTGACAACTCGGGGTCCTGGCTGTCGAAGGCGCGGCGGCGGGCGAAAGTCGGATTGCGTGGGCGATTTAGGCTGATTTGAAGGGTGTGTTACCGCGAGTTACGGCAGGATTCCTCCGCCCGCCCGGTGCCGCGCCATCATCGTGGGGTGAGCGTGAACGTGCACTCCATCCCGGCGCAGGCGCCGCCCGCCCCGTGCGAGTCCCTCGCCCGTACGCCCCCGCCCCGCCTCGCGCCATACCTCGTCGGCTGGTCCGCGTTCCGTGCCGGGGGCGGGGCCGCCGTGCGGCACCGGTTGCTACCCGTCAACGTCACGGTGCTGGTCATCGACGTCACCGGTGCCGACCGCCTCGTCACCGGGGCGCGCTCCGCGTACGGGATCCACGCCACGCAGCGCTGGCGCGAAGGCGTCACGCTCGGGCTGACCCCCGCGGGGACCGCGGCGCTGCTGGGGGTTCCGGCGCGGGAGTTCGTCGGGGAGACCGTGGATCTGGCGGACGTCCTGGGGCGGGGGCGGGACGCGGAGCTGGCGGAGCGGCTGGCCCAAGCGCCGGGCGGCCGGGCGCGGTTGGGGGTGGTGGAGGGGTGGGCCGCGGAGCGGCTGGGCGCGTGCCGGGCGCCGGACCGGGGTGCGGACACCGCGGCCGGTGCGGCGTGGCGGCGGCTCCAGCGCCCCGGGCCCCGGATCGCCGTGCCGGCGCTGGCGGAACGGCTCGGGGTCAGCCGGCGCTACCTGGAGCTGGGCTTCCAGCGTGAGATCGGGCTGCCGCCGGGGCGCGTGGCCCGTATCGCGCGCCTCCAGCACGCGGTCGGCCGGCTGGCCGACCCCTCGTACGACCTCGCCGCCGTCGCCGCCGCCTGCGGCTACGCCGACCAGCCGCACTTCACCCGGGACGTACGGGAGCTGACGGGGCTGACGCCCACCGCGCTGTGCGCAAACCTTCAATACCGGGAGCCGGCCGCCGGATAGCGTCCGGCGCATGCTGCTGAACGGTAAGACGGCACTGGTGACGGGCGGTTCGCGGGGCATCGGCCGGGCGATCGTGACCCGGCTGGCCCGCGACGGCGCGCGGGTGGTCTTCACGTACAAGGAGAACGAGGAGGCGGCCGGCGAGGTCGTCCGCGAGGTCCCCGGCGCGGAAGCGGTCCGTGCGGATCAGGAGCAGCCCGACGCCCTCGACCGCGCCTTCGCTCCCGTACGCGACGGGCTCGACATCCTGGTCAACAACGCGGCCGTCAACCCGCGGATGCCGCTGGCGGAGCTGACGGCGGAGGAGTTCGACCGGGTGATGACGGCGAACGCGCGGTTCGGCGTGCTGGCGATGCGCGAGGCGGCGGCCCTGATGCCGGACGGCGGCCGGATCGTCAACATCTCCAGCCTCAACACCGTGGTCCCGGCCCCCGGCCACGCGCTGTACTGCGCGAGCAAGGCGGTGCTTGAGCAGTTCACGCAGGTGGCGTCCCGCGAGCTGGGCCCCCGCGGCATCACGGTCAACACGGTCTCCCCCGGCGCCACGGAAACCGACTTCCTCCGCGCCGTGAACCCCCCGGAGGCGCTGGCCCAGTCGGCGGCCATGACGGCGCTCCAGCGCCTGGGCCGGCCGGAGGACATCGCGGCGGTGGTGGCGTTCCTGGCGGGGCCGGACGCGGCGTGGCTCACGGGCCAGAACCTCCGTGCCACGGGCGGCCTGCTGGTCTGAGCGAACCTCAGCGAACCTCAGCGAACCTCAGCGAATCCGAGCGACGCTGAGCGAACACAACATGGCGTAAATGGATGCCGAATGAACATTGGCCGGACAGCCTCGGCATCTCCGGCGGTCTGTCGTAGTCACTCAGCACCCTGGTCTCCTTCACAAGGGATTCA
Organism: Streptomyces sp. CNP082; assembly: GCF_059570535.1. Lineage (NCBI taxonomy): Bacteria > Bacillati > Actinomycetota > Actinomycetes > Kitasatosporales > Streptomycetaceae > Streptomyces > Streptomyces sp. CNP082. The sequence goes on from NZ_JCANSZ010000013.1 coordinate 124,891, forward strand.
GGGGGCCAGGCCGTGGGCGAACGGGTCGAGCAGTGGATCGCGATTCTCAGCCTCGCGTTTCCCGTGGTGGCGTTCCTGTGGGAGTTCGCCGTCATCGGCCGCAAGCGGCTCGGCTACCGCGTACAGATGGACACCCTGGCCGCCGACGCCGCCAACAAGCCGTATGCCGGGGTCCTGGGCGACATGCAGCACGACGGGCATCAGCTCAGGGACCCCTCGTTCGTCCTGCTGCGGATCGAGAACGCCGGGTCCGCGAAGATCGTCTCGGAGGACTATCTCGCCGACCCCGCCGACCACCACGGGATAAAGGTCACCTTCCGGGACCGCCGGGTCACGGCCGTCGTGCTCACCGACCCGAGCGACGAGGTGCTGCGCGACTTCTTCTTCGAGGTACGGACCGAAGGCGACACGGTGCGCGAGGTCGTCGCCAAACCCGGCTTCCGGCGCCACAACAACGCCGCGGACCGTACGGGCACCATCCAACTGCCCAAGGTGACCCTGCCCCGCGGGGCCGAGTACAAGGTGCTCGTCGTGCTGGAGCGCTGGCCCGGCGACACCGGCACCGACCGCTTCCCCGCGCCGGTCGTGCAGGGGACCGACGGGATGGACCGCTGGTACGACCCGCTGGCGCGGTTCCTGCGGCTGCGGGCGACCAGGACCGAGAGCCACGTGTTCGCCTCGCGGCCCGCCTGGTGGGCCATCTGGGTCCTGATCGCCGCCGTCGTCGTGCAGGCGGGCTTCACGCTCTTCCTCCGCGACGACCGGCGGCCCCCGCTGGGCTGCGTCGACGGCACGCTGTATCTGCACGGCTCCACCGCCTTCGAGCCCGCCGTACGGGCCGCCGCCAGCAACTACGTCGATCGCTGCGAGGGGGCGGACGTGTCGGTCCCGTTGGCCGACGACACCTTCGGGGGCAGCACCGAAGGCGTGACCGACCTGGACGAGGCCGGTGCGCAGGCGAAGATCCCGGTCGGCGAGGGCCTCCGCGACCACCTCGCCTTCACCGACGGCCTCGCCTCCACCGGCCACCCGCGGCTGATACCGCGGCCGGTCGCGATCTCGGTGTTCACCCTCGTCGTCAACAAGAAGGCCGGTGTGGAGAACCTGACGCCGGCGGAGATACGCGACCTCTTCGCCGGCCGGGTCCGGAACTGGACCGAGCTGGGCGGCAACGACGTGCCCGTCCACCTGATCAACCGCGAACCCGGCTCCGGCACCCGCAGCACCCTCGTCGAGAAGGTCCTGAAGGGCAAGGAGCCGCCGCAGTTCACCGAGACCGACTGCGCCGCGCTCGGCGCGAGGACGTACGGGCGCTGCGAGGTCGGCGGTACGGACACGATGCTGGACGCGACCGCCGCCGACGCCGGCGCGGTCGGCTACAGCGAAGCCGCCGTCGTGGCCGGACACCGGGACGCCGGCCGGCTCGTCAAGCTGAAGATCGACGGCAGGGAGCCGACCGCGGCGGGCGTAGAGGACGCCAACTACCCGTACTGGCAGACCGAGTTCGCGTACACCTACGGCGAGCCCCCGGCCGGCTCCATCGCCGCGGCCTTCCTGAACTTCCTCACCCAGCAGACCGGTCGCGACATCCTCCGCGACCAGGGCCACGGGCTGTGCTCCGAGGCGCAGAACACGGGCGAGTGCCGCCCGGTGTGAGCGAGCCCAGCCACCGATTCCGCATGTGCCAGGCCACCGCCTGATACAGCGGGTGACTGCTAAGGGGCTCGCTGGTTCCGGCTCGCAGATGCGGCGCTATTATCGGCGCATGCACACGTACCGGATAGGAGACGCCGCCGCCCTGCTCGGTGTCAGCGCCGACACCGTCAGGCGCCTGGTCGACGCCGGGAAGCTGACCGCCACCCGCGACGAGGCGGGGCGGCGGATCATCCCCGGGGCGGCGCTCGCGGCGTACGCGCGGGAGATGCGCTCGGCGGAGCGGGAGGCCACCGGGTCGTCCGCGCGCAACCGCTTCGCCGGGATCGTCACCGAGGTGCACCTGGGGGACGTCTCGGCGCAGGTGGAGATCCAGGCGGGGCCGTTCCGGGTGGTGTCCATGATCAGCCGGGAGTCGGCCGAGGAGCTGGAGCTTGCGCCGGGGGTGCCGGCGGTGGCCGTGATCAAGTCGACCAACGTGGTCGTCGAACGGCCGTAGAGACCGGGGAGTGGCCGATGAGGATCCGTAGCAACCGCCCTGCCCGTCGCCCGCTGCGGGCGGCCGGCGCGCTCGCCGCCGCCCTGCTGGCCCTGAGCGCCTGCTCCGACTCCGGGTCCGACTCCGGGTCCGGCGGGGATTCCGACTCCGTATCCGGCGAGGTCTCCGGTGACGTCACCGTCTTCGCCGCCGCCTCGCTCACCGACAGCTTCGAGAAGCTCGGCGCGCAGTTCGAGAAGGACCACCCCGGTACGAAGGTGACGTTCAGCTTCGGCGGCAGCGACGCACTCGCCGCGAGCATCACCGGCGGCGCCCCCGCCGACGTCTTCGCCTCCGCCAGCCCCACGACGATGGACATCGTCACGGACGCCGGCGCCGCCGCCGGCACCCCCGCCACCTTCGTACGCAACCGACTGGAGATCGCCACCCTGCCCGGCAACCCGGCCGGTATCGCCTCCCTGAAGGACCTCACCGGCCACGGGCTGAAGGTCGTGCTCTGCGACGAGGCGGTGCCCTGCGGCGCCGCCGCGCAGAAGGCGCTGGACGCCGGCGGGCTGGAGCTCACCCCCGTGTCGTACGAGGAGGACGTCAAGTCCGCCCTCAACAAGGTGGTGCTGAACGAGGCCGACGCCGCCGTCGTCTACAAGACCGACGTGCGGGCCGCGGGCGGCAAGGTCGAGGGCGTCGACTTCCCCGAGTCGGCCGACGCCGTCAACGACTACCCGATCACCCTGCTCAAAGACGCGCCGAACGCCGCCGCCGGCGAGGCGTTCGCCGAGCTGGTGCAGTCTGCGGCGGGGCAGAAGGTGCTGGGCGAGGCCGGGTTCCTCAAGCCATGACGTTCCGCACCGCCCCGGGCAAGGCCGTACGGACCGGACGCCGCCCCGGTCCCGCCCCCCGCGCCCCCGGCCGCGCGGGCGCGCCGCTGCCCCTGCTCGTACCGGCGCTGCTCGGCCTCGCGTTCCTCGTCCTGCCGCTCGTCGCCCTGCTGCTCCGCGCCCCGTGGCGCAGCATGCCGGAGCTGCTGACCAGCGCAGAGGTGTGGCAGGCGCTGCGGCTCTCGCTGGTGTGCGCGACGGCGGCGACGGCGCTCAGCCTGGTCGTCGGGGTGCCGCTGGCGTGGCTGCTGGCGCGGGTGGAGTTCCCGGGGCGGGGGCTCGTACGGGCGCTGGTGACACTGCCGTTGGTGCTGCCGCCGGTGGTCGGCGGCGTGGCGCTGCTGATGGCGCTGGGGCGCAACGGGGTCGTGGGGCGGTGGCTGGACGACTGGTTCGGGGTCACGCTGCCTTTCACGACCGCGGGGGTGGTGCTCGCCGAGGCGTTCGTGGCGATGCCGTTCCTCGTCATCGCCGTCGAGGGCACGCTACGGGCCGCGGACCCCCGCTACGAGGAGGCCGCCAGCACGCTCGGCGCCTCCCGCTTCACCGCCTTCCGCCGCGTCACCCTGCCGCTCGTCGCACCCGGTATCGCGGCCGGGGCGGTGCTGGCGTGGGCGCGGGCGCTGGGGGAGTTCGGGGCCACGATCACGTTCGCGGGCAACTTCCCGGGGCGTACGCAGACGATGCCGCTGTCGGTGTATCTCGCGCTGCAGCGCGATCCGGCGGCGGCGATCGCGCTGAGCCTGGTGCTGCTGGCGGTGTCGGTGGCGGTGCTGGCGGGGCTGCGGGACCGGTGGGTGACGTCGGCGTGAGCGGGGAATCGGCGGGTAGGGAGGCGGGATCGGTGCGTACGGGCGGGGGATGGGCGCGTACGGGCGGGGGATCGGCAGGTACGGAGGCGGGATCGGCGCGTACGGAGGCGGGATCGGCGCGTATGGACGTGGGATCGGCGCGTACGGACGCGGGAGAGGAAGGGCTCGACGCCCGGCTCGTCGTCGACCGCGGCACCTTCCGCCTCGACGTCGCCCTCGCCGCCCGCCCCGGCGACGTCGTCGCCCTCCTCGGCCCCAACGGCGCCGGCAAGACCACCGCCCTGCGCGCCCTCGCCGGCCTCGTCCCGCTCACCGGCGGGCATCTGCGCCTCGACGCCGCCGACCTGGCCCGTACGCCACCTGAGCACCGCCCCGTCGGGGTCGTCTTCCAGGACTATCTGCTCTTCCCGCACCTCAGCGCCCTGGACAACGTCGCCTTCGGGCCCCGCTGCCACGGCGCCACCAAGGCCGAGGCCCGCGCCGAAGCCGCCGCCTGGCTGTCGCGGATGGACCTCGCCGGCCACGCCGCCGCCAAGCCCCGCCGGCTCTCCGGCGGCCAGGCCCAGCGCGTCGCCCTCGCCCGCGCCCTGGCCACCCGCCCGCGGCTGCTGCTCCTCGACGAGCCGCTGGCCGCCCTCGACGCCCGTACCCGCCTCGACGTCCGCGCCCAGCTCCGCCGCCACCTCGCCGGCTTCGAGGCCGTCGCCGTGCTCGTCACCCACGACCCGCTGGACGCGATGGTGCTGGCCGACCGGCTCGTGGTCGTCGAGGACGGCCGCGTCGTGCAGGAGGGCGCCCCCGCGGACGTCGCCCGCCATCCCCGTACCGACTACATCGCCCGCCTGGTGGGCCTCAACCTCTACCGGGGACGGGCCCGCGGCCACGCCGTCGACCTCGGCGGCGGCCCGGAGATCACGACCGCCGACGACCTCACGGGGCCGGTCTTCGTCGCGTTCCCGCCCAGCGCCGTGACCCTGCACCGGGACCGCCCGACCGGCTCCAGCGCCCGCAACCTCTGGCGCTGTACGGTCGCGGGGCTCGACACCCACGCCGACCAGATCCGCGCCGACCTCACCGGTGAACTCCCCCTGGCCGCCGACCTGACCACCGCCGCAGCCGCCGAACTCGACCTCCACCCGGGCGCCGCGGTCTGGGCGTCCGTCAAGGCGACCCAGACCCGCGCCTACCCCGCCTGAACCGGGCCCGGGGCCCGCCTCGGCCGGGTGCGGTCCGCCCGGTCGCGGACGATCCCGGCGAGGCGGGCGGCCTGCTCGTCGACGGACTGGGGGCCGTTGCCGGTCAGGAGGGCGAGGCGCCGGTGGCCAGAGCTACTCGGTGAGTCATTTTCGTTCCTTTCCGAAGCGCCGTGCCGTGTGCCGGGCACTGCTCCCGGTGAACGGACCGGCGGTCTCTTCCTCCGTAAAAGACTCCCGGTCTCGCCGGCTCGCTGTGGACGCACAGCCATCCGGCACCTGCCGTCCGCGCGGTCTACGACGCCGACCCGGACCTCACGTCCCCCTGCGAGCCCTTCACCGCCACGCTCGAATGCTCCCTCACCCTCTTCCTGGCCGGCCTGCTGTCGGACCCCGGCCGGTGACACAGGGACACCGCCGGCCGCTCGCACCGCGATCCCGGCGGCCTGGCCTTCGGCAACCGAGCCTTCGGCGGCCAGGTCTTCTGCGCCCTAGCCTTGGGCGGCCTAGCCCTCGGCCTGCTTCTTCCGGTTCGCCTTCGGCGGCTGCGGCGAACTCGCAGCCTCCGCCTCCGCCTTGGCCTCGCTCACCGCCGACTCGGCCACCTTCGCCGCCTCCACGGCCGCCGCCACCGCGTCGAGCGCGGGCTGCGGCGCCTTCTCCAGCTCCGGCGTCCCGCCCCCGCTCCCGGCCGCTTCCACCGCAGCCGGCCTCCCGTCCTGCGCCGCCGCTGCGTTCGCCGCTGCGTTCGCCGCTTCGTTCGCCGCTGCGTTCGCCGGTACGGACTGGGGCAGGCCGGGTGCCGACTTGTCGCCGAAGGCGGTGGTGACGGTGCGTACCGCCTCGGTCAGCTCGCCCGGGATCACCCAGAAGGTGTTGTTGTCGCTCTTCGCCAGGTGCGGCAGCGTCTCCAGGTACTTGTACGCCAGGATCTTCGGGTCGGCGTTGTTGCGGTGGACGGCCTGGAAGACGCGCTCCACGGCCTGCGCCTCGCCGTCGGCCCGCAGGATCATGGCCTGCTGAGCGCCCTGCGCCTCCAGGATGTCCTTCTGCTTCGTCCCCTCCGCGGTGAGGATCTTCGCCTGCCGCTCGCCCTCGGCGTGCAGGATCGCCGCGCGCTTGTCGCGCTCGGCCCGCATCTGCTTCTCCATCGCCTCCTTGATGCTGTGCGGCGGGTCGATGGCCTTGATCTCGACGCGGTTGACCCGGATGCCCCACTTGCCGGTGGCGTCGTCGAGGACGGTACGGAGCCGGGCGTTGATCTCCTCGCGCGAGGTGAGGGTCTCCTCCAGGTCCATGCCGCCGATGACGTTGCGCAGGGTGGTGACGGTGAGCTGGTCGATGGCCTGGAGGTAGTCGGAGACCTCGTACGCGGCCTTCCGCGGGTCGGTGATCTGGTAGTAGAGCACCGTGTCGATGTTGACGACCAGGTTGTCCTCGGTGATCACCGGCTTGGGGTCGGAGGAGTACACCTGCTCGCGTACGTCCAGCTTGGTGTTGACGCGGTCGGCCACCGGCAGGACGAAGTTCAGGCCGGGCTGGAGGGTGCGGCGGTAGCGGCCGAAGCGCTCGATGTTGTAGCGGCGGGCCTGGGGGACGACCCGCACGCTGGAGGACACGAGGAAGACGACGGCCAGCGCCGCCAGGAGAATCGGGATGACGAGCGGGTCCACACTTCCTCCGTTGGGCAGTTCGGCGGTTCAGCAGGATTCGGGGGCGGGAGCGGGGGCGGGGGCGGGGGCGGGCGGTTCGGCGGTTCGGCGGTTCGGCGGTTCAGGGAAGGAGCTCGCGGGGGTAGACGACGGCGGTCGCGCCTTCGATCTCCATGACCTCCACCAGCGCCCCCACCGGGATCACCGTGGTCTCGTCGAAGGCGCGGGCGGACCACTCCTCGCCGGAGAGCTTGATCAGCCCCCGGGTCGCGGTGACCTCCTGCACGACCTCGGCCCGCTTGCCGAGCAGCGCGTCGCTGCCGTCGCGGGCGAGCGGGGTCTGCGCCATGTGCTTCAGCGCGACGGGACGTACGACGACGAGCCCCGCTGCCGCCGCCGCCCCGAGCGCCACGAACTGCCCGAGCGCGCCGACGCCCACTCCGGCCACCACGGCGGCGACCATCGCGGCGCCGGCGAGCAGCCCGAAGACGAGCGTCATCGTGAAGAACTCGGCGGCACCGAGCGCCGCTGCGGCGAGCAGCCAGACGATCCACGGCATCGCGTCAGCCTCCCTCGGGGGGACTCGCCCTCCAAGTTACTCTCCCGAAAAGCCGGGCAGAACAGGCGAGTTCGAGGTGGCGGATTCGTGATGCGGTACGCGGACGGGGCGGGCGGTTACGCGCCGGGGGGTGCGGAGCGTGCGGCGCGTTCGGAGCGTTCGGAGCGTTCGGCGTCGGGGAGCAGCCGGGGGATGAGGCGTACGTAGATCACCATGCCGACGACCTCGACCAGGGTCTGGGCGACGACCACCACCGCGGCGGCGGCCAGCCGGTCGGGCAGCGCGAGGGCCAGGGGGAGGACGACGAGGGAGTTGCGGGTCGCGCCGGTGAAGACGATCGCGCGGCCGGCGGGGGCGTCGAGGCGGAACAGCCGGGCGACGCCGAGTCCGGCGACGGCCATCACGGCGAGGAAGAGCACGTAGAACGGCACCACGCGGGCCACGTCGCCCTCGCTGCCGTCGAGCTTGGGCACCTGGGAGGCGACGACGGTCGCCAGGGTCGCGGCCATCAGCGGCACCATCGCGGTGCCCGCGGCGCGGGCGGCGCGCTGCCCGGCGGGGCGGCGGGCGGCCCACGCCTGGGTGAGCCAGGCGAGGGCGAGCGGGATCACGATGAGGACGGCGAACGCCTCGACGAACGGCCCGGCTTCGACGGTGTCGGCGAGGCCGGAGCCCATGAAGAGGTACAGGTAGCCGGGCAGCAGGACCATCTGCGCGAGGAGCAGCAGGGGGGTGGCGGCGAGGAGCCGGTGGCTGCTGGCGCCGGCGAGGCCGCTGAAGACGATCACGTAGTCGACGCAGGGGGTGAGCAGGACGAGCAGGACGCCGATGCGGACGGCCCGCTCGTCGGGGAGGAACGCGAACACCGCCGCGACGACCAGCGGGACGACGACGAAGTTGACGACGAGCGCGGCGGCGAGGAACCGCCCGGCGCGCAGGGACCGGAGCAGTTGGGCGGCGGGCACCTGGAGGAACGTCACGTAGAGCAGCGCGGCGAGCACGGGGCTGATGGCGCGCTCCAGCCCGGTCCCGGCCCCGGGCACGACCCACCCGAGGACGCCGCCGGCGGCGAGGGCGCCGAGGTAGACGGCGACCTGATGCCGCTCCATGGCAGCGACGGGACCGTCCGACTGCGCCATGGGGTGCTCCTGGGGGGCGGGGTGATCGACGTTGCGCTTTCGACGGTAACGGGGGTGGGGCGGCTGCCGGGGGTGGGTGGCTGCGGGTCTGTCGGGTCTGTCGGGTCTGTCGGGTCTGTCGGGGGTGGCGTGGCTGCGGGATCGGGCGGCTGCCGGGCCGGTGGGGCTGCGGGGTCGAGGCGGCTGTCGGGGCCGGTGGGTGAGGCGGGCGGGCGAGGCCGAGGTGGTGGTGCGGGCCTCGGGTCCTGCCCCGTGGCCCGAGTGGTGCGTGTCGTTGGGCAAAAGTCGGCGTCGGTGGGTGATTTGGTCTGGTTTGGCGGGGGTGTTGCCGGGAGTTTGTACCGGTGAGGCGCACGTGAGGCGGCCGGGGGTGCCCGCCGGGGAGGTGCTGTACCTGAAGCTGATGACCGCGCACCACCGGGGCGGGGTGCAGATGTCGCAGATGGCGCGGCCCGTGGCCGGGACGCCGGTGGTGCGGCGGCTGGCGGAGACCACGCTGCGCGGGCAGCAGTCGGAGATCAGGCTGATGGAGGACATGCTGGCGGAGCGCGGCGCCACGAGGGGGCCGTAGGGCTCACCAGGTCGCGTTGTCGTCCCACGGCTGGAAGGTGGCGTACTCGACCGGGTCGTCGTCCTCGTCCAGGCCGGCGAACCCGGGCGTGGCCAGCGTGCCGCGCTGCAGGGCGAGGAGGGTGTCGAGCAGGCCGCCCGCCAGCGGCGGGCCCTGGTCCGTCTGCCGGGGCCAGAAGATCAGCGGCCAGGTGCCGGGATCCGGGCCCTCGGTGAGCCAGCCGAGGTAGTCGCCGTCGATGGAGGAGGCGAAGGGGAGGAAGCCGCCGGGCTCGGGCCAGACCGCCAGCGGATACCGCTCCGGGAAGCCGGCCTTGAGTTCCCGGTAGCTCTCCGCGGCCTGCTCGACGTGCGTACGGAAGCGCAGCTCGCCGGTCCTGAGGGGGGTGTGGAAATCCAGCCACTCGCTCCACTGGCCGGCGCCGTACTCGTCCATCAGCCGTACATACTCTCCGGGCAGCCGGATGCCCAGGTCTGCCCACAGCCCCGCCCAGGTGCCGTCGCCGAGGTACGGCCGCGCGGGCGGCGGCGTCAGCAGCCGCAGCGCGTTCAGCCCGGTGCCGGTCTCCAGCGCGACCCGGCGCTCGGCCGCGGTGAGCCGGGGCGGGACATGCGCGGGCGGGGTCCACGGCCCGGCGTCGAACAGGAAGGCGGTCCGGGCGACGGTGCCCGGGAGGGGGCTGGGGTGGGAAGGGAGTGCCCGGACGCCGCGGACGGTGTGGCGCAGGAAGCCGGTGAGCGTCAGGCCGTACGGGTGCCAGCGCCGGCCCGGCCTCTCCCCCCGCCTCTCCCCCGAGCCCTGTACCACCACGGTCCACTCGTCGGGGTCGGCGGAGACCGAGGTGTCCCAGAACAGTACGTCGTTGCCCCGCGTGCAGCCCCAGGCCAGCAGGCCACCGGGCTCGGGGTGGAGCACGGGCCGCGCGGCCTCGGGCAGCTCCCGCGCCTCGATGCGCGCCTTCCGGTGCGTCACGCGCAGCCACTCGCCGTAGTCGAAGGGGCGTCCCACCTCGGCCCCCACCTGGGCGGACGGCACGTGGATCCACACCCACTCACCGAAGTCCAGCGGCCCGTACCGGTCGGCGAGGCGCTTGTAGTCGGCCGGCAGCCGCAGCCCGAGCCACTCCTCGACTGCCGCCCAGTCGATGGGTACGGGGACGGGCGGACGCTCCGCGGAGGGGGTGGTGTACGTGCTTATGCCTGTTGTCAATTGACGTGCCTTCCGTGGGCCGGCTGCGCGTCCGATTCTGCCGTCCGGGCAGGTCGGGAGCCGTCAGCGGGCGAGTGCTTCGTCGAGGGCGGCGGCGAAGTCCTCGTACGTCTGCGGGTTGGAGATCTTCTCGCCGCCGAGGAAGAACGCCGGCGTGTCTGGACGGTCGGCGGCGGGCGTGGCGCCGGTGGGGGAGTCGTCGCCGGGCAGGAAGGCGGCGGCGAGGGCGAGGACCGCGACGAAGACGGCGGCGATGACCGCGGTGGCGGAGAGGTGCTTCTTGTTGTTCAGGCTGACGGCCCGGGGCCGGTGGCCGGGCGGGGGTCGGGCCGTACGCCGGGGGCGCGCGCAGCCGCAGCCGCGCCGAGCCGAGCTGCGGCAGCAGCACGCAGCCGGCGGCGAGTGTGGGCGTGAAGGGCGTACGGGCGCGTCCGTGGGCGTCAGTGCGCGGTCCGTGTCCCGCGGTATCCGGTGGTACGTATCCGGAAGGCGGGCGTCGACCGCAGCCTGACGAGCACCGCGACCCCCCCGGCCGCCGGTGTCCCGCCGGACCGGCCCCCGCGCGCCCGCGGCAGGGGAGGCCGGGCCGGCGGGGCCGGTGGGGGCGGACGGGGGCCGGGGCTGTGCGGCCGGTCAGGCGGGTGTGCCCAGCACGGCGTCGAACGCCGTCGACAGCGTGCGCCAGGCGGCCTGCCCGGTGGCGTACTCGGCGTCGGTGAGCAGGCACGCGTCGAGTGTCCGGCGCAGTGCGTCGCGCTCCAGGCCGGGGCCGGTGAAGGTGAGGTACTGGCCGCGGTCGCCGTGTGCGGGGTGCCAGTCGAGGGCGGCGGCCACCCGCCGGGCGGCGGGCTCCAGCTCCCACGCGGCCTCCGGCAGCGCGGCCAGCCAGGGCCCGGCGTGCTCGATGCACAGCGCGCCGCCGGTGGCGTCCCAGGACAGCAGCGTGTCCGGGCGGTCGGCCAGCCACAGCCGGCCCCGGCTGCGTACGGCGGCGCAGGTGATGTCCTCCAGGGCCGCGTACAGCCGGCCGGGGTGCAGGGGGCGGGAGCGGCGCCAGACGAAGGTGGCCACGCCGTGCTCGTCCGCCTCCTGCGGGAGCAGGGCGCAGGCGGGGTGATGGCGCCCCGCGGCGGCGTGGACGTCGAAGCCGGCCAGGGCCGCGCGGGCCAGCTCCGCCGAACCGGCGGGCAGCCGCCGGGAGGTGTGGTGGAGCTGGCCGAGCAGGGCGAGGTCGGCAGGTTCGGGGGCGCCGGTGCAGGTGAGGGCGAGCAGCGGCGCGTACTCCAGTTGGCGGGCGAAGGTGTCGGCGGTGGTGCGCTGGTCTTCTGGCGCCACCGCCAGGCCCTGTTCCGCCAGGTCCTCGCAGCAGGTGAGGAACGGCAGCAGGGAGTCGATGTCGACGGCGGTGAGCACGCCGGTGAGTTCGACGGCCTCCTTCGGCCCGGCGGCGATCAGCTCGGCGATGGCGCGGGGCTCGACCGAGTCCCACAGCTCGACCACCGCCAGCGGGTACGCGCCGCCGACGGCCAGTGACAGGAGTGTGGGTACGAGGTCGTCGCGGACCGCACAGCAGCCGCAGGGCGCGGACATGCGGGGGCGGCCCCGGTCGCGTACCCCGGCCGCGTCCCGGACGGTGCGCAGCACCCGCCCGTCCTCGGTGCCGCCGAGGTCGTGGTGGACCGCGACGGCGCCGGGCACGGCGCGCAGCAGCGTCTCGACGGCCGCCGTGCGCGCCTCCCGGTGCATTCCGGCGACGACGACCACCGGCAGCGGCGTCCGCTCTCCCGCCACCTCAGCGCTCCTGGTGGCGTCCGTAGCGGCGCTCGAACCGCTCGACCCGGCCGGCGGTGTCCAGCACCTTCGTGCGGCCGGTGTAGAAGGGGTGGCTGGCGGAGGAGACCTCCACGTCGACGACGGGGTAGGTGTTGCCGTCCGCCCAGGTGACGGTCTGCTCGCTGGTGGCGGTGGACCGGGTGAGGAAGGCGAACTCGGCGGCCCGGTCGCGGAAGACGACGGGGCCGTAGGAGGGGTGGATGCCGGGCTTCATCTCGGCGGGCTCCTTTCTCAGCGTTCTTCGGCGTTCTTCGGCGTTCTTCGGCGATTCAGCGATTCAGCGTTCCGTCAGCGTTCTTCGCGGAAGAGCACGTGACGGCGGGCGACCGGGTCGTACTTGCGCAGGTGCAGCCGGTCCGGGTCGTTCCGGCGGTTCTTGCGGGTGACGTAGGTGTAGCCCGTGCCCGCGGTGGAGCGGAGTTTGATCACGGGACGGACTTCGTTGCTGGCCATGCCCGGCAGTATACATCGTAACGGTTGTCATTTTCATGTACGCTCCCACTCGCGACCGCAGGACCCACCCGACCGAAAGGGACCGCCCATGTCGGCCCGATGCCAGATGACCGGCCGCACGCCCGGCTTCGGCAACCGCATCTCCCACTCCCACCGCCGCACCCGCAGGCGCTTCGACCCCAACATCCAGCGCAAGCGCTACTGGCTGCCCAGCGAGGGCCGGCACATCCGCCTGACGCTGAGCGCCAAGGGCATCAAGGCCATCGACGCCATGGGCATCGAGAGCGCGGTGGCACGGATGCGCGCGCGAGGGGAGCGGATCTGATGGCGAAGGCAAGCAAGATCGCGAAGAACGAGCGGCGCCGGGCCGTCGTCGCCCGCTACGCCGCCCGCCGCGCGGAGCTGAAGGAACTCATCCGCAGGCCCACCACCCCGCCGGACGTACGCGAGGCCGCGCAGCGCGAGTTGCGGGCCCAGCCGCGCGACGCCAGCCCCACCCGCGTACGCAACCGCGACAGCGTCGATGGCCGCCCCCGCGGCTACCTGCGCACCTTCGGCCTGTCCCGCATCAACGTCCGCACCCACGCCCACGCCGGGCACCTGCCCGGCGTCCGCAAGTCGAGCTGGTGAGGAGAAGACGCCGTGGCCGTACCCAAGCGCAAGCTCTCCCGCAGCCGCACCCGCCACCGCCGCGCGCAGTGGCAGGCCGCAGCACCCCAGTTGGTGCCCGTGACCGTCGACGGTGTCACCCACCGCGTGCCGCGGCATCTGCTACGGGCCTACGAGCGCGGCCTGCTGCGCTTCGAGGACCAGCGATGACCCGCCGCCGCGCATGCAGGAGGCGCCGATGACCCGGCACCCGGTGGACCTGGGCACGGTCCAGGAGACGCTGCTGATCCCGCTGTACGGACGCGCCGTGGAGAACCGCAAGGCCGAACCCGCCCTGCGGGACCCGCGGGCCGAGGAGATCGTCGCCTCGCTCTCCTACGACTTCGCCCGGTTCGACGACCTGCCGAGCCTGGTCGGCTCGGTGCTGCGCACCGCCCTTTTCGACCGGTGGGTACGGGAGTTCCTCTCCGTCCACCCGGGCGGCACCGTGGTCGAGATCGGCGCCGGACTCAACACGCGCTTCGAGCGCGTCGACAACGGCACCGCGCGCTGGCTGGAGTTCGACCTGCCCGACGTGATCGCGCTGCGCAGCACGCTCTTCGCCGACACCGGCCGCCGCAGGGCGCTCGCCGCGTCGGTGACCGCCGGGTCCTGGGCGGACGAGGCGGTCGCGCTGGGCGGCAAGGGCCCGTACTTCCTCGCCGCCGAGGCGGTGCTGCCGTTCCTCACGGAGGCGGAGGTGCACCGGGTGCTGGACCTGGCCGCCACCCGATTCCCCGGCTCCCTGCTGGCCTTGGACACCACGGGCCCGGGTTTCCTCGCCGCGCAGGACACGCACGACGCGCTGAGCAGAGTCGAGGCCCGGATGCGGTGGGCGTGCGCAGACCCGGCGGAGGTGGCCGACCGCCACCCCGGCACCCGGGTCCTCGCCTCGCACACGCTCACCAGCCTGCCGCCGCCGATGCGCCGGGAGCTGCCCGCGGCGTACCGGGAGATGCTCACCGGACTCGCCGGACAACGCCTCCCGCAGGTCGAGGAGTACCGCATGAACCTCATCCGGCTCCCGCACCCGAGTGACCATAGTCACGGTCACGGCTGAGGCGCCGCGGTCAGCCGAACCGGGCCGTCCGGGTCCGGCATGCAGTGCCCGGGCGCCCGGGCGCGGGGGCTGACGGGCTCTCAGATAAAGGGTGCGCGCGGGCATGTGCGGGCCATTGCCTCACGGATAGTCGACATACCTCTTCTGGCATTGACTGTCAGTTTCCGGAGGGTAATTCCCGCCCCTTCTCCAGCCATTCTCGACCGCCGGACTTTCGCCGTGGCGACTCGGCCGTGGGGCGTGGGAAACGCTGCTTGTGCCCGTGCGCTGTGTGCCTGCCGGGAAGGAGCGGGTCGCCATGTGCAACTGTGCATCGAATCTGCTGAGTGCTCACGCTCGTACGCTCCGGCGTCGGGCCGGCGAGTTCACCCGGTCTTTCGCGGAAGTGAACCACGGCGAATAGGTTCAAAGTGGACAGATGTGTGGTGCGGCCCCCGTTACGTTCAGTGTGCGTCGCGGCGCCCGATCCGAGTGCCGAAAGCCCTCTCCATGGGGGAAGCGTTCGGTGGACGGGAGGGTGGAGGTGCTGCACTTGCATGTCGTGGTGTTAAATAGGCACTCGGTCTGAGCCTTGGTGGGTCCAGACCTCTTCCCGGAGGCTCCAGGGTGGTTCCCTGGGGCCTCCGGTGCGTAAGAGGCGGCTTGCGCGTAATCGCCCGACGGCGTTTACCTGCCGGAAATCCCGGATGCCGGACACCGGTAATATTCGAAACCTTGTTGAGTTAACAATGGGCCGCCGATGATCCGCGACTGGTGGCACCCGGTGCACCCCGCAGAATGGAATTTCAATCCCCACCGGTGGGGGATCTTCGTGATGCCGCAGAATCGGTCCGGTGTAGCTGCGCCGTCCGCCCCTCAACGGGGTAACGTGGGGGCCTCGCTCGTCGCCGCGCCGCACGCCGGACTCACCACCGGACAGGCGCGGTGGGAGGTGCTGGACCCACCACAACTTCCCGTTCTGGAACAGAAGGAGGCCCGGACCGTTGAACCGCGCCGTCCCGGACGGCGTCGCAGCACAGGCCACCCGCGTACCGCGGGCGCGCCATCGTACTGCGCTGCCGCCCCGCCCACCGCACCACCTCCCTGCCGCGGCTCCCGCGGCGGCCGGCGACCGCGCCGGCGCTCCCGCTCAACCGGGAGGCCAGGGGTAGAGATGGGCTCGCTTCCGTCGAAGACCGACGGCTTCAACCCCACCGAAATACTCGCAGGGCGTCAGCCCATGCCCCCGGGCAGCTTCCTCCACCACCTGCCGCGCGACATATGGCCGTTGCTGATACAGGCATGGGGCCCGGACGCCCGTACCTTCGAGTCCGGTTGCCGACTCCCGCTCGGCGAGGACGACCGCACCTGCTTCATCGTGCTGGGCGGCTGCGTCCTCCAGAAGCGCTACCCGATGGGCGAGGGGGCGGATGTGATCGCCCGATTCCGCGGCGCCGGGGAGTTCCTGGGCGAGGCGAAGCTCATCGAGCCCCGGTCGCAGGTGAAGACGGTCTGCGTCGGCAACACGTGGGTGATGCCCTGCACCGCGCAGCGGGTGAACGTCCTGCTCAAGCAGCACCCGCCCATGCAACTCGCGCTCCTGCGCAGCCTGGAGGACCGCAGCCGCAGCGACGAGCGGGTCTACGGCATGACCCGCCGGTCCCCCCTCGCCCGCGTGACCACCCTCCTTGTGCACCTGGCCCGCACCGCCGGCGCCAAGGACCCCGTCGATCCCGACCGGATCACGGTCAAGGGGCTGCGGCAGGACGACATCTCCGGCGCCCTCCTCCTCGGCACGTCCACGGTCGAGAACGCCCTGCGCCACCTGCGGACCGGCCACCGGGCCGTCGACAGCGGGTACCGGGAGCTGGTGGTGACCGACCTGCGCGCCCTTGAGCGCCTGGCCCGCACCCCGTAGCCCCCTCCCGGCCCTGCCACCCGCCATCACCCCCCTCGCGCGGCTCCGGTCCCCAGGGGAGCCGAGGCCGCGTGCACCGACGAACGGATGGGTTCGATGAACCTCAGCATCACCGTGGCGATCTGCAGCATCATCGTGATCGGCACCATCGGCGTCGTCAACGCGCGCCACAACCGCCGGGTCTTCGCCTGGAGCAGGAGGACCCGGCGCACGGACGACGCCGCCAAGGACCTGGACGATGTCGACGACTACCTCAAGGGCGTCCGCGAGTTGCTGTGCCGGTACGCCCAGAAGCCCGGCACGGTCGCCGACTTCGATCGCCTGCGCACCCTGCGCAACCTGCTAGAGACCTGTGCCCCGCAGTCCGGTGCGCTGCGCACCGAACTGCAGGACATCGTGGCCCACTGCGACGCCTACCTCGGCACGGCGCTCACGTCGCCCTTGTCCGGCTCCAGGGCGGCGCTGATGGCGGCTGCGATGAAGCAGGAGCAGGCCCGCACCCGGCTCTCCACGGCGGTGAGCAGCGCCCAGCAGCAGGTCCGTACGCTCCGCAGGCCGTGACCCCGCCGGGAGCATCCCGTCCTGCGCCGGCCGTCTCAGGCCGACTTGCGGCCCACGCCGCGTACAGGCCGAGCGCGGCCCACGCCCACCCGGTCATCCCCGGCCTCCCCGGTCTGCGGCGCAGCAGTCGTCCGCGGCGGGGGCGTCGGGGGCGGGGTCGGCGGCGGTGGGCGGGACGGTGCAGCAGGCTTCGCCGCGCCAGGCGTTGCGGCCCTCCCTGACGGCGACGGCGGCGATGGCGAGGGCGGCGACCGGGTCGGCGAAGGCCCAGCCGGCGGTCGCGTTGAGGACGAGGCCGAGCAGCAGGACGGCCGACAGGTACGTGCACAGCAGGGTCTGCTTGGAGTCGGCCACGGCGCTGGCGGAGCCGAGTTCGCGGCCCGCGCGGCGCTGCGCGGCGGACAGGAACGGCATGAGCGCCAGCGACAGCGCGGCCAGCACGATGCCGGGTACGGACGGCTCCGCCTCGGCGCCGCCGGCCAGGGTGCGTACGGCGTCGGCGGTGACGTACGCGGCGAGGGCGAAGAACGACACCGCGGTGATCCGCAGCGTCCGGCCCTCGCGGGCCTGCCGGGCGGCGGGGTCGGACGCGGAGAACTGCCAGGCGAGGGCCGCGGCGGACGAGACCTCGACGACGGAGTCCAGCCCGAAGCCGATCAGCGCGGCGGAGGAGGCGAGAGCCCCGGCGGTCAGCGCCACGGCGGCCTCGACGACGTTGTACGCGATCGTCGCCGCGACCAGCAGCCGTATCCGCCGGGTGAGAAGGGCCGCCCGGACCGGACCCGGGCTGAGGGCAACGTTCGCGGTCATCGTCAGCAGCACCCTTCCGTGGCGGCGTCCGGGCAGGTCCGGTCGTTCGCGACCGCGATGACCGCGGTGCGCAGGTCGTCCAGCGCGTGGGCGAGGCGGGGGTCGGCCAGGGCGTAGCGCATCCGCCGGCCGTCGGGCGAGACGGTGACGAGCCCGCAGTCGCGCAGGCACGCCAGGTGGTTGGAGAGCCGGGTGCGGGAGATGCCCAGCGTCTCCGCCAACTCGGCGGGGTACGCGGGCGCGTCGCGCAGGGCGAGCAGGACGCGGCAGCGGATGGGGTCGGCGAGGGCGCGGCCGAAGCGGGCCAGCACGTCGATGTCCGTGGCGGTGGTCAGCACCCTCAGGATAGTACAGAGGATCCTGGATTCAGGGAATGGTGAACTGAGTCGGGTCAGAGCGTCAGCGCGCCTGCCGCGAAAGCCGCCAGCACCCCCAGCGGGTGGAACGACGCGCGGTTGAAGACCGCCAGCGCCGTCGGTCCTTCGGGGCGGCGCAGCAGGCGTGCGGCCGGGAGGACGAGGGTGGGCACCGCGGTGAGGGCCGTGACGGTCAGGCCCACCGCGCCGTACGACGGCCACGCGGCGGCGGCCAGCGCGCAGGCCGCCGCCGCGGTGGTCAGGAGCAGGGCCGCCGCGAGGCGGGCGGCGGTGCGGGGGCCGTAGACGATCGGCACCGTCTTGATGCCCAGCGGGGTGTCCTCGTCCACGTCGGCCAGGTCGTTGGGGATGTTCCGGCCGCCGATCTCCCACGCCGCCATCCACACCGCCAGCAGCCCCAGCCGCAGCGGGTCGATGCGGTCGGAGAAGGCGAACCAGCCCGCGCACGCGCCGATTGCGACCATCGCCCCGCTGAGCAGGAACTTGTACGCCGTGACCGTGGCCAGCCGGCAGTACACCGCCTCCAGCAGCGCCGCGCAGAGGAACAAAACCGCGCACACCCAGCTCAGCGCCACCGCCACCGCCAGCGCGACCCCGCCCAGCAGCAGCACCCACGCCAGCCCCGCCGCGAAGCGCAGCCTGCCCTGCGCCAGCGGGTGCCGGCCGCCCGCGCTGTCGAGGTCCGGCGCCGCGCGGGTGTGGGCCAGCGCCGCGCTGCGCCGGTCGAGACGGGCGTCGAACAGGTCGTTCGCCGCGAAGACCGCGAAGAACGCCGCGGCGGTGGCGAGTACGGCGGCGGTCAGGCGGCCCGGCGCGGGGTTGTCGGTGGCCAGCAGCGCGCCGACCAGGGGCTGGGCGATGCTCAACAGCGCCTGGTTGCCGCGCGAGAAGCCGTACAACGCCCGCGCCTGGACCGCAAGACTCATCGAGTGGACTCCCTGGGGGCTGGACCGGCTGAACCGGCCGGACTGTGGGGGAAGGGGAGGTCGGGGCCCGCGCCGACGTACCAGTGCGCGAACGCGGCCCCCGCGGCGCCCGGTTCCGCCAGCTCCCGCATCCGCTCCAGCCGCCGGGCCAGCTCCGCCCGGCGGTCGGCCGGGTGGTGCCCCTGCGGATGCAGCAGGTCCAGGAAGCCGGCGGCCAGGTCCCGGGTGCGCAGCACCTCGGGGAGCCGGCGGTCCGTGTAGCCGGACAGGTGCGCCTCGTCGCCGTCCCGGTAGCGGCGGATCAGCGCGTCGGCCAGGTCGGCGGCGTCCGCGACGGCGAGGTTCATGCCCTTGGCCCCCGAGGGCGTCAGCACGTGCGCCGCGTCCCCCGCCAGGAAGAGCCGCCCGTGCTGGAAGCGCTGCCGCACGCTGCTGCGCATCCGCAGCACGCCCGTCTCCACGATGCGCCCCAGCCGCGGCACCGCCGCGCCCGCGCCCGCCAGCCGGGTGCGCAGCCGCTCGTGCGCGCGGGCCGGGGTCCAGCGCGCGGTGGCGTCGCCGGCGGGGATCCCCAGATAGCACCGGGCGATACGGGACGTACGCGGCATGACGCCGGCGAAGCCGTCCTCGTGCACGGCGTACACCACGCCCGGCACCCCGCGGTCGACCTCCGCGAGGAGCGTGAGCCAGTCGTACGGGTACCTCTCGTCCAGCTCGCCGCGCGGCACGGCATCGGGGGGCAGCGCCTGCGGGGTGACGCCGTGCGGGCCGTCGCAGCCGACGACGTAGTCGCAGTCGACGTCAAGACCGGGGCACTCCACCCGCGCCCGGCCGGCGCCGTCCACGTGCACGCGGGTCGCCGGAAGGGAGAACTCCGGGGTGTGGCCCGCCTTGTCGAGGGCGTTGATGAGGTCGCGGACGAGGAGCTGCTGCGGGTACACCCAGTGCCGTACGCCCCCGGACTGCGCGGCGTAGTCGAAGCGCAGCAGCCGGCCCGTACACAGGAAGTCGCACCAGCCGTGCCGGGTGCCCTCCGCGAGCAGCCGGTCGGCCAGGCCGTGCGCGCGCAGGTACTCGACGATCCGGTGCTCCACCAGGCCCGCCCGCGCGCGGCGTTCGCACTCGGCGCGCGAGCGGCGCTCCACGACGGCGACGCCGACGCCGGCTCGTAACAGGACGTTCGCCAGCACCAGGCCGGCTGGTCCCGCGCCGACGATCGCGACCTGCGTACGCACCCGCCGCGGTGCCCGTGCCCCGCTGCTCATGCCGTTCATGCTGCTCATGCCGTTCCCGCCGTTCGTGCTGCTCATGCTGTCTCCCGCAGATCCGCCGGTACGTGGGCGGGGTTGAACACCTCGTGGATGGCGGCCAGCACGTCGTCCCCGCACCACAGCCGGTATGTCCGGAACGCCGCCGCCTCCCGCGGGTCCGGCGGCCACGGGGTGACCCCGGCGCGTACGACGGTCCGCGTCAGCGCCGCGCCCGCCGCCCGCAGCGCCGGGCCCAGCGGCGCCGAGGCGTCGGTGAGGCAGCGCCGCAGCGCGGGGTCGCCGGCCGGGGCCGCGACGGTCTGGTTCCACGACCACAGCCGGCCCCGGCTGTCGGTGAGCGTCGAGTGCCGTACGAGCACGTCGCCTTCGGCGCCGAGCAGAGCGGCGGCGCCGTGCGGGGCAGCGTCGGGCCGTACGAACCTGAGCGTCACGTCACCGACGTGCAGCGGCGCTCCCGCCCACGACTCCAGGAGGGTGGTCGTCAGGCCGTCGCCGCTGAGCAGCATCCGCGTCTGCGGGGCACGGAACCGGCCGATGGCCGAGCGGGCGGAGTCGGGGCCGAGGTCGTCGAAGCCGTCGTCGTGGGCTGCGGGGCGGAGCTGGGTCTTCGTGGGCATGAGCTCACTTTCGGGTGCGGGTACGGAACGGAACGGCAGTTGCCGGGGCGCTCGACGACCGGCTTGCGGTGACGACGAGGTACCCCGGCAGTGCGAACCGAGTGTGCACCCGCAGTGGCTCTCCGCACATCCCCGCGAGGGCGTGGACGGCGGCGGCGCTGTAGACCTTGCGCAGACTGATCAGCCCGTCGTGCGCCTGCGCCGGGCCGCCAGTGAGGAACATCACGGGCACCGCTGCCAGACACAGCGGATGCCGCCACCCGTCCACGAGCAGCAGCGTCCGCGCCACCCGCGTGCCCTCGCGCAGCAGCGCCACCACCCCGGCGGGCGGCAGGTGGTGCAGCGACATCGCCATCACCGCCACGTCGTACGCGCCGGCCGGGGCGTCGATCGCGGTGGCGTCGAGCACCGCGCACCCGGCCCGCGGATGCCGGCCCAGCGGCCCGGCGCGCAGCTCCTCGACGACCCGCTGGTTGACGTCGCTGGCGGTGACCAGGGCGGTGGGGTGGGCCCGGAGGATCCCGTACGCCAAGCGCCCGCAGCCGGCGCCGAGTTCGAGGACCCGGGGCTGCGGGGTGCCGCCGAACTGGGCGGCGGTCAGGCGGGCGCAGGTGCGGTAGCCGAGGGTGAGGCGCTGGAACCGGTCGAGACCGCGCAGGACGCGGCGGGTTTTCGCAGGGGCGTCGGGGCGGTCGATGTACTCGTCTTTGCCGGTCTCGTAGAGCCGGTCCCAGCGGGAGGCGGCGGGTCCGCCGCGGGGCATGACGAGGGGGGAGGGGGGGCCGGGGGGCGGGGGGTTCGGGTTCACGGG